>NZ_BAAGWN010000005.1:0-121327 GCF_054780335.1 Curvibacter fontanus
GGCCGTGTCCAAGAACCCGTTCATGCAGTTCGTTGTCAAGGGCGCCAAGGCCGGTGACAAGGTCAGCGTGAGCTGGAAGGACAACAAGGGCGACAGCCGCACCGACGAAGCCACGGTCTCCTGACCCGGCACGACGCAAACACGGATGGAGAAGGCGCGCTTGCCCTTCTCCATTTTTTGCTTTTACAAAAACCGACGAGGTGACAGACATGAAACGTTGGACCCTGGCGCTAGGCGCCCTCATGATCAGCGGTGCTGCGCTGGCGCAGAAATCCGCGGCCGACGGCATAGCCGAATACCGTGCCTTGCTGGCCGACGGCAATCCTGCCGAGCTGTTCGAGGCCAAGGGGGAAGACCTCTGGAAGCAAAAGCGCGGCCCCAAGAGCATGTCGTTGGAGAAGTGCGATCTGGGCAAGGGTCCGGGTGTGGTCAAGGGTGCTTTCGTCGAACTGCCGCGCTACTTTGCCGATACCAACAAGGTGCAGGACCTGGAGTCGCGCCTGTTGACCTGCATGGAGACCCTGCAGGGCTTCAATGCAGCCGAGATTGCCAAGACGCCGTTTGGCAAGGGGGAGCAGGCCCATATCGAAGGCCTGGTGGCCTGGATCTCCTCCGAATCGCGCGGCATGAAATTCCAGCTGCCGCAGGATCACGCACAGGAAAAGACCATGTATGAAGTGGGCAAGCGCCTGTTTTTCATGCGCGGTGGCAGCCATGACTTTGCCTGCGCCACCTGTCACGGTGAAGAAGGCAAACGTATCCGCCTGCAGGATCTGCCCAATCTGACCAAGAACCCGGGTGCGGGCGCCGGCTTCGGCGCCTGGCCCGCCTACCGCGTTTCCTCCGGTGAACTGTGGGGCATGCAGCGGCGCCTGAACGACTGCTACCGTCAGCAGCGTTTCCCCTACCCGGGCTATGGCAGCGAAGCCACGATCGCCTTGGGTGTGTACATGGGTGTCAACGGCAAGGGTGGCGAGTCCATCGCCCCAGCTCTCAAGCGTTAAGAGGAGACCGATACCATGAAGAAACAAACTCTGTACATAGTCTGCGCTGCGGCCCTGGCCGCCGCGCTGGTGGCCGGTTGCTCCAGCCTGCCCGATAGCGCTGAACTGGATCAACTGACGACCCGGATCGCCCAGTCCTCCTTCCGCGACCAGGGCCAGGCCAAGGTGGACCGCCTGGTGCAGGACGAGGCCAACAGCGCGTGCAGCGCCGCAGATGTGGCGGGCAAGCCGCTGGATGAGAAAGTGGCCAAGTCCATCGAAGCCGCCAATTTCGCATCCATCCAGTGGCCTGCAGGTGGCCAGTACATCGGCGACTGGAAGGAAGGCGAAAAGATCGCCCAGAGCGGCCGTGGCAAGACCTGGAGCGATCCAGCCGGCAGCGAGAACGGCGGCAACTGCTACAACTGCCACCAGATCAGCAAGACCGAGATCTCCTATGGCACGCTGGGCCCGAGCCTGTACAACTACGGCAAGATACGCGGTGTGAGCAATCTGTACGCACCCGAGTCCGCCGCCATCATCCAGTACACCTGGGGCAAGATCTGGAACGCCAAGGCTTACAGCGCCTGCTCTCAAATGCCGCGCGCGGGCCACGCAGGCGTGCTGAACGAACAGCAGGTCAAGCACATCATGGCCCTGCTGCTTGACCCCAAGTCGCCCGTCAACCAGTAAACGTCTACCATCGGCCCGGGTCGTCCCGGGCCTTTTTTACTTCACTTACATCAGTGGATGCAGAAATATGAATCTTTCCAAACGTGAATTCATGCAGGTGCTGGGCGCCGGCACCATGGCCGGCATGGGTCTGGGCGCTTACGCCGAAGCCGATGCAGCCACCGCGGCCCAGGGCCTGTACGACATCCCGAAGTTCGGCCAGGTGTCCTTCCTGCACATGACCGATTGCCATGCGCAGCTCAAGCCCATCCATTTCCGCGAGCCCAACGTGAACCTGGGCATCGGCAGCATGAAGGGCCGCCTGCCGCATCTGGTGGGCGAGCATCTGCTCAAGGTGGCCAAGGTGCGTCCCGGCTCGGCCGAGGCCCATGCCCTGAGTTATCTCGATTTCGAGAAGGCCGCGCGCCGTTACGGCAAGGTCGGCGGTTTCGCGCACCTGGCCACCCTGGTCAAGCGCCTGCGTGCCAGCCGCCCCGGTTCGCTGCTGCTGGACGGTGGTGACACCTGGCAGGGTTCGGCCACCTCGCTGTGGACGAATGCGCAGGACATGGTGGACGCCTGCAAGCTGCTGGGCGTGGACATCATGACCGGCCATTGGGAGTTCACCTACGGCATGGAGCGGGTCAAGGAGATCATCGAGAAGGACTTCGCCGGCAAGATCGATTTCGTGGCGCAGAACGTCACCACCGCCGACTTCGGCGACCCGGTGTTCAAGCCCTATGTGATCCGCGAGATGAACGGCGTGCCCTGCGCCATCATCGGCCAGGCCTTTCCCTACACCCCCATCGCCAATCCGCGCTACATGGTGGCGGACTGGTCCTTCGGCATCCAGGACGAGAGCATGCAGAAGGTGGTGGACGAGGTGCGCGCCAAGGGGGCCCAGGTGGTGGTGGTGCTCTCGCACAACGGCATGGACGTGGACCTCAAGATGGCCAGCCGCGTGAGCGGCATCGACGCCATCCTGGGCGGCCACACGCACGACGGCATGCCCGTGGCGAGTATCGTCAGCAACAAGGGCGGCCAGACCATCGTCACCAATGCCGGCTCCAACGGCAAGTTCCTGGGTGTGCTGGACTTCGAGGTCAAGGATAAAAAGGTCAGCGACTTCCGCTACAAGCTGCTGCCCATCTTCGCCAACATGCTGCCGGCCGACCGCGAGATGGACGCGCTGATCACGAAGGTCCGTGCGCCCTACGAGAACAAGCTGGGCGAGGTGCTGGCCGTGACCGAAGGCACGCTGTACCGCCGTGGCAATTTCAACGGCACGGGCGACCAGCTGCTGCTGGATGCGCTGATCGATGTGCAGGGCGCGGACCTCGCTTTCTCCCCGGGCTTCCGCTGGGGCACCAGCCTGCTGCAGGGCCAGGCCATCACGCGTGAATGGCTCATGGACATGACGGCCACCACCTACTCCTACGCCACGGTCAGCGAGATGAGCGGCGCCATGATCAAGACCGTGTTGGAAGACGTCTGCGACAACCTCTTCAACCCCGATCCCTATTACCAGCAGGGCGGCGACATGGTGCGCGTGGGTGGGCTGCAATACAGCTGCAACCCGCTGGCCGGCATGGGCAAGCGCATCGACAACATGCGCCTGAACGGCAAGCTGATCGAAGCCGACAAGAGCTACAAGGTGGCCGGCTGGGCCCCGGTGGCCGAAGAGGCGAAGAGCGCCGGCAACAAGCTGGTCTGGGACGTGGTCGAGACCTGGCTCAAGGCGCGTGGCGGCAAGGTGGCGCCGCGCAAGCTCAACATGCCGAAGGTCGAGGGCGTGCTGCCCAACCCGGGCTACGCCGCGCTGTAAGGCAGGGCACCCGCATGAGCATGAGCACGGGTCCTGCGGGGCCTGTTCTCGTTTCAGCGGATCTGCTCGATGGAAAACTTCTTGTCCAGCACGATGGCAGGGATCAGCGCATAACCTTGGTTCTGCCAGTGCATCAGCTCGGTGATGGCCGAGGGCGTCACCTCCACGAAGTCCTGCATGTCGGCCGCGGTGTAGCCGTAGTCCTGCAGCGCCAGACCGCAGACCTTGAACTTCACGCCCATGTCGGCGTAGTAGCGCATGCGCTGCAGAACTTCCTGGTAACGCTCCTGGTTCTTCTTCGCCAGCGTCACGATCTCGGTGCCGTGCAGCAGCACGATGATGCTCATGTCTTCAGGGAACATGCTGTAGGGCGCCTCGGTCAGCGGATTGACCAGGCTGCGCACCCAGTACAGGGCCGCGCCCAGCTTGGCCGGGTCGTCGAGGAAGATGTCGACCAATGCCTTGGGGTTCTGGTAGGGCGTCCGCACCACCTTGGCCTGGGCCAGGGCGGGAGCGGCCTGGAAGGCCAGCAGCAGGACCATGACGAGGCAGGTGCGGGCGTACAAAAGCACGGTGCTCAGGCGCAACATGGGGGAACTCCTTATGGCCAGAGGCCTGGCGAGACCGTCATGATAGTTCTCATGAGATACCGCATGCTGTGCAAGCGCCTGCTCTCGCTGACTCTGGCAGGCTTGCTCACCGCCTGTTCGACCCTGCTGCCCGAAACGCATACCAACTCCACGAGTTTCCAGAGTTTTGACGAGGCGCGCACGGCTGTCGAGGCGCTGGAGCCGCGCAAGAGTGACCGCAAGGCGATGGAGAACAACGGCTTTGCGCTCACCCAGCATCCCAATATGACCTGGCTGACCCACGCCGATGTGGCCCACCGTTTTGCGTCAGGCTCGCTGCTCAGGCGTGACGATCTGGACCAGGGGGTGGTGGCCTGTCTGGAAGCGCGTGACGCCTGTCGCGGTGTGGAAATCGTCGGCGCCCGGATTTCCAGGGTGCGCACGGGCTCCTTCTGGCCCGACTTCCTGAATTTCTACCGCCGCACGGAGACCACGGGCTGGCGTTTCAACGCACTGGTGCTGTTCGTCGGCGATCAGGTGGTCTACCGCTCCTGGGGTGGCCAGCCCAAGGTGGATGAAGTGGAAATCATCCAGCGCCCGATGGGGCCGCTGCAGAACATCATTCCGTGAAGCGGGCGGTGCGACGCCGGTGAGAGGGTGTCAGTGTGGTGCCCCCGACAGGAATCGAACCTGTATCTGCCCCTTAGGAGGGGGCCGTTCTATCCATTGAACTACGGTGGCCGGTACCACGCCATTGTAAATGGCGTGGTACCGGCCACCGTGTGGCCGTATGTGGGCACCTCCCTCCCGGCCTCCCTCCGCCCGCGGAGGGAGGAGAGGGTTCAACCGCGCGCGGCGCGGCTGGCCTGCGTCACTTGGTCAGCAGGCGCATGGCTTCCTCGATGCCCTTGATGGTCAGCGGGTACATGCGGTGGTTCATGAGCTGCTGCATGATGCCGATGCTCTGGCGGTACTGCCAGACGCCCTGGGGCTCGGGGTTGATCCAGGCGAACTTGGGGAAGGCGTTCGTGAGGCGCTGCAGCCATTCGGCGCCGGCTTCCTCGTTGTTGTATTCCACGCTGCCGCCGGGCTGCAGGATCTCGTAGGGGCTCATGGTGGCGTCGCCCACGAAGATCAGCTTGTAGTCCTTGTTGTACTTGCGGATGATGTCCCAGGTCGGGAATTTCTCGCTGTAGCGACGCCGGTTGTTCTTCCACATGAAGTCGTAGACGCAGTTGTGGAAGTAGTAGAACTCCAGGTGCTTGAACTCGGTCTTGGTGGCGCTGAAGAGCTCCTCCACGCGTGCGATGTGCTCGTCCATGGTGCCGCCCACGTCCATGAGCAGCAGCACCTTCACGTTGTTGTGACGCTCGGGCACTAGTCGGATGTCCAGATAACCGGCGTTCTCGGCGGTGGCGCGGATGGTGTCGGGCAGGTCCAGCTCCAGCTCGTGGCCTTCGCGCGCGAAGCGGCGCAGGCGGCGCAGCGCCACCTTGATGTTGCGCGTGCCCAATTCCTGGGTGTCGTCGTAGTCCTTGTAGGCGCGCTGGTCCCAGACCTTGATGGCGTTCTTGTTGCGGCTCTTGTCCTGGCCGATGCGGATGCCCTGGGGGTTGTAGCCGTTGGCGCCGAAGGGGCTGGTGCCGCCCGTGCCGATCCATTTGCTGCCACCCTCGTGGCGCTCCTTCTGTTCCTCGAAACGCTTCTTGAGCGTCTCCATGAGCTCGTCCCAGCCCATCTTCTCGATGGCGGCCTTCTCCTCGGGGCTGAGGTTGAGCTCCAGGTTCTTGCGCAGCCACTCCAGCGGGATGTCCCTGGTGAAGTCGGTCAGCATCTCCACCCCCTTGAAGTAGGCGGAGAAGGCGCGGTCGAACTTGTCGTAGTGCTTCTCGTCCTTCACCAGCGTGGTGCGGCTCAGGTAGTAGAAGTCGTCCACCGAGTAAGCGCTGCCTCCTTCGGGGTCGGCCTTGGGGCCGACCACGCCCGCCTGAAGCGCTTCGAGCAGGGTCAGGTATTCCTTGACCGAGACCGGCAGCTTGGCCGAGCGCAGGGTGTAGAAGAAGTCGATCAGCATGACGAGCTCCTCAGTGCGGTTTGTCCAGCAAGTAGTGCAGATGCGCGCGGACCTCGGGCCATTCGCCGCTGCGCAGGCTGTACATCACGGTATCGCGGATGGTGCCGTCGCGCCGCAGGGCCTGGCCGCGGATCACGCCGTCTTTTTTCGCGCCCAGGCGCTCAATGGCGGCCTGCGAGGCGAAGTTGAAGTTGTCGGTGCGCCAGCCCACCACATGGCAGCCGAGGGCGTCGAAGGCGTGGGTGAGCAGCATGAGCTTGCACGTGGTGTTCACGTGGGTGCGCTGCACGCTTTTCGCGTACCAGGTGTAGCCGATCTCCACGCGTTTCACCGCCGGCAGGATGTCATGGTAGCTGGTGCAACCCAGCACACGGCCGCTGAGTTCTTCCACGACGGCAAAGGCGAAGCGGCTGCCTTCGGCGCGCATCTTCAGGGCCGTCTCGATGTAGGCAGGGGTCTCGTCCGGCGTGGGCACACCGGTCACGCGCAGCTTCCAGAGCGCGCCATCGGCCGCCGCGGCGCGCAGGCCCGCCTCGTGTTCCAGGCCCAGCGGCACCAGCTGCACGCCCCGCAGCGCCAGGGTGACGGGCTCGACGAAGGCCATTTCAGCTTTCCCGTTCTCCGCTCTTGCGGGCGCGCCAGCGACGGGCCCCCTGCAGCCCCAGGCCGCCGCCCAGGCCCACGAGCACGATGGCGACTATGCTGGTGCCGCCGTAGCCTTCTGCGAAGATATCCCAGCCCAGCAGGATGCCGGCCCAGTAGCCGGCCAGGGCGCCGCCGACAAAACCGACGGCGTCGGACAGGCCTTCGAGCAGGAGTTTGTTCGTCATCGCGCAGGCCTCAGCGGTTATTGCGTTGCATGAACACCAGTTTTTCGAACAGGCTCACGTCCTGCTCGTTCTTGAGCAGGGCGCCCACCAGCGGCGGCACAGTCACCTTCTCGTCCCTGCTCTGCAGGGCCTCGGCCGGAATGTCCTCGGCCAGCAGCAGCTTGAGCCAGTCCAGCAGTTCGCTGGTGGAGGGTTTTTTCTTGAGGCCGGGCAGGTTGCGCACGTCGAAGAAGGTTTTCATGGCCGCGCCCAGCAGCTCCTGCTTGAGGCCGGGGAAGTGCACGGCCACGATCTTGGCCATGGTCTCGGCGTCGGGGAACTTGATGTAGTGGAAGAAGCAGCGGCGCAGGAAGGCGTCGGGCAGCTCCTTCTCGTTGTTGGAGGTGATGAAGACCAGGGGGCGGTGCCTGGCCTTGATCAGCTCGCGCGTCTCGTAGCAGTAGAACTCCATGCGGTCGATTTCCCGCAGCAGGTCGTTGGGGAATTCGATGTCGGCCTTGTCGATCTCGTCGATCAGCAGGGCCACGGGCTGGTCGGCCGTGAAGGCCTGCCAGAGCACACCCTTGACGATGTAGTTGTGGATGTCCTTGACCTTCTCCTCGCCCAGCTGGCTGTCACGCAGGCGGCTGACCGCGTCGTACTCGTACAGGCCCTGCTGGGCCTTGGTGGTGGACTTGATGTGCCATTGCAGCAGGGGCAGCTTCAGGGCCGCGGCCACTTCCTCGGCCAGCATGGTCTTGCCGGTGCCGGGTTCGCCCTTGACCAGCAGGGGGCGCTTGAGTGTGATGGCGGCATTGACCGACAGCATCAGATCCTGGGTGGCGACGTAGTTCGAGGTACCTTGGAATTTCATGGGCAGCAGGGGTGTCGGGGGCTGGGAAACCCGGTTTTGGCGGTAGATATAATGTCAGGCTGATTTATATCAACCACTGGCTGATTGTCCTCGCAAAATGAACAAACTGTTGCTGACGCTTATCTCCCTGCTTGTCGCTTCTGCGACGGTGTTCTCCGCCCACGCCCAGGAAGCCAAGGGTGACGCCAAGGCCGGCGCGACCAAGATCGCCATGTGCATCGGCTGTCACGGTATCCAGGGTTACCAGGCCAGCTTTCCTGAGATCTACCGCGTGCCCATGATCTCGGGCCAGAACGCCAAGTTCATCGTGTCCGCCCTGAACGCCTACAAGAAGGGCGAGCGCAAGCACCCCACCATGCGCGCCATCTCCGACAGCCTGAACGACCAGGACATGGCCGATGTAGCGGCGTATTACTCCGAGCACGGCATGGGCGGCAGCGCTGCCGTCAAGGCCGCGCCGGCAGCATCGGCCAAGGTGGCCGAGCTGCTGAACAAGGGTAGTTGTATCGCCTGCCATGGCGACAACTTCAACAAGCCGATCGACCCGAGCTACCCCAAGGTGGGGGGCCAGCCGGCCGACTATATTTTCGTGGCGCTCAAGTCCTACAAGACCGAAGGCGCCGCCACCTGGGGTCGCGCCAACGGCATCATGGGCGGCATCGCCAAGCAGTTCTCCAACGCCGAGTTGAAGGAACTGGCCGGTTACGTCAGCAGCCTGCCGGGTGACCTCAAGACCGTGCCGCAGAGCGAGTTCCGCTAAGCGCCACTTCCCGCACACAAAAAAGCCGCTCGATGAGCGGCTTTTTTTATGGCCCTCCAGCCTGTCCGCCAGCGGTGTGCTGCTCAGTCCTTCGTGGCCTGCTGCTGCACGCAATCGATATAGGCCGCTCCGTCCGGTGGGCGGCCGGCGCGCTGGCTTTCCCAGACCATGCGGCCCAGGCAGTCCATCACGCCGTGGTGGGCCGCGTGCAGATCGTCGCGTTTCGCGGCCAGCAGCTCCACGGCCTGGCGTATGCCGCGTGGCTGGTCGATGCTGCACTGTTCGCTGATGGACAGGTGCATGGACAGGTGCAGGAAGGGGTTCTCGCGCCCGGGCTCGGCCTGGGCCATGCTGGCCAAGGCGCCGTCCAGATCGGCCAGCTCGGCGTGGTACTCGGGGTGCTCGGCGATCCATTGGCTGGCCAGCAGCTCGATGGCCTCCAGGGCTTGGTTGGCGCGGGCCTTGGCGTAGACGCCGCAAAAGAAGCGGCGCACGTCGGCCTGGGAGGGCTGGAACATCATGGGGCGATTATCGGCGAGCCTTCTGGCGGGCGCTTCAGCCCAGTCGACGGGAGATGGTCTGGGCGGCCTGCAGCAGGGCCGGCAGCAGCGTCTCCTGCGCCACCTTGGTGTTGGTGCGGTTGGCCTGGCCGCTGAGGTTGAGTGCCGCGATGAAACGGCCGCTGCGGTCCGTGATGGGCGCGGCCAGCGAGATCAGGCCTTCCTCCAGTTCCTGGTTCACCAGGCTCCAGCCCTGACGGCGCACCTGCTGTACCTTGGCCAGCAGGGCTTCCAGGTCGGTGACCGTGTGTTTCGTCAGGGCCTTGGGGCGTGAAGCTTTGAGGCGACGCAGCACCTCCTCGTCGTCCAGGCCGGCCAGCAGCACCCGGCCCATGCTGGTGCAGTAGGCCGGCAGGCGTGAACCCACGCCCAGGGTGTTGCGCATGATCTTGTGCGTGGGCACGCGCAGCACGTAGACGATGTCCGTGCCCTCGAGCACGGCGGCCGAGCAGGACTCCTTCACTTCGTCCACCAGCGCTTCCATCACCGGTTCGGCCAGGTTCCAGATCGGCATGGAGGAGAGGTAGGCGAAGCCCAGGTCCAGGATGCGCGCGGTCAGGCGGAACAGGCGGCCGTCGTTTTCCACGTAGCCCAGGGTCTGCAGCGTGAGCAGGATGCGGCGCGCACCGGCGCGTGTGAGGCCGGTGCGGGCGGCGACTTCGCTCAGGGTCTGTTGCGGTGTCTGGGCGCTGAAGGAGCGGATGACCTCCAGCCCGCGCGCAAAGGATTGCACATAGCTGTCGCCGGGCTGTGGCGCTGTCGCGGGGGTGGCAGGGGGCATGGGGCGGTCGGAAGGATCTGGATTAGAATTCATTATACGAACAAATGTTCTATATACGAACAAATCGAAGGCAGGAGCACATCCCATGATCAACAAGATCGCGGCCTCGGTGGACGAGGCGCTGGCTGGTGTGAAGGACGGTTCCACCGTCATGATCGGCGGCTTCGGCACGGCGGGCATTCCGCTGGAGCTGATCGACGGCCTGATTGCGCAGGGCGCCAGGGATCTCACGGTGGTGAACAACAACGCCGGCAACGGCGACACGGGGCTGGCTGCGCTGCTGGCCACGGGCCGCGTGCGCAAGATCATCTGCAGCTTCCCGCGCCAGGCCGACAGTTTTGTCTTCGACGGCTTGTACCGCAGCGGCAAGCTGGAACTCGAGCTCGTGCCCCAGGGCAATCTGTCCGAGCGCATCCGCGCGGCGGGCGCCGGCATCGGCGGTTTCTTCACGCCCACCGGCTACGGCACCGAGTTGGCCCAGGGCAAGGAGACCCGCGTGATCGACGGCAAGGGTTATGTGCTGGAGCAACCCATCCATGGCGACGTGGCGCTGGTCAAGGCCGAGCGCGGCGACCGCTGGGGCAACCTGACTTACCGCAAAACCGCGCGCAACTTCGGCCCCAGCATGGCCATGGCCTGCCAGCAGACCATCGCCAGCGTGCACGAGATCGTCGAGCTGGGCGGCCTGGACCCCGAGGCCGTTGTGACGCCGGCCATCTATGTCAGCAAGATCGTCAAGATTCCCCGTCAAACCACCCAAGCGGGCGGTTTCAAAAAGGCAGCCTGACCATGAGCTATCAAAAACGCAGCAAAGACCAGCTGGCCGCGCGTGTGGCCCGGGACATTCCCGAGGGCGCGGTGGTCAACCTGGGCATCGGCCAGCCCACGCTGGTGGCCAACCACATCCCGAAAGATCGTGAAGTGCTGCTGCACAGCGAGAACGGCCTGCTGGGCATGGGCCCGGCCCCACTCGCGGGGCAGGAGGACTACGATCTCATCAACGCCGGCAAGCAGCCGGTGACGCTGCTGCCCGGCGGCTCCTACTTCCACCACACCGACAGCTTCGCCATGATGCGCGGCGGCCACCTGGACATCTGCGTGCTCGGTGCCTTCCAGGTCAGCGCGACCGGTGACCTGGCCAACTGGCACACGGGCGAGAAGGACGCGATCCCCGCCGTGGGTGGCGCCATGGACCTGGCGGTCGGCGCCAGGCAGACCTGGGTCATGATGGATTTGCTGACCAAGCAGGGCGAGAGCAAGATCGTGCAGACCTGTAGTTACCCGCTCACCGGCATCGCCTGCGTCAAGCGTGTCTACACGGATGTCTGCACGCTGGACTGCACGCCGCAGGGGCTCAGGCTCGTCGATCTGATCGACGGCCTGACACATGCCGAACTCGAAAGGATGATCGGCCTGCCGATAGGTCTTACTCCCTCTCCCTTTGGGAGAGGGCAGGGGTGAGGGCATGTCGGGCGGGCGACGAGCCCTCACCCTAACCCTCTCCCAGGGGGAGAGGGAACAAAATTCACGAAAGGATAGACCATGAATCAAGCCTACATCTGCGACGCCATCCGCACCCCCTTCGGCCGTTACGGGGGCGTGCTCTCCAGCGTGCGCACCGATGACCTCGGCGCCATCCCCATCGCCGCGCTGATGGCGCGCAATCCCCAGGTGGACTGGGCGGCCTTGACCGACCTGATCTACGGTTGCGTCAACCAGGCCGGCGAAGACAACCGCAATGTGGGCCGCATGGCGGCCCTGCTGGCCGGCCTGCCGCCCGAGGTGCCGGCCTCCACCGTGAACCGCCTCTGCGGCTCGGGGCTGGACGCGCTGGGCAGCGCGGCACGCGCCATCAAGGCCGGCGAGGCCACGATGATGATCGCCGGTGGTGTGGAAAGCATGAGCCGCGCGCCTTTCGTGATGGGCAAGGCCGAAAGCGCCTTCAGCCGCAGCGCCGAGATCTTCGACACCACCATAGGCTGGCGCTTCGTGAACAAGCTCATGAAGCAGAAATACGGCACTGACTCCATGCCCGAGACGGCCGAGAACGTGGCCGACGAAT
Source organism: Curvibacter fontanus (assembly GCF_054780335.1). Lineage (NCBI taxonomy): Bacteria > Pseudomonadati > Pseudomonadota > Betaproteobacteria > Burkholderiales > Comamonadaceae > Curvibacter > Curvibacter fontanus. The sequence continues at coordinate 11,970 of NZ_BAAGWN010000005.1, forward strand.
ACAAGATCAACCGGGAAGACCAGGACAAAATGGCCCTGGCCTCTCAGCTCAAGGCCGTGGCCGCGCAGAAGGCCGGATACTTCGACGCCGAGATCACGCCCGTGTCCATCGCCCAGAAGAAGGGCGATGCCATCGTGGTCAGCAGGGACGAGCACCCGCGCGAGACGTCGATGGAGGCCCTGGCCAAACTCAAGCCCATCGTGCGCGAAGGCGGCACGGTGACAGCGGGCAACGCCTCGGGTGTGAACGACGGCGCCTGCGCCCTGCTGCTGGCGAGTGAGGATGCCGCCAAGAAGCATGGCCTGAACCCGCGCGCCCGCATCGTGGGCATGGCCACGGCCGGCGTGGCCCCGCGCATCATGGGCATCGGCCCGGCGCCGGCCACGCAGAAGGTGCTGGCGCTCACGGGGTTGACGATGGCGCAGATGGACGTGATCGAGCTCAACGAGGCCTTCGCCGCCCAGGGCCTGGCCGTGCTGCGCCAGCTGGGGGTGCGTGACGACGATTCCCGCGTCAATCCCAATGGTGGCGCCATTGCGCTCGGCCATCCGCTGGGCGCTTCGGGCGCGCGTCTGGCCACCACGGCGGTGAACCAGCTGCACAGGAGCGGCGGCCGTTACGCCCTGTGCACCATGTGCATCGGCGTGGGGCAGGGCATCGCGGTGATCCTCGAACGGGTCTGAGTACGGGCTTCCGGTTATCCCCCGGCGTAGCGCTGCCGCAGCAGCCGGTGCAGCACCTTGCCCGTGGCGGTGCGCGGCATCTGTGCGTCCTCCACGAACACCACCTGGCCCGGGCACTTGAAGCCAGCCAGGCGCTGGCGGCACCAGTCGCGCATTTCGTCGGCGCTGGCGCTCTCGCCCTGGTGCAGCACGATGACCGCCATCGCCGTCTCGCCCCATTTCTCGTGCGGAACGCCGATGACGGCCACGTCGCGCACCTTGGGGTGCAGGCCCAGCACGCCCTCCACCTCCGAGGGATAGATGTTCTCGCCACCGCTGATGATCATGTTGCTCTTGCGGTCTACCAGCCAGATGTAGCCGTCGGCATCGCGCCGCGCCATGTCACCCACCGAGCACCATTCGCCGTCCAAAGCCTCGGCCGTCTTGTCGGCATTCTTCCAGTAGCCGTCGAACACGTAGGCCGTGCGCGAAAAGAGTTCACCCACCTCGCCGTCCGCCACCTCCTGCCGCCGCTCGTCGAGCAATCGTATCGGGCCGCTGCCCGCCCATTCGCGCCCGACGGAGCCGAGCTTGCTCAGTTGTTCCTCGGGTCGCAGCAAGGTCACCCAACCCGCCTCGGTCGAGCCGTACAACTCGTACAGCCGGCCGTTGGGAAACAGCTCCATGATGCCGCGCTTGGTGTCCGGCCGCGCCGGCGCCGACGAGACCATGAGCTTGCCCACGGCGCTCAGGTCGAAGCCGCGCTTCACCTCGGGCGGCAAGGCCAGCATCATGATGTAGTGGGTGGGCACGAGCGAGGTGAAGGTGACGCGGTCCTCGGCCAGCGTGCGCAGCAGTGCCTGCGCGTCGAAGCTGCGGCGGTCCTCGATGATGCAGGTGCCCCCCATGTGGATGAAGGTGGTGCCGAAGTAGAGCGAATTGGCGTGGCACAGCGGCATCACCAGCAGCGCCGTGTCCTGGCGCTGGAAGCCCATCTCCAGCGCAGTGGCCAGGGCAATCAGCGTGCTGCCGCCGTGGCTGCGCAGGGCCCCCTTGGGCCGACCCGTGGTGCCCGAGGTGTACATCAGCGCGCAGGTGTCCTCCGGGAGCACCGGTTCGAAGGCGAAGCCGGGATCGGCGCCGGCCATCAGCGCTTCGTAGGCCGTCCAGCCGGCGGGTGCGCTCTCGCCCAGCGTCACATAACGTCCGGCGGGCACGCGCAGCTGCGCGCGCAGGGTGTCCACGGTGGCGCAGAACTCGGGGCCGGCGATCACCGCGCCGACCTCCGCGTTGTCCAGGATGTAGGCGATTTCCGGGCCGCTCAGGCGGAAGTTCAGCGGCACGGCGACCAGTCCGGCGCGGGCCAGACCGACATAGATCTCCATCCACGCCACGCAGTTGTAGGCCAGCACGCCGACCCTTTCCCCCCGGGCCAGGCCCAGGCCGCGCAGGGCCGCGCCCAGCCGGCTGGCGCGTTCGTTCCATTCGGCGTAGCTCAGCCGGCGGCGGGAATCGCGCGCGCCCAGCTTGGAGGGTGTGAGTCTGGCGTGGGTGGCCACGGCGTCGGCAATGGTGAGTAGATGGCTCATGGGCGGTCTCCGGTAGGGGCGGGTGGAAAGCCGTTCCGGGGCATGGGGCATCCCGGAGGACAGATGGCTTGACATATGTGAATTCTGAATTCAGAATTCATCAACAGTCAAGCCCCGGGTTTTTCCGGCCGGCCCTCGCCGGCCCCGGTTCACGCATCTGCGAAGGAGACGACCATGGCCCCTCCCCCCATCGGTGAGCAATCGGCTGCCGCCGTCATCGCCCGCTTTCTCAAGGCGCGGGGCGTGCGCCGCGTGTACGGCCTGTGCGGCGGCCACATCATGCCGATCTGGATGCGGCTGGATGCCGAGGGCATCCGCATCGTGGACGTGCGCGACGAGCGTGCCGCGGTCTACATGGCGCATGCCGAGGCGCAGCTGGGCGGCGGCCTCGGCGTCGCGCTGGTCACCGCCGGGCCGGGCGTGACCAATGCCATGACCGGCATGGCCAATGCCCATGTGGCGCGGGCGCCGGTGCTGGTGCTCTCGGGCCTGCCCCCCACCGCGCAGGAAAACCGCGGCGCCCTGCAGGACATCGTGCACACCCAGCTGGTGGCCAGCCTCACGCGCTACGCCCGCACCGTGCGCCATCCCGATCTGGTGCCGCAGGAACTGGCCGAGGCCGTCGCGCGCGCCCTCGGCGAGGGGGGCGAGCCCGGGCCGGTCTACCTCGATTTCCCGGTCGACACGCTGCGCGCGGACGTCGCGCGCGCCGTGCAGTTGCCCGAGATGTTCGCCCCGCCCCCGGCGCGGCCCCTCTCGCCGCACCCGCAGGCGGTGCAGGCGGCCGTGGCGCGCTTGTGGGCCGCCAAGCGCCCGCTGGTCATCTCGGGCCGCGGCGCCAGGAACGCGGGGCCTGCGCTGTCGGCGCTGCTCGCGCGCCTGGGCGCGGCCTACCTGGATACGGGCGAGAGCCGCGGGCTCGTGAGCGATGATCACCCGAGCGTCGTGGCCGCCATGCGCGGCGCGGTGATGGGGCAGGCCGATCTGGTCCTTACCGTCGGCCGGCGGCTGGACTTCCAGCTCGCCTACGGTTCACCCGCCGTCTTCGGCCAGGCCGAGTTCCTGCGCATCGCCGATTGCGCCGCCGAGCTGCGCGACAACCGCCGTGGCGCGGTGGAACTGCTGGCCGATCCGGCGCTGGCGCTGCAGGCCATCCTCGACGCCGCGCCCGCCCACGCGCCCGCCAGCGACGGGGCCTGGCTCTCGGGCCTGCGCCAGCAGCATCTGCAACGCTCGGAGAAACTGGTGCAGGGCATGCGGCAGGCCCCGCCCGGCAGCGACGGACGCATGCACCCGAACCGCGCGCTGGCGGCATTGCGCGACGTGCTGCCCGCCGATGCCGTGGTCGTGGCCGACGGCGGTGACTTCCTCAGTTTTGCCCGGGTCGGCCTGCCGGCGACGACCTACCTCGACCCGGGCTCGTTGGGCTGCATCGGCGTGGGCACGCCCTTTGGCATAGCGGCCAGCCTGGTCTGCCCCGACAAGACCGTCGTGGTGGTCACGGGCGACGGCGCCTTCGGCTTCAATGCGATGGAGATCGACACGGCGGTGCGGCATCAGGCGCCGGTGCTGGTGATGGTGGCGAACAATGGCTCGTGGGCCATCGAGGTTCGTGACCAGCAGGAAACGCACGGCAAGGTCGTGGGCACACAGCTGCAGTTTGCCGACCACGCCGCCATGGCGCGCGCCTTCGGCATGCACGCCGAGCGGGTCGAGCGGGCCGAGGACCTGCCGGGCGCCATCGCGCGCGCGATGGCCCATCGACCCGCACTGCTCGATGTGGTGGTCACGCCGCAGGCGGTGTCGTCCGACGCCAAGTCCGGCCTGGCCTGGGTGCCCGACCTGCAGCCGCTGGCGGCCTGGGACGAGGCCGAGCGGGCCTGGCGAGACAAGGGCTGAGCCCGGGCCGCTACCATAGCGCCCCATGAAGACACTGCAAGCCGCCCCCAGCCTGGTCGAGCAGGTGCATGAGGCCATCCTGTCCGAGATCGCGTCGGGCAAGCTGCCTCCGGGCGCGCGCATCATCCAGGAGCAACTGGCGCAGCAGCTCGGCGTATCGCGCCAGCCTGTGCAGCAGGCCCTGACCCTGCTGCGCAAGCAAGGCGTGCTGAACGACGCGCCGGGTCGCGGCCTGCTGGTGGCCCCGCTGGATCTGGACCATGTGCGTCACATGTACGACGTGCGCGCCGTCATCGAGGGCCTGGCGTTTCGCAAGGCGGCCGACGACAGCGCTGCCCAGGCGGCGGCCCAGGGACCGGCCCTGATCCGCGCCGGGCGCAAGGCCGTGGCCAGCGGATCGGTCGGCGCCATGATCGCTGCGGACATGGCCTTTCATGACTTCATCTACACCCTGTCAGGCAACCCGCTGGTGGCGCCGTCCATGCAGACCCACTGGACCCATACGCAGCGGGTCATGGGCGAGGTGCTCATGCGCGACGACAAGCCGCGCGACATCTGGGACCAGCACGAAGCCCTGCTCGAGGCTGTTGCCGCCGCAGACGGCGCGCGCGCCGAGCGGCTGGCGCGCAAGCACATCCTGGAGGCCGCTGATTTCATGATCCGCAGGCTGCGCGCGGAACAGCGCCGCAGCTGAGCGGCGCCGGCAGGGCTGCGCCCGCTTCGGTGGTGTCATGCCCTCTTGCGCAGCCTTTTTCCACCCAACGGAAAACTGATTTTCCAGGGGCCGCCTTGTCCCCGGGCCGTCTTTGCTCAACACTGCGGGATTCGGGATGCGACGCATCCCCAACGCATGAACGAGGAGACACCTTGATGAGCAAGAAAATCGGCTGGATCGGCCTGGGTCGTATGGGCGAAGCGATGGTGACCAAGCTGCTGAAGGCCGGCCACACCGTCCACGTCTGGAACCGCACCGCCTCCAAGGCCGCGCATCTGGCCGAGTACGGCGCGAAGATCGAAACCAGCAAGATCGACCTGGCCAGCTGCGACGTGGTTTTCACCATGGTCTCCACCACCGACGACCTCAAGGACGTGCTGTTCGGCGCCGGCGGCCTCGTGACCGGCGCCAGGAAACCCCAGGTGGTGGTGGACAGTTCCTCCATCTCGCAGGAAGGCTCGGCCGAGATCCGCGAGAAGCTCGAAGGCATGGGCGTGGGTTATCTGTGCACCCCGGTCTCGGGCAACGCCAAGGTGGCCAAGGCGGGCAAGCTGCTCACGGTGTCGTCCGGCCCCAAGGCGCTGTACGAGCAGGTCGAGCCCTATCTGCAGGCCATGGCGCGCAAGGTCATGTGGGTGGGCGAGGGTGAGCTGGCCCGCATCTGGAAGATCGCGCACAACACCATGTTCGGCGTGATCATCCAGAACCTCTGCGAGATCACCGTGCTGGCCGAGAAGGCCGGCATTCCGCGCAACGTCTTCCTGGAAAGCATCAACGACTCGGTGCTGGGTTCCATGTACACGCGCTACAAGACCCCGGTGCTCAGCAACCTGAATTTCGACCAGGTCACCTTCACCCCCAAGCTCCTGCTCAAGGACATGGACCTGGGCATGAGCGCGGCCAAGGCGCACGGCGTGCCCATGCCTTCGGCGGCCGCGACACGCGAGTCGATCGCGCGCATGGTGGGCCACGGCCATGACAACGTGGACTTCGCGATCCTGCTGCAGGAGACGGCGAACGACGCGGGCCTGCAGATCAAGCCGCTGAACCTGCAGATCCCCGACGGCCTGTCGAGCTGACCATGGAATATCAGTTCGGGCTGAGCTTGTCGAAGCCACGCCATGCCCTCACCCCAACCCTCTCCCAGAGGGCGAGGGGGTAATGCCATGCGCACCCTGATTCGCGGCGCCACCGTCATCACCCTGGACGCGCTGGGCGACCTGCCGCGCGCCGACGTGCTGGTGACGGGCGACACGATCACCGAGATCGCGCCCGCCATCCACGCCGACGACGCGCAGCTGGTGGACGCCACAGGCTGTATCGTCATCCCGGGCCTGGTCAATGCGCACATGCACACCTGGCAGACCGCGCTGCGCGGCCTGGCCGCCAACTGGACGCTGCTGGAGTACTTCAAGAACATGCACGCGGGCCTGGCCACGGTGTTCGAGCCGCAGGACCTGTACATCGCCACGCTGGTCGGAGCGCTCAACCAGCTCAACTGCGGCACCACCACCCTGGGGGACTGGTGCCACAACAACAAGACCCCGGCGCACAACGACGCGGCCATCCAGGGTCTGCTGGAGTCCGGCATCCGTGCTGCCTTCTTCCACGGCACGCCCAAGCCCGATCCCAAACCGGGTGAGCGCCCCTTCTGGGAAGTGCCGCACCCGCGCGCCGAGGTCGAACGCCTGCTCAAGGCGCACCAAGGCAAAGAACTGCTGAGCGTGCACGCCGCCGTGCTGGGGCCGCATTACTCCACGCTGGAGGTGGCCCTGCACGACTTCCGCATGGTCCGGGAGCTGGGCATCATCGGCTCCCTGCACCAGGGCGGTGGCGCGGCGCGCACCCCGGAGGGCTGGGAAAAACTCGAAGCCGAGGGCCTGCTGGGCCCGCAGATCAATATCGTGCACGGCCATGCCCTGAGTGACGCGCAGCTCAAACGTTTCTGCGATCTCGGCATGAGCTTCTCGGCGGCCGCCGAGAACGAAATGACCCAGGGCCATGGCCATCCCATCACCGGTCGCCTGCGTGCCTATGGCAAGGCGCCGTCGCTGGGGGTGGACCTGGAGAGCGTGCTCAGCGGCGACATGCTGACCCAGGCCCGTGTGGCCTTGGGCGTGCAGCGCAGCCTGGACAACGTGGCCTACCGCGAAGCGCGCGGAACGATTCCCCCCACCTCCACCGTCACCACGCGCGAGGCGTTGGGCTGGGTCACGGTGGAAGGCGCGCGCATGCTGGGCCGGCTCGACCGCATCGGCACCCTGGCCGCGGGCAAGCAGGCCGACCTGGTGCTGATCCGCGCCGACGACCTGAACATGCAGCCCGTGCACGACCCGGTGAGCACGGTGGTCATGCAGACCACACTGGCCAATATCGACAGCGTGATGGTGGCCGGGCGCTGGAAGAAGCGCCACGGGAAACTGGTGGATGTGGACCTGGTCCCGAAGCTCGCTGCGCTGCAGGCTTCAGGCCGCAAGATCACGACGGCGTTGGGCTTGTCGCGATAAGCAGAGAAAAGCTGCCTACGCCTGGAGGCCGAGGGCAGCGCAGAGTGTTCGAGTCATAACTATTGAAGGAGACAGACATGAAACGCGTTCTTATTTCTGCAGCCCTGCTGCTGAGTGCCGGCCTGGCGCTGGCGCAGGCTTATCCGAACAAACCGATCCGCATCGTCGTGCCCTTCACGCCCGGCAGTGCCACGGACATCATGGCGCGCATCGTGGGCGAGAAACTCGGCACGGCCTGGGGCCAGACCGTGATCGTCGATAACAAACCCGGGGCCGGCGGCACGGTGGGCTCGGCCTTCGTGGCCAAGAGCGAACCCGACGGCTACACCCTGCTGGTGGTGTCCACCGGCCACGTGGTCAACCCGGTGCTCTACCCGGGGTTGAGCTATGACACCGTGGGCGACTTTGCCGGCATCACGCCGCTGGCCTCCCTGCCCAATGTGCTGGTGGTGGGCGCCAACAGCCCGATCAAGAACGTGCAGGAATTGATCGCTGCGGCCAAGGCCAACCCCGGCAAGCTCAACTACGCTTCGGCCGGCACCGGCAGCGCCACCCACGTGAACGCCGAGAAATTCCGCGCCGTCACGGGCATCCAGGCCACCCACATCCCCTTCAAGGGCACGCCCGAGACCATCACCGAGACCGTGGCCGGCCGCGTCGACTTCATGTTCACGCCCGTGCTCTCGTCCATCCCGATGATCCGCGACAACCGCATGCGCGCCCTGGCGGTCAGCACGGCCCAGCGTTCCTCGGCCCTGCCGGAGGTGCCCACCGTGTCCGAAGCCGGCGTGCCCGGTTTTGTGTTCGACTTCTGGATCGGCCTGCTGGCGCCGGCCAAGACGCCGCGCGATGTCGTCAACAAGCTCAACCAGGAGGTCGGCAAGGCCCTGGCCCAGCCCGACGTCAAGGAACGCATGGCCAAGCTCGGTGGCGAGCCGCTGCCCATGACCCCCGAGCGTTTTGACGCCTTCATCCGCGAAGAGCACGCGACCCTGAGCGTCATCATGAAGGACGCACCCAAGTAAGACCTGGCCACGCCCCCTGCAGCCCCCCTGCCGAGTCGCAGGGGGCTGTCCTGAACCCTTGCGGAGATCCCTGCCCATGCAGCCACTGCGCGTCAACATCTTCAACACCTCCAGCAACCTGCCGCTGCTCGCGGCGCAGGAGGCCGGCTGTTTTGCGCGGCGTGGCCTGGCGCTGGAGATCCAGCACACGCCGAACTCCGATGCGCAGCGCGCCGGCCTGGCCGCGGGCAGCTTCGACATCGCCCACGCCGCGGTGGACAACGCCGTGGCCATGGCGGAGGCGGGGCAGGACGTGCTCATCGTGCTCGGTGGTGACGCCGGCATGAACGAGTTCATGGTGCGCCCGGAGATCCAGACCATGGCCGATCTGCGCGGCAAGGTGCTGGCGGTCGATGCGCCCAACACGGCCTACGCCCTGGTGGCCAAGAAGATCCTCAAGAACCATGGTTTGCTGGAAGGCCGCGACTACACCGTGCGCCTGGCCGGCGGCACCGGCCCGCGCGCTGCGGCCATGGTGGCCGACCCGCAGCTGGCGGCCGCCATGATCAACCCGCCCTTCTCCTTCACGGTGCGCCAGCAGGGCCTCAAGAGCCTGGGCAGCCAGTACACCCTGCTGGGGCCCTACCAGGCCACCGGTGCGTTTGTCCTGCGCGACTGGGCGCGAGCCCATGCGGAGCTGTTGCAAGACTATCTGGCGGCTTATATCGAAGGGCAGCGCCTGGTCATGAACCCGGCCCGCCGCGCGCAGATGATCGATCTGCTGATGCGCAGCTTCAAGCTCGACCCGGTGGCGGCGGCCGGCACCTACGAGGCGCTGCTCACGCCGGGCGCCGGCCTGGCGCCGGACGCCCGTTTCAACACCGAGGGTTTCCGCGCCGTGCTGGCCATCCGTGCCGAGATGGAGGGCATGTGGGGCGGCACCCCGCCAGCGCCCGGCAAGTACATGGACCTGTCCTCTTACGAGCAGGCTATCCAGAAGTGTTCATAACAAGAGGAGATCCGCCATGAAACGTTTTGCCCTGACCGTCCTGTCGGCCCTGGCCCTGGGCTCCGCCCTCGCGCAAGGCTACCCGGCCAAGCCCATCAAGTTCATCGTGCCCTTCACCGCGGGCAGCGCCACCGACATCGTCGCGCGCACCGTCGGTGAGTCCATGAGCCGCAGCATGGGCCAGCCCATCGTCATCGAGAACAAGCTGGGCGCCGGCGGCACCATCGCCGCCGCCCAGGTCGCCAAGAGCGAGGCCGACGGCTACACCATCCTCGTGCATTCCTCGGCGCATGCGCTGAACCCTGCTCTCTACCCCAACCCCGGCTACGACACGCTCAAGGACCTGACGGGCGTGACTGCGCTGGCCGCCATTCCCAATGTGCTGGTGGTCCATCCGAACAAGGGCTGGAAGACCCAGGCCGAGCTGGTCGCCGCGGTCAAGGCCAACCCGGGCAAGTTCAACTACGCCTCGGCCGGCATCGGCAGCGGCACACACATGAACGCCGAAATCTTCCGCCTGCAGGCCGGCATCGACGCCCTGCACGTGCCCTACAAGGGCACGCCCGACGCCATGAACAATGTCATCGGCGGCTCCAACGACTGGTTCTTCGCGCCCCTGGCCTCGGCCCTGCCCCTGATCCGCGACAAGCGCCTGCAGGCCCTCTCGGTCAGCACCAAGATGCGCACCTCCACCCTGCCCGACGTGCCCACCAGCATCGAGGCCGGCCTGCCCGCTTCCGACTACACCCTGTGGGTCGGCATGATCGTGCCCATGGCCACACCGACGGCCGTGGTGAGGAAACTCAACGAAGAAGCTCTCAGGGCGCTCAGCAGCCCCGAGCTGAAGGAGCGCATGGCCAAGCTGGGCGCCGACCCCTTCCCCATGGCGCCCGAGGCCTTCAACGCCTATATCAAGGGCGAAATCGAGGTGGCCGCGCGCATCGTCCAGGCGGCCAACCTGAAGGCGCAGTAGAGCGGATCGGTTTCCCATGAAGATCCATTTCACTGGCATCGGCAAGATGGGCCTGCCCATGGCCGGGCACCTGGCCGCCGCCGGGCACGCCCTGACAGCCTATGACCCCTGCGACGAGCGTTGCGAACTGGCGCAGGAGCAGGGCCTGACCGTGGTGGGCGACGCCGCCGCTGCCATGGCGGCAGCCGATGTCGTCTTCTCCTCCTTGCCGCACGACGCGGCCTTGAGCGCCGTGGCCGCCCAGGTGGCGGCTGCCGCCCGGCCCGGCACCGTCTATGTGGACACCAGCACCGTTTCGATGCAGGCCTCGGCCGACGCGGCGCAGGCGCTGGACGGCAAGGGCCTGGCCTATCTGCGCACCGCCGTCTCGGGCAACAACAAGATGGCCGAGGCCGGGCAGCTCACCGTGCTGGCCTCCGGCCCGCGGGCGGCCTACGAGCAGGTGCTGCCGCTGCTCAAGACCCTGGGCTCCCATCACTTCTATCTGGGCGAGGCCGAGCAGGCGCGCCTGATGAAGCTGGTGGTCAACCTCATGATCGCCCAGACCAGCGCCATGCTGGCCGAGGCCCTGACCCTGGGGCGCAAGGGCGGCCTGGACTGGCAGGCCATGTGGGAGGTGCTCACCGCCAGCGCCGTGGCCTCGCCCATCGTCAAGGCCAAGTCCGCGCAGCTGAGCCAGCGCGACTTCACGCCCACCTTCACGGTGGAGCAGATGATCAAGGACCTGGACCTGATTCTCGACGCCGGGGTGGCCAGCAATGTGCCCCTGATGCAGGCCGCCATGACCCAGAAGCTCATGCACGCCGCCGTGGTGCAGGGCAACGGGCTGGACGATTACGCTGCCATCATCAAGGTGCTGGAACGCGGCGCGGGTTTAAACCCCAAGCTGTAAGCTGAAGCTGCCGATTTCCCTGGAGAGTTTTGTGAACCCTTTCGTCTACACCGCCCAGCCCGCGCGCGTCGTCTTCGGCGCGGGTTCCCTCTCGCAGCTGGCCAAGGAGATCGATGCCCTGGGCTGCAAGCGCGCGCTGGTGCTCTCCACGCCCGAGCAGCGGGCTTCGGCCGAGAGGGTGGCAGGTCTGCTGGGGGCGCGTGCGGCCGGCGTGTTCGACCGCGCGGTCATGCACGTGCCCATCGAGACCGCACGCGAGGCGCGTGAGGTGGCCAGGCAGCTCGGCGCCGATTGCGCCGTGGCCATCGGCGGCGGCTCCACCACGGGTCTGGGCAAGGCCGTCGCGCTCGATTCGGGCCTGCCCATCCTGGCCATCCCCACCACCTACGCGGGCTCGGAGATGACCCCCATCTACGGCATCACCGAGGCCGGGCTCAAGAAAACCGGGCGCGACCTGCGCGTGCTGCCGCGCACCGTGATCTACGACCCCGAGCTCACGCTGAGCCTGCCCGTATCTTTGAGCGTCACCAGCGGCATCAACGCCATCGCGCACGCGGCCGAGGGCCTGTACGCGGTGGACAGCAATCCCATCATGGACCTGATGGCCGAGGAGGGCATCACAGCCCTGGGCCGCGCGCTGCCGGCCATCGTGAGGAACGCCGCTGACGTGGGGGCACGCGCCGACGCGCTGTACGGCGCCTGGCTCTGCGGCACGGTGCTGGGCCACGTGGGCATGGCCCTGCACCACAAACTCTGCCACACCCTGGGTGGCAGCTTCAATCTGCCGCACGCCGAGACCCATACCATCGTCCTGCCGCACGCCCTGGCCTACAACGGCCAGGCCGCGCCGCAGGCCATGGTGCGCATCCGGCGCGCCCTGGGTGGCGGCTCGGCCGCGCAGGCCGTCTTTGATCTGGCCAGGAACAACGGCGCGCCGGTTGCGCTGAAAGACATCGGCATGAAAGCCGCCGATCTGGACCGGGCCTGCGACATTGCGCTGCAGAACCAGTACCCCAACCCGCGCCCCCTGGAGCGCGCGGCCATCCGCCAGCTTTTCCAGGACGCCTTTGACGGCGTGCGGCCCGCAACCTGATCCCGGCCTCAGGTGGTTCCCTGTAACCCTGCCCGGCCAGTGGGCATCTGGCAATTAAATTGCACACAATTTAATTGCAGGCAATAATTCAGCCCATGCCGAATCAGAAGCTCTCCGTCGACCAGGTCCTGCGGCTGGACAATCAGCTCTGTTTTGCGCTGTATTCCGCTTCGCACGCCATGTCCAAGGCCTACAAGCCGCACCTGGACGCGCTGGGCCTGACCTATCCCCAGTACGTGGCCATGCTGGTGCTGTGGGAGCAGGATGGGCTGACGGTCTCCGAGATCGGCGAGCGTCTTTACCTCGACTCGGGCACGCTCACGCCCCTGCTCAAACGCCTGGAAACCACGGGCTACATCAGCCGCCTGCGGGATACGACCGACGAACGCCGGGTGCTGATCCAGCTCACCGCAGCGGGCCGCAGGCTCAAGAGCAAGGCTGCGCCCATACCCGGTTGCATGTTCGAGGCCATGCAGTGCGCGCCGGCTGAACTCGCCACCTTGACCCGCCAGGTGCAGCAGCTGCGCGATCGCCTGCAGGCCTGATTCCTCATTTTTTCAACCACCACCAGGAGCTCACCGTGCCCACCACTCTCGACAAAGTTGTCTACACCGCCAAGGCCCATACCACCGGCGGCCGCGACGGCCGTGCCACCACCGACGACGGCCTGCTCGACGTCAAGCTGTCTCCGCCCAAGGCCATGGGCGGCGCCGGCGGTGCGACCAATCCCGAACAGCTGTTCGCCGCTGGCTACTCGGCCTGTTTCATGGGCGCGCTCAAGCACGTGGCCGGCATGAAGAAGGTGGCCGTTCCGGCCGACGCGGCGATCGACGCCGAAGTGGACATCGGCCCCATCCCCCAGGGTTTCGGCATCGCTGCACGCCTGGCCATCAGCCTGCCGGGCATGGACCGTGCCGTGGCCCAGGATCTGGTGGACACCGCCCACAAGGTCTGCCCCTACTCCAACGCCACCCGCGGCAACATCGTCGTGGACCTGCGCCTGGTCTGAAGTCATGAAAAAAACCGCCGGGCTCCTCGAGCCCGGCGGTTTTTTTGTGGGTCGGGGCTGATCAGCCCGGTTTGATATTGGCCTTGATCACCACTTCTTTCCAGCGGGCCTGTTCCTTGGCGACGAAATCGGCGTACTCCTTGGACGGGCCGCCCCCGGGGACGGCGCTTTCGGCTTCGTGTTTGGCCACGACGTCAGGCGCGCGCAGGGCCTTGGCACATTCCTGCTGCAGACGCGTGATGATGGCCGGCGGCGTGCCGGCCCGGGCGTGGATCCCATACCACTGCACGGTCTCGAAACCCGGAAAAAGTTCGGAGACGGACGGAACATCCGGCAGCACGGCGATGCGCTGGGCCGATCCCACGGCCAGGCAGCGCAGCGCGCCGCTCTTGATGTGCGGCAACAGCGCCGGCGTGCCCGCCGAGAAAAACTCGATGCGGCCGGCCAGCACATCCGTCAGCGCCGGGCCGGTGCCGCGGTAAGGGATGTGGGTCATGAAAATCCCGGAACGCAGCTTGAGGGCTTCAACAGCCAGGTGGCCTGCACTGGCGTTGCCCGCAGAGGCGTAGTTGAGTTGGCCGGGCTTGGATTTGGCGTAGGCGATGAAGGACTTCAGATCGGTCACCGGCACATCCTTGTGCACGCAGAACAGACTGGGGATGCGGTTGAGCAGGGTGACCGGCGTGAAGTCCTTGTTCACGTCGTAGCCGGCGTCGGGGTAGATCAGCGGGTTGACCACCATCAGCCCGATATGGCTCATGATGATGGTGTAGCCGTCGGCCGGGGAACGCAGCATTTCCTGCATGGCCGGCACACCGCCGCCGCCGCCCTTGTTGTCGATGACAAAGTTGGCCCCCATCTGCTTGGTCAGCTCCGCGGCGATGCTGCGCGCGACGATGCTGGAGGTGCCGCCGGGGGCAAAGGGAACGATCCAGCGTATGGGCTTGCTGGGCCAGGCGTCCTGGGCCTGCGCGGGCAGACCGGCGGCAGCCAATCCGCTGACGCCCATCCATTTCAGGCAGTCGCGTCGGTCCAGTTGGGCATCATTTCGGTTCATGGGTCTCTCTCGTGGGTGTCAAAGACAGGTTTATGAAGGAAAAACGGCGGCAGCGCAATTTGGAGATATCCCTAATAGAGGAACTACTCATGGAGCCAGAAGCGTCGCCGCCCGTGTCAGGTGCGTGCCCAGCAGTGTTGCACAGTCCTGCGGGTGGGTGTTGATCAGGCAATGGCTGGCGCCGGTCGCCGCCGCAGTCTGCACGCGCCGCAGCCGCACCGCCAGGGTTTGCGTGATCGTCACCATGGCCGGGTTGGCGTGCTCGCCGCGCACCAGCAGGTTCAGGCGGGCCGGATCGGCGCCGCCCCGGAAGTCGATGCTGCGCGCGGGCGCAGCGTGTTCGCCGTCGGCCAGGGCCCGCTCGAAGCGGGCGCCACCAGGCCGTACCAGTGGTCATGCACCGCGCCGGGCACGACATCCTGGATCACCGATACCCCGGGCATGAGCGGCGCGCGCTGCGCTGTGCTCACGGCCAGCGGCAGCAGCTGGCCGTCCTTGCAGCGGGGCCCGACGGGTCCGTTCCCTGGCGCATGCTTCGTCTCCTCGTTCTTCTGGGCAGCGACCATGACAGGAACGAAGCTTGCTGGCGGGAAATACCGATTTCCGAGGGTAGCTATAAGCCAGGCTTATGGGCTGAAGCTGCACCGGGCAGTGCCCGGGCCTCGGTGCTGCGCTGTGGCCCGGGCCAGCACGGCGGGGGCCTGGCTGGCATCCTGCCCGCGCCAGGCCACGATCTGGTCCGGACGCATGAGCGCCAGGGGCGCCTCGTACAGGGTGGCCAGTTCCGCCGACGCCTGCCGCACCACCCGCAGGTCCAGCCCCAGCGCTTGCGCTGCCTGCCCGAAGGCCCGCGTGTCGGGCGCGTCGGGTCCGAGCGCGAGCAGCGTCCATTCAAAGTGGAAGGTGTCATAGAGCGAACGCCCGTCCGCCAGCCAGGCGTGCGGTGGTCGGCCGCCGGGACAGGCGCTGGGCACATAGGTGTTCGGCGCGTCGGGTGGCGGGGACGTGCCGTCCGCCACGATGATGGGGCTGCCGTCGTAGCGGCCGCCGAAGGTGACACCGGGGATGTTGAACTCGCGGCGCACGTGGCCATTCAAATATTCCGAGGCCACGGTACGGGCCTGCGCGCCTTCAGGGCTGTCCGCCTCGAGGTCGGCTGCCGCCTCGAACAGGCCGATCGAGTCTGCGAACTGGCGCGCATAGCCGGTGTTGCGCAGGGCCAGGGGCTTGCGCTCGTGTTGGTAGCTGTCCAGCAGCGTTGCCGGCGCGATGCCGCGTATCACGTGGGCCAGTTTCCAGCCCAGGTTGACGGCATCCTCGACCGCGGTGTTGTAGCCCAGTCCGCCTGTGGGGGTGAACAGATGCACGGCATCGCCGCCCAGGAAGACACGGCCCCGCTGGAACGATTCCGCCACCAGGGCGTGGCCAGCCAGCCAGATGGCCATGGACAGGATTTCGATCTCGATGTCCTGTCCGTAGGCCAGCGAGAAAAGGCGCCGTGCATCGGCCTCGGTCAGCGCCTCGGTGGCGGCGTCGTCGGCCATCTGGATGTGGAAGGCAAATTCGCTGACACCGTCGACCGACATGATGAAGGCGCGCAGCTGGACCTCCACGAATTTCTGCGAAATGCGGTGCGGCAGTTCGGCCGCGCTCCACGAACCCGACATGCTCCTGATCGCCTGCGGCGCCGCCGCCGCGGTCGGCAGCCGCAGGCGGGCCAGCTCGGTGCCGGCAAAGCGCGTCAGGTAGGCGATGTCGGTGGGGTGGTCCGGCGGCAGGCCCAGGCTGCGGATTTCCTGCGCAAAACCCAGGCGCCGGAAATGCTCCATGGTGCGGGCCTGCGTGGCATTGGCCTGCGGGTTGAAGGCGGTGCCGGGCTTGGGGTCGACCAGCAGGCAGCGGATGTGGCGCCGCCCCAGTTCATTGGCCAGCATCAGACCGCAGGGGCCGCCGCCGGCGATCAGGACATCGGTGGTGCAGGGCTGGGTCATCAAGGGGGGCTTGCCGACTTGACGAATTGCCGGTTGATGAAGCGGTAGGTGCTGGCGCGCTGTTCCGTCTTCTCCTGGCATGTCCCGTTGGCGGGGCACAGGCTTTCCTTGGTCACGATCAGCTCTTGCAGCAGGGGGGCATTGCCTGCACTCGAAAATTTCCACTCCACACGGGTGCTCTCGGCCTCCGTGCCGCCGTTTCTGTCCAGTCTGGAGCCCTCGCTGAAAGCGGCCTTGTGCAGCACCACGGGCGTGTCGTCTTGCAGCTGAAGGATGTATTTCTCACCCTCGGTCGTGCCCTGGGCAAAACCGGAGATGCTGGAAACGATTTCGGAGACGCCATCGCCGTCCAGATCAAGCACCTGGAACTCCGGGCCGATGCCGGACCTGACCTCGACGACTTCCTGCAGACCGGGGCGTACCAGCAGGGCGCCGGGCTCGGCATTTTTGCCGCGTCCACCCAGGGTGACACCTGCCAGGTAGACCGTTTCACGACTGAGCAGCTGGACGGCCTTGACGTCGAAGACCTCGATCTCCTCGTCCGACTTCCTTTTCCACCAATCGATGATCTGCTCCCTGGCAGGCGCCCCGCCGTCCATGGGAGCCGCATTCGAAGCACTTGTCTCTGCCACAGCTTCAGCGGCCGCAGGAGGGACGGCCAGGGGCGGGGCGCTGACGATGGGCTCACGCCCGGATTCACCACAGGCGGCCAGACAAAGGCATGCCAGGCCGACGGATTTTCGCCACATCATTTCCATACCTCCTTCCTTGGGGCCGATGCAGCCATTCTGACCGCGGAACTCAGTTCACGCCGAAACGTCCGGTCCATTTCTGCTCGTAGTTCATCTTGGCGAAATGTTCGGCCATGAAGTCGATGAAGGTGCGCACCTTGGCCGAGAGGTGCTTGCGGCTGGGGTAGGCCAGGTTGATGGTCAGGCGCGGCAGGTCCCATTCGTCGAGCACGGGCACCAGGCGGCCGGCCACCATGTCGTCGTAGACGATGTAGGTGGGTTGCACCAGGATGCCCAGGCCGTCGAGCGCGGCCGCACGCAGGATCTGGCCGTCGTTGGATTCGAGCTGGCCCTTGACGTGCAACGCGGTGGTCTCGGCCTCGCGCGTGAAACGCAGTTCGTTGGGGTTGTTGGCGTGGGTGTAGATCAGCAGCTTGTGCTGCGCCAGGGCTTCCAGCGTCTGGGGCCGGCCGTGGCGGGCCAGGTAACGCGGTGCGGCCACCAGGATGCGGCGTGTCTGCGCCAGGCGGCGCACGGTGATGTTGGAGTCGGGTTCGAACTCGCGCGTGCGGATGGCCACATCGATGTTGTTGTCGATGATGTCCAGGTAGCGGTTGGCCGCCTCCACGTGCACGCTGACATTGGGGTAGCGGTCGGTGTAGGCGCGCAGCAGCGGCGCCACGTGCTGCATGGAAAAGGACAGCGAGGCGCTGATGCGCAGCGTGCCCGTGGGGTTGAGCGTGCTGGCGTTGACGGCGTCCTCGGCGTCCCTCATGTCGGCCAGCAGGGTCTTGGCGCGGCTGAAGAACTCCTGGCCGGTGTCGGTCAGGAAGAGGCGGCGCGTGTTGCGTTCCACCAGGCGCGCGGCCAGCCGGTCCTCCAGCGCCTGCAGGTGGCGGCTGGCGGCGGCGTTCGAAAGCCCCAGCGCCTCGGCGGCACGGCTCAGGCTGCCGGTCTCGGCCACCTGGACGAACAGCTCAATTTCGGCAAAACGGTCCAAACCGGTCTCCAGTTTTTTCGCTGCGCGGAAAAGTCATTTGCGGCAGCGCCCTTCCCCAAATTGTCGCGGACTTTTACATTTATCGAGCTCAGCAAGAACCCGCAGGAGACAAACGGTATGCGCAACCTCAACGAGGACACCATCACCCAGGCCGTGATCGAGCGCTTTTCCAGAACGCCCGACCCGCGCCTCAAGGAGATCATGACCAGCCTGGTGCAGCACCTGCACGCCTTCGCGCGCGAGGTGCGGCTGACCGAGGAGGAGTGGTTCAAGGGCATCCAGTACCTCACGGCGACCGGCCAGATGTGCAGCGACACGCGCCAGGAGTTCATCCTGCTGTCCGACACCCTGGGCCTGTCCATGCTGACGGTGGCCATGAACAACGACAAACCGGCCGGCTGCACCGAACCCACGGTGTTCGGCCCCTTCTTCCTGGAGCAGGCACCCGAGTACCAGCTCGGTGACGATGTGGCCAATGGCGCCAAGGGCGAGCCCTGCCTGGTCAGCGGCACCGTCAAGGGCCTGGGCGGCGAGCCGATTCCGAATGCACTGATCAACGTCTGGCAGGCCGACGCCGACGGCAACTACGACGTGCAGTACGCGCACCTGGCCCATCCCCAGGCGCGCGGCATCCTGCATGCCGACGCGCAGGGGCGTTTCCATTTCAAGACCATCCTGGCCGAGGCCTACCCCATCCCCAGCGACGGGCCGGTGGGCGCCATGCTCAAGGCCACCAGGAACCACCCCTGGCGGCCGGCCCACCTGCATTTCATGATCGAGGCGCCAGGCTACGAACGCCTGATCACCCATGTGTTCCGCGACGGGGACCCCTACCTCGATTCCGACGTCGTGTTCGGCGTGCGCTCCACCCTGATCGCCGACTGGGTGAAGCAGCCGGATGGCAGCTACCTGCTTGAGTACGACTTCGTGCTCAACCCCGGAACCTGAAAGAGGGCCGCCGGCCCGAGTTCATCGACCTGACCCGCCTCATGTAACGGAGCCCCCATGCTGTTCGCCTTCATCTTGATGGACAAGCCCGATCACGCCGCCCTGCGTCTGCGCGTGCGCCCCGAGCACAAGGACTACCTGGCCGCCATGGCCGAACGCATGGCTTTTGCCGGTCCCTTCACGCACGACGACGGCAAGACCATGCTGGGCAGCCTGCTGGTGATCGACTTCCCCAGCCGCGACGCCGCGCACGCCTGGCTGGCCATGGAGCCGTTCACCCAGGCCGGCCTGTACGCCAGCACCACCATCCACGCCTTCGTGAACCTGTGGCCGCAGAAGGCCGGTTTCCCGCCGGCGGCCTGAACGGAGCGGATCAGTGATCAAGCACATCGTGATGTGGAACGTGCGCGGCGACACGCCGGCCGAGAAGCTGCTGGCCATCGCGCAGCTGCAGCGCAGTTTCGAGAGCCTGCGTGGCCGCATCCCCGGCCTGCTGCGTCTGGAGATCGGTGTGGACAGCAGCCGCATCGACTACGCCTGTGACGTGGTGCTGTATTCCGAGTTCGAGAGCCAGGCGGCGCTGGACGCCTATGGCACGCACCCCGAGCACCTGCGCGTGAAGAGCGAGGTGGCCGACCTGCGCATCGCCCGCCACCAGGTGGACTACACCGCACCCTGATTTTTTGTTTTCCTAGGAACGACCATGAGCAACTCTTTGAACGACGAACTGCTGATCCGCCAGCTGGTGGAGCGCTGGGCCGTCTGGCGCGACGCCGGCGACTGGGAGCGTTTCGCCAACGTCTGGCATCCCGAGGGCGTGATGATGGCCACCTGGTTCCAGGGGCCGTACGCCGAGTTCATCCGCGTGACCAAGGAGGGCTGGGCCAAGGGCGTGAGCATCCTGCACTTCCTCGGTGGTTCGGCCATCGAGGTGGCGGGGGACCGCGCCATAGCCCAGACCAAGATGACCATCTCGCAGCGTGGCATGGTCGAAGGCGAGAACGGCCCGGTGCTGTGCGACGTGGTCTGCACCGGCCGCTTCTACGACTTCGTGACCCGGCATAACGGTGCATGGAAGCTGATCCACCGCCAGCCCATCTACGAGAAAGACCGTATCGACCCGGTCGATTCCACCGCCCAGCTCAAGCTCGACCAGCAGGCCCTGGCCGGTTTTCCCGAGGGCTACCGCCACCTGGCCTACATCCAGACCCGCATCGGCTACACCGTCAAGATGGACATGCCCATGCTCAAGGGCCCGGTGGTCGAGGAGCTCTATCGCCGCGGCGCGCGCTGGCTGGCCGGCGGCGCAATCGAGCGCTGATTTCCGACATCCGATCACGAGGAGACAAGCATGAACAAGATGCAGGCATCCATTTTCAAACGCCGCGACATCGTGCGCGCCCTGCCAGCCGCCGCCCTGTTGGGGATGGCACCGTCGGCCTGGGCGCAGAGCGCCTACCCGAGCCGTCCCTTGCGCGTGATCGTGCCGCAGCCGCCGGGCGGCGGTTTCGATTTCGTGGCCCGCGCACTCGGTGAGCGACTGAGCAAGCAGATCGGCCAGAGCGTGGTGGTCGAGAACAAGCCCGGCTCGGGCACCCTGGTGGGCACGGACGCCGCCGCCAAGGCCGACCCGGACGGCTACACCCTGCTGATGGGCTCGGTCTCCAATATCGCGCTCAATATGGGCCTGTACGACAAGCTGTCCTACGACAGCCTGCGCGACTTCGAGCCCGTGGGCCTGGCCGTGAGCTACAGCTACACGCTGATGGCGCGCAAGGACCTGCCCTTCAACTCCCTGCAGGACGTGGTGGCCTATGCCAAGGCCAATCCGGGCAAGCTCAACTACGCCTCGGCCGGCAACGGCTCCGGCCAGCATGTGCTGGCCGCGGCCCTGTGGCATCTGGCCGGGGTCAACGTCACGCATATCCCCTACAAGGGCGCGCAGGCGGCGTATCAGGATCTGCTGGGCGGCCGCGTGGATCTGTTCTTCGATCTCTCGTCCACCGCGCGCGGCCAGGTCCAGGCCGGCACCGTCAAGGCTCTGGCCCTGTCGGGCGCCGAGCGCAACCCCATGCACCCGGACGTGCCCACCATCCTGGAGAGCGGCGTGGCCCCGCTGGACCTGGAGTCCTGGTTCGGTTACTTCGTGCCCAGCAGGACGCCGGCCGCCGTGCAGGAGCACCTGCGCAGCGAACTGGCCAAGGTCATCGCGCAGCCCGAACTGCAGGAGACCTTCCGCAAGGCCGGCGGCAAGCCGCTGGCGCTGAACACCGCCCAGACCCTCGCGCTGGTCAAGCGCGATGTGGAGCGCTGGACCAAGCTGGTGCGCGACATCGGCATCAAGGCCGAGTAGACCTTCTGCCGGCGCCACTTGCCGTGGCGTCGGATAATTCTTTCTTCACACAGGCTTCCATCACCATGAAAATCGACCAGGTTTCCCTCGACCAGCTCTTCCTCAACGCCCGCACCGCCAACGGCTTCCTTGACAAGCCGGTGCCGCTGACGCTGCTGCAGGAGGTGTACGACCTCGCCAAGATGGCGCCCACCTCCATGAACACCCAGCCCACGCGTTATGTGTTCCTGAACTCACCCGCTTCCCGCGCGCGCCTCAAGCCCGCGCTGAGCCCCGGCAATCTGGACAAGACCATGCTCGCCCCGGTGACCGTGATCGTGGCCACCGACACCAGGTTCTACGAGCACATGCCCCAGGTCTGGCATGGCGCCGGCGCCAAGGAGAACTTCGAAGGCAATACCGCCCTGGCCACCGCAACGGCCACGCGCAACGGCACCCTGGGCGGCGCCTACTTCATCATGGCGGCGCGTGCCCTGGGCCTGGACTGCGGCCCCATGAGCGGTTTCGACATCGCCAAGGTCAACGCCGAGTTCTTCCCCGACGGCCGCCTGACGGCCAACTTCCTGATCAACCTCGGTTACGCCGACCACAGCAAGGAATTCAAGCGCAACCCGCGCCTGAGCTTCGAGCAGGCTTGCACCGTGCTCTGAGCGCGGTTCCGGAGTGTCTCTTACACTTCAGCCCTCCCCAAGCCGGGGAGGGCTGAAGAAAGTTTTCCCTTGAATTTTCCCGTCATCACCGATCCCTACTTCTATATGGTGTCGGTGCCAGCGGTGCTTTTGCTGGGCATCAGCAAAAGCGGTTTCGGCGCCGGCTTCGGTTCGCTGGCCGTCCCGCTGATGGCGCTGGCGGTCACGGTGCCCCAGGCTGCGGCCATCCTGATGCCGGTGCTGCTGCTCATGGACCTGCTGGGCATCACGGCCCTGCGCAAGGAGTTTGACAAGGACCTGCTCAAGTTCCTGCTGCCCTTCGGCCTGCTGGGCACGCTGATCGGTGCGCTGCTCTTCAAGCTGCTGTCCGCCTCCATCGTGGCGGGCATCGTGGGCGTGTTCACGCTGCTCTTCCTGGCGCAGCGTCTGCTGTTCCCGCCGCGCGCCGACAGCACGCCGCCGCCGCGCTGGCTGGGTGGGTTGCTCACCACGGCCGGCGGTTTCACGAGCTTCGTGGCGCACGCGGGTGGGCCGCCCATCGCGGCCTATGTGCTGCCGCTCAAGCTCAAGCCTGTGGTGTTTGCGGCCACCCTGTCCTGGTTCTTCTTTTTCATCAACCTGTCCAAGTGGGTGCCCTATGCCTGGCTGGGCCTGCTGGACTGGCGCAACCTGGCCACCTCCATCGTGCTGCTGCCGCTGGCGCCCGTAGGCGTGTGGATCGGCGTGCGCATGGCGCGACGCATCGACCCCAGGCTGTTTTACCAGCTGATCTACCTGGGCCTGCTGCTGACCGGCACCAAGCTGGTCTGGGACGCCTTTCACTGAGGTTCCGCGCTGCTCAGGATTCGCCAGCGGGCTTGTGCTGGCGCTCGGCGCGCTCCTGGGCCATCTGCTCTTCCAGCTGCTGGCGGCCCTGGCGCACCACGGCGATCAGCTTGCTGCGGTCCTTGTAGTGCGGGTGCATCTTCTCGAACAGTTCCAGGTTGTGCTGGCGGAAACGCCAGGCGAACTGGCGTGCCTGCTCCTGCGTGTGGCCCAGCAGCTCCAGCACGCTGCGCGCGCTGCGCAGACTGGACTCGAAAAGTTCGCGTTGCACCAGCTGCACGCCGCGTTCGCGCAGTTCGTGCCAGTGCGTGACGTCACGCGCGCGCGCCACGATCTGCAGGGCGGGGAAGTTCTCGCGTACCAGGTCCACGATCTTGAGCGACTGCTCCTTGTCGTCCACCGCCACCACCAGCACCCTGGCGCTGGCCGCGCCGGCGATGCGCAGCAGGTCCAGGCGCGTGGCGTCGCCGTAATGCACGCGGTAGCCGAAGCTGCGCGCCGCCTCGATCATGTCGGCGTCGTGGTCCAGCACGGTGCTGGGAATGCCCTGGGCCAGCATGACACGCGCCACGATCTGGCCGTAACGGCCGAAGCCGGCAATCAGCACCGGCGCTTCCTGCGGCTCCGAGATTTCGTCCGGCGCGGCGCCGCCGCCGGCGGCCAGGCGCGGCGCCAGCAGCTTGTCCACCGCCAGCAGCAGCAGGGGGCTCAGCAGCATGGACAGGGCCACCGCGCCGATCAGCAGCGAGGTGGTCTGGCCCGAGAGCAGTTGCGCGCCGGCCGCGGTCTGGAAGACCACGAAGGCGAACTCACCGCCCTGGGCCAGCAGCAGGGTGATGACGGGGCGCTCGGGCAGGGGCACGCGCATGAAGCGTGTCATGGCGTAGATCAGCACCGCCTTGATGACCAGGAAACCCAGCACCAGCAGGGCGATCAGTCCGGGCGCTGAGCGCAGCACCGAGAGGTCGATGCTCATGCCGACCGCAATGAAGAACAGGCCCAGCAGCAGGCCCTTGAAGGGCTCGATGTCGGTCTCCAGCTCGCGCCGGTACTCACTCTCGGCCAGCAGCACGCCGGCGAGGAAGGCGCCCAGGGCCATGGACAGACCGATCTGCTGCATCAGCGTGGCGATGCCCACCACCAGCAGCAGGGCGGCGGCGGTGAAGATCTCGGGCGTGCGGCTGCGTGCGATCCAGCGCAGCAGGGGGCGCAGGAGCAGGCGGCCGCCCAGCACGATGCCCCCGATGACGAGCACGATCTTGAGCAGCTCACCCCAGCGGAAGTCGCCATTGGCCTGTCCCGGCTCGGCGCCCAGCAGGGGCAGCAGGGCCAGGATGGGGATGGCGGCCACGTCCTGGAACAGCAGGATGGAAAAGCCCGCCTGCCCGCCCGGCGTGGGCAGCAGATTGCGCTCACCCATGACCTGCAGGGCGATGGCGGTGGAAGACAGGGCCAGGCCCAGAGCCGCCACCAGTGGGGTCTTCCAGCCGCCGAGCTGGGCGGGGAACACCAGGCCCAGGGTGTAGAGGCCGAGGAAGAGCGCGGCGCTGCAGGCCAGCACCTGGGCGCTGCCCCAGCCGAAGATGGGCCGGCGCAGACTCCAGAGTCGGCGCGGCTCCAGCTCCAGCCCGATCAGGAAGAGCATGAGCACCACGCCGAATTCGGCGAAGTGCAGCACGTCCTGCACCTCGCTGACCAGGCCCAGGCCCCAGGGACCGATGATGATGCCCGCGCCCAGGTAACCAATGATGGCGCCCAGGCCCAGGTATTTGCTCAGGGGCACGGCGATGACGGCGGCGCAGAGGTAGACGAAGGTGTGGCCGAGCCAGCTGGAGGTGTGTTCCATGAATGAGACGCCTGAACACGGATTCAAGGGGTGAAAGCGGAGCCCTACGCTACCATAGGGTCTGGTCAGACTACAAGGAGCGCGTGATGCCGGTCGTCGTGGTTGCCAATCCCAAGGGGGGGGTCGGAAAGTCCACCCTCTCCACCAATATTGCGGGCTACTACGCCAGCAAGGGCCACAGCGTGATGCTGGGCGACGCCGATCGCCAGCAGTCCTCGCGCCTGTGGCTGGGCCTGCGGCCGGCCAACGCGCGGCCGATCGTGAGCTGGGACGTGGGGGAAGACAAGCTGGCCAAGCTGCCCAAGGGTGTCACACACGTGGTGCTCGACACCCCGGCCGGCCTCAAGGGCGCGCGCATGAAGGACGTGCTGCAGCATGCCGACAAGGTCATCATCCCCTTGCAGCCCAGCGTCTTCGACATCTTTGCCACGCGCACCTTCCTCGACGAGATCAAGCAGCATACGCACAAGGGCATGCAGGTCGGCATCGTCGGCATGCGCGTGGACGGCCGCACCATCGCGGCCGACAAGCTGCGCGCCTTCGTTGATGCCCTGGGCGTGCCGGTGCTGGCCTATCTGCGCGACACGCAGAACTACATTCATATGGCCGCTCATGGCCTGACCCTGTTCGACGTGGCGCCCAGCCGCGTGGAAAAGGATCTGGAGCAGTGGCAGGGGCTGTGCCGCTGGCTGGACCATTGAGCCTCGCGTCGCGCGCATGACAGCCAGCGCGCGGGTCCGACCGCTACAGTGGGCGGCATGAAAACCTTCCAGTCCCTCAAGGAATTCCCCCCGCTGGTGGGCCAGGAGGTCGCGGTCAGCGACTGGCTCACGATCACGCAGGAGCAGGTCAACCAGTTCGCCCAGGCCACGGGTGACCACCAGTGGATCCACGTCGATGTGGAAAAGGCCAGGGCCGGGCCTTTCGGCGGCCCCATCGCCCATGGTTTCCTCACGCTGTCCCTGCTGCCGAAGTTCTTCGAAAGCACCATGGAGATCGTCGAGTCGCGCATGGGCGTGAACTACGGCCTGAACCGCGTGCGTTTCATGGCCCCGGTGCCGGTGGGCAGCCGCCTGCGCGCGCGCATGAAGCTGCTGGCCTGCGAGCCCATCGACAACCGCGGTGTGCAGATGACGTGGGAAGTGACGATCGAGCGCGAAGGCGCGGCCAAGCCGGTCTGCGTGGCCGAATCGATCGCGCGGCGCTATCCCTGAGCGGCGCACGGCCGCCCGAAGCCGCGAGGGCCCCCTTGGGGGGCAGCGAGGACACGCAGTGCCGAGCGTGGGGGCTATGTCCTAAACCCGTTCTGCCGCCAGGCCTCGAAGACCGTCACCGCTACCGCGTTGGACAGGTTCAGGCTGCGCTGGCCCGCGCGCATGGGCAGCTTGAGTTTCTGCGCCTGGGCGAAGGCAGCACGCACCGCCTCGGGCAGGCCGCTGGTTTCCGAGCCAAAGACCAGCCAGTCCCCGGGCTGGAAAGCCACATCGTGTACATAGCGCGTGCCGCGCGTGGTGAGCGCGAACATGCGTTCGGGTAGCGGCTGTTCGTCGGCCAGGAAGGCGTCCCAGCTCGCATGGCGGTGCAGTTCGGCGTACTCGTGGTAGTCCAGGCCGGCGCGGCGCATCAGGCGGTCTTCCATGGAAAAACCCAGCGGCTCGACCAGGTGCAGGGTGCAGCCGGTGTTGGCGCTCAGGCGGATGACGTTGCCCGTGTTGGGCGGGATTTCGGGCTCGACCAGGACGATGTGGAACATAGGCGCGTATTGTCTGTCGCCTTGAGTTGGACTGGTAATTTGGCCAGGTCTTTCTAGAATGAAGCGTCTACACACTGGGGGCGAACCATGAAATCCTTGGAAAAGCTGCACACGGACTTTGGCGCTTTTTTCCCGACGGGCCATATGGTGGTGGCGTTTCAGCAGGCCCAGGACGCGCACCAGGTCATGCACGAACTGGAAGAGCTGGCGCAGCGTCCGCTGGACGCGCTGGAGCTGACGCCGCAGCAGATGGCGGAGTTCGCCGAGAAGAACCTGCACCAGGCGGGTTTCATCGCCAATATGGGGACCAGTATGAAGACCGTGCAGGCCTTTCTGGACGCCGCCAAGGCCGGGGCCACCTTCCTGATCCTTCCCGTACCAGACAACAGCGCAGCCGAGCGCGTGTCGCAAGCCATCCACCACGTGCCCTTTGTCCTGGCCGAGCGTTACCACCGCATGGTCATCGAAACCGTGCACTGAAGGCGCGTCACTCGGTTCTGGCCAGCACCAGGCCCGTGATGTGTGCGGCCCCGGCCGCGCGCAGGGCCAGTGCGGCCGTGTAGAGCGAGGCGCCGCTGGTCATGACGTCGTCCACCAGCACCAGGCGCCGCCCTTCGATCTCCTTTTCCCGGCTTGGCGCCACGCCGAAAGCGCCCCGTACATTGCGCAGGCGTGCGGGGCGCGGCAGGCTGCTTTGCGCCGGTGTGTCACGCAGCCGTACCAGCAGGGTGGCGTCCGCCTTGCCCGGCGCGAGCTGGCGGGCCAGTTCCAGCGCCTGGTTGAAACCGCGTTCACGCAGCCGCTCGCGCGACAGCGGCATGGGCAGCACCAGCTCGGCGGCTTCCAGCGCCGGCTCGGCCCAGGGCGTGCTGCGCATCAGCAGGGCCAGAGCCATCGACCAGCCCGGCCTGGCGCCAAACTTGTAGTGGCCGACCAGTCCGCTCCAGGGGTATTCATAAGTCACAGCCGCAAGACAAAGGTCCAGGGGCGGTGTTTCCTTGATGCATGCGCCGCAATGTTCCAGGTCCTGCGGAACCTGGAGCGCGCAGCTACGGCAGCGTGGCCGGGGCTGGGCAAAACGCGCCACACAGGCCTCGCACAGGACGGGCGTCGGCCAGGCGTGGCAGACCGCGCACTGGCTGGGCAGGGCGGCGCTCAGGCGGTCGAGCAGGGCGCGGAACATGGGGAATCAAGGAATATGGGGAATCAATATACTCGCCGGTCCATGTCCGATCACCGCCCTCCCACCATCGATCCCGCCGCGGCCGCGCGCTGGGCGCAGCGTCCGCAGACGGCTTCCGCCTGGCTGCATGACGAGGTGGCGCGGCGCATGGAGCAGCGGCTGGACTGGATCGTGCGCCAGCCGCAGAGTTTGCTGCACTGGGAGCCTGTGCGTGGCGGCCAGCAGGCGCAGGGCCTGCTGGCGCGGCGTTACCCCGGAGTGCGGGCCATGGTCAGCGCGGCTGTGGCGGACGAACGGCAGCGCGCGCAGCAGGCGGCGGCGCGACCCTGGTGGCACCCGGCGCGCTGGCGCGCGGCCCTGGGCGCGGCGCCCGCGCCGATTCCGGCCGAACTGCTCTGGGCCAATATGTCCCTGCACATGGCGGCCGATCCGCAGGCCCTGATCCGGCGCTGGCACGAGGCGCTGGCGGTCGATGGTTTCCTGATGTTCTCCTGCTTCGGCCCCGATACCCTGCGTGAGTTGCGCACGCTCTACCAGGCCCTGGGCTGGCCGGCCCCGGCGCATGAATACACCGATATGCACGACTGGGGCGACATGCTGGTGGCGGCAGGTTTTGCCGAACCGGTGATGGACATGGAACGCATCGAATTGACCTTCGAGACGCCGCAGCGCCTGCTGCAGGAATTGCGCGAACTCGGGCGCAATCTGCATCCTGCGCGGCCGCCCGGCCTGCGCGGGCGCGGCTGGTTGCGGCAGCTGCAAGAGGCGCTGCAGGGGCTGGCCGATCCGGCGCAGCAAGGACGGCTCAAGCTGAGCTTCGAGGTCATCTACGGACACGCCTTCAAGCCGCCGCGCCGCCTGGCCGTGGCGGCCGAAACCACCCTGAGCCTGGACGAGATGCGCGCGACGCTGCGCCGGCCGCAGGAGCCCCGCGCCTAGCGTACGGGCTTGTCCTATCAGCCGGGGCGGGGCCCAAAAGTGCTGGGCTACAATAAGCGGCTACTGAATTTTGAAATTCAACGGCAGTTCCCTGCCCGCCCCGGAGTGGCGGTGGGCGCATCGGTCACAAGCCGCATGTCGGGCCAGCCTGGACAGTCCTGGATTATTTAAGACCTTGAAGAAGTGAACATGATGAAGAGCATTTCTAATAAATTGGCTTCACTGCTGCTTATGGCCGGCGCTTGGGCCGGTACGGCAGCCTTCACCGCAGCCCAGGCTGTCAACGACCTGCCCGGTGGTCCGGGGGTCAACCAGCTCAATCTGGGGACCGCGGTCACCAAGATCGCTGCTGAACAGCAGTGGCTGCACTGGTTCATGCTGATCATCTGCACCGTCATTTTCGTGGCGGTCTTCGGCGTGATGTTCTATTCCATCGTGAAGCACCGCAAGTCGGTGGGGCACAAGTCGGCCGACTTCCATGAGTCCGTGGCCGTGGAAATCGCCTGGACCGTGATCCCCTTCATCATCGTGATCCTGATGGCCCTGCCGGCCACCAAGGCCGTCGTGGCCATGAAGGACACCAGCAACGCCGACCTGACCATCAAGGCCACCGGCTACCAGTGGAAGTGGGGCTACGACTACATCAAGGGCGAAGGCGAGGGCATCGGCTTCATCTCCACCCTGGACAACAACCACCGTGTGATGTCCGAGTCCGGCAAGCCGGAACCCACCGACGACTACCTGCTCAAGGTGGACAACCCCCTGGTCGTGCCGGTGGACAAGAAGGTGCGCATCATCACCACCGCCAACGACGTGATCCACGCTTTCATGGTGCCGGCTTTCGGCATCAAGCAGGACGCCATCCCCGGCTTCGTGCGTGACACCTGGTTCCGTGCCGAAAAGACCGGCGACTTCTACGGCCAGTGCGCCGAGCTGTGCGGCAAGGAACACGCCTACATGCCCATCCACGTGAAGGTGCTGTCGGCCGAGGACTATTCCAAGTGGGTCGATGGCCAGAAGAAAGCCATGGCCGCCAAGGCCGACGATCCGAACAAGGTCTGGGCACTGGGCGAAATGATCCAGCGCGGCGAGAAGGTCTATGCCGCCAACTGCGCCGCCTGCCACCAGGCCAACGGCAAGGGCGCCGGCCCGATCAAGCCGCTGGATGGCGCCGCTGTCGTGCTGGACGGCGACAAGAACAAGCAGATCGCGGTGCTGCTGAATGGCCAGAACAAGGGCGCCATGCCGGCCTGGAAGCAGCTGAGCGACACCGAGATCGCCGCCGTCATCACCTACACCAAGAACAACTGGTCCAACAAGACCGGCCAGCTGGTGCAGCCGGCCGATGTCAAGACCGCCCGCAAATAAACAGTCGTCAGACGCCTAGAGTATTGAGAAGGAAATCAGGATGAGTGCCGTTCTAGACCATCACGATCACCATGCCCATGACGACCATCACGCCCCCACGGGCTGGCGGCGCTGGGTCTACGCGACCAACCACAAGGACATCGGTACCCTGTACCTGCTGTTCGCCTTCACCATGCTCATGGTGGGCGGCGTCCTGGCCCTGCTGATCCGCGCCGAGCTGTTCCAGCCCGGCCTGCAGATCGTGAACCCCGAGCTGTTCAACCAGCTGACCACCATGCACGGCCTGATCATGGTGTTCGGCGCCATCATGCCGGCCTTCGTGGGCTTCGCCAACTGGATGGTGCCGCTGCAGATCGGCGCGGCCGACATGGCCTTCGCGCGCATGAACAACTTCAGCTTCTGGCTGATGATCCCGGCGGCTCTCATGCTGGTGGGTTCCTTCTTCATGCCCGGTGGCGCTCCCGCGGCCGGCTGGACGCTGTACGCCCCGCTGACCCTGCAGATGGGCCCCTCGATGGATGCCGGCATCTTCGCCATGCACATCCTGGGCGCTTCCTCCATCATGGGCTCGATCAACATCATCGTGACCATCCTGAACATGCGCGCGCCCGGCATGACGCTGATGAAGATGCCGCTGTTCTGCTGGACCTGGCTGATCACCGCCTACCTGCTGATCGCCGTGATGCCCGTGCTGGCCGGCGCCATCACCATGACGCTGACGGATCGCCACTTCGGCACCACCTTCTTCAACCCCGCCGGCGGCGGCGACCCGGTGATGTACCAGCACATCTTCTGGTTCTTCGGCCACCCCGAGGTGTACATCATGATCCTGCCGGCTTTCGGCATCGTCAGCGCCATCGTGCCGGCCTTCGCCCGCAAGCGCCTGTTCGGCTACGCCTCCATGGTGTACGCCACGGCTTCCATCGCCATCCTGTCCTTCATCGTGTGGGCGCACCACATGTACACCACCGGCATGCCGGTGACCGGCCAGTTGTTCTTCATGTACGCCACCATGCTGATCTCCGTGCCCACCGGCGTGAAGATCTTCAACTGGCTGGCCACCATGTGGAAGGGCTCG
Organism: Curvibacter fontanus; assembly: GCF_054780335.1. Classification (NCBI taxonomy): domain Bacteria; kingdom Pseudomonadati; phylum Pseudomonadota; class Betaproteobacteria; order Burkholderiales; family Comamonadaceae; genus Curvibacter; species Curvibacter fontanus. The sequence goes on from NZ_BAAGWN010000005.1 coordinate 43,044, forward strand.
ATGACCTTCGAGTCCCCGATGCTGTGGGCCGTGGGCTTCATCTTCGTGTTCACCATGGGTGGTTTCACCGGCCTGATCCTGTCCATGGCGCCGATCGACATCCAGCTGCAGGACACCTACTACGTGGTGGCCCACTTCCATTACGTGCTGGTGGCCGGCTCCCTGTTCGCCATGTTTGCCGGCATCTACTACTGGTTGCCCAAGTGGACCGGTCGCATGTACAAGGAAAGCCGCGGCAAGCTGCACTTCTGGTGGTCGATGATCGCTTTCAACGTCACCTTCTTCCCCATGCACTTCCTGGGGCTGGCCGGCATGCCGCGTCGTTATGCCGATTACCCCATGCAGTTCGCTGACTTCAACGCCATCGCGACCGTCGGCGCCTTCGGCTTCGGGCTGGCCCAGGTCTATTTCTTCGTCGCCGTCGTGCTGCCCGCCATGCGCGGCCAGGGCGAGAAGGCCCCGCAGAAGCCCTGGGAAGGCGCCGAAGGCCTGGAGTGGGAAGTGCCCTCGCCGGCTCCCTTCCATACCTTCGAGACCCCCCCGAAGCTGGACGCCACGGCGACCAAGGTCATCGGCTGAACAGCGCGCAGGAAGACCTGAGTGATGACGACGCCTGAACAGAAGAAAGCCAACCTGCGCCTGGGCCTGATCCTGGCTTCGGTTGCGCTGGTTTTTTTCGTCGGCTTCGTGGCCAAGTTCGTGTTCTTCGGCAAGTGACGAGGCAGCCATGAACCTGCGACGCGAAAACGCCCAAATGGTGGGCAAGCTGGCCATCGTGGTGGCCGTCATGTTCGGCTTCGGTTACGCGCTGGTGCCGATCTACAAGCATCTCTGTGAAGCCCTGGGCATCAACATTCTTGCCATCGGTGAGCGCGAAGTGCCGGGCCGCGGCCGCGCCGCACCCGCCAACACGCAGATTGATGCCAGCCGCACCATCACGGTCGAGTTCGACGCCAATGTGCGCGGCCCCTGGAGTTTCAAGCCGGCGCAGCGTTCGCTGCAGGTGCATCCGGGCGAAATGACCACCGTCATGTACGAGTTCCAGAACGTGCAGAACCGCGTCATGTCGGCCCAGGCCATCCCGAGTTATGCGCCGCGCCAGGCGGCAGCGCACTTCAACAAGCTGGAGTGCTTCTGCTTCAACGAGTACACGCTGGCGCCGGGCGAGAAGAAAAGCTGGCCGGTGGTGTTCGTGATCGATCCCAAGCTGTCCCGGGACGTGAACACCATCACCCTGTCCTACACCTTCTTCGAGGTGGGGAGCAAGACGCCGCCGGCGCCGGGCTCGACGGCCGCGCGCAAGGGCACGGAGGCCGGAGCATGAACGCCGCACGGCCGCCCGAAGGCGCTCGCACCGCAATGCACAGCATGGAGGTTGCCGAATGAGCAGCGCGCAGGCCTCCAAGGGCGCGCTGTGGGCGACCGTCAAGGCCGTGGCCTGGTCCTTCCTCGGCGTGCGCAAGAGCAGTGGTTTCCAGGATGACATCGGACGCCTCAAGCCCTACCACATCATCGCGGTGGGCCTGGTCGGTGGCATCCTGTTCGTATTGAGCCTGATCGCATTGGTGAACTGGATCGTGGCCTAGTAGGGCCGGATACCAGACACCTGAAAATTTGAGATAAGCAGAACCGGAAGGAATGGAGCAAACATGAGTTCGACTACACACGGCGGCACCCCGTACTACTTCGTGCCTGGCCCGTCCCGTCACCCCGTGATGGCGGCAATCGGCCTGTTCTTTGTCATCCTGGGAGCCGCTCAGTGGGTCAATGGCGCCGGCTGGGGCAAATATTCCCTGCTGTTCGGTCTGGTGTGGTGGCTGGTGGTGCTGACCCAGTGGTTCCGCCAGGCCATCTCCGAGAGCGAAGGTGGACAGTACGGTCACAAGATCGACATCTCCTTCCGCTGGAGCATGACCTGGTTCATCTTCTCCGAAGTGATGTTCTTCGGCGCCTTCTTCACCGCCCTGTGGTGGACCCGCGTGCACTCGGTGCCGGCGCTGGGCAGCCTGGACAACGCGCTGCTGTGGCCCGACTTCAAGGCCGTGTGGCCCAGCCTCGCTGCGGGCGCCACCGCGTCGCCGGCCGGCATCATCGAGCCCTTCCAGACCATGGGCCCCTTCTGGCTGCCCACGATCAACACCGCCCTGCTGCTGAGCTCGGGTGTGACGCTGACCATCGCCCACCACGCCCTGCGCGACGGCAACCGCAGCAAGACCCTCGGTTTCATGTGGGTCACCGTGCTGCTGGGCCTGACCTTCCTGTTCGTGCAGGGCTATGAGTACGCCCACGCCTACAGCGACCTGAACCTCAAGCTCTCGTCCGGCGTCTACGGCTCGACCTTCTTCATGCTGACCGGCTTCCACGGTTTCCACGTGTTCGTCGGCATGCTGATGCTGTTCTTCATCACCCTGCGCCTGCGCAAGGGCCACTTCACGGCAGACCGCCACTTCGGCTTCGAAGGCGCCGCCTGGTACTGGCACTTCGTGGACGTGGTGTGGCTGGGTCTCTACATCCTCGTCTACTGGATGTAATCGGGCGGCTACTGCGCGGGCTTGATCCGTCGTTGCGGGGCCCGTCGGGAAATCCTCACGTACCTCAAGGTACGCTCCGGTTTCCCGCCACCCGCGCCTAGGCTGAAGCCCGCTCGCTACGCCGCCAAGCGTGGGTGAGCCGACAAAAACAAAAGCCGCGTCGAGCGGCTTTTGTTTTTGTTCGAAGCGTGAGGTGCTTACTGGCCGGGTTTGATGCCGGTGGGCTGGATGTAGCCCAGCTTCCAGGCGATCAGGATGCAGACGAAGACCAGGATGGAAAAGCCGACGCGAAAGGCGAGGGCGCGTGCCATATGGCTGGTCTTGGGCTTGCCGTCGCGGCCGTCACGCATCATGAAGAACAGGGCCGAGCCCAGGCTGGCGATGATGGCCAGGAAGGCCAAGGCGACGAGGTATTTCATGGACGGGATTATCGCGTGAGTGTGAAAGTGCGCTTCTGGCTGGTCACGATGGCTGCGCTGCTGGGTGTGGCGGCGACGCTGGCGCTCGGGCGCTGGCAGCTGGGCCGTGCGGCCGAGAAGGAGGCCTTGCAGGCGGCCATCGAGGCGCGCGGCAGCCTGCCGCAACTCGACGGCGCCAGCCTGGTCGCTTTGACGGACGCCGAAGCGCTGCTGCACCGTCGTATCGAGGCTGTCGGGCGGTGGGTGGCCGAGCGCACCGTGTTTCTGGACAACCGGCAGATGCACGGGCGGCCGGGCTTTTTCGTGGTGACTCCCTTGCGCCTGGACAACGGGTCTGTCGTTCTGGTGCAGCGCGGCTGGGTGCCACGCAATTTCGAGGACCGTACGCGCGTGCCGCAGATCACCACATCTGCGGGCTGGGTCCACGTGTCGGGCCGTATCGCCCCGGCGCCTTCCAGGCTCTATGACATGGGCGAGCCGGGGGCAGGGGCAATCCGGCAAAATCTCGATCTGGCGCAGTTCCGGGTCGAGACCGGCCTGGCGCTGGTGGCGCTGTCGATCCAGCAGACCGAGGCCTCGGCCGACGGGCTGCTGCGCGACTGGCCGCAGATCAACACCGGGGTCGACACGCACTACGGCTACGCCTTTCAATGGTTCGGGCTCAGCGCCCTGATTGCACTTCTTTATGTCTGGTTCCAAATTGTCAGAAGATACAAGCCGCGCCCAGCCTGAGGGTCGTGACCACGTGCTCGGCCTCACCGTCTATGACCTGCCCTCGCCTGGGCAGGCACTGGCGGAGGAGACGCGCCGCACACGCAGCGGCCGCTGGAAAATGATCGCCCTGCTGCTGGTCAGCGCGGCGCCGGTGATCGCCTCCTATTTCACCTACTACGTCATCCGTCCCGAAGGGCGGCGCAATTTCGGCGAGCTCATCGATCCTCAGCACCCGATGCCCGATATGCCGGGCCTGGACCTTGAAGGTCGCACGCACAAGCTGACGGAGCTCAAGGGACAGTGGCTGCTGGTCAGTGTGGGCAGTGGCAGCTGCAATGAGCTCTGCGTGCAGCAGCTCTACTTCCAGCGCCAGCTGCGCGAAAGCCTGGGCAAGGAACGGGACCGCCTGGACCGTGTCTGGCTGGTCAGCGACATGCAGGCCATCCCGGCCGAAATGCAGCCGGGCTTGCAGGATGCAACGGTGCTGCGCGTGCCGGCCGAGGAGCTGGCGCGCTGGCTGGCGCCGGCCCCTGGCCATGAGATGGGTGAACACCTGTACGTGGTGGACCCCATGGGCAACTGGATGATGCGCTTCCCGGCGCGGCTCGATGTCGAGACGGCGGCCAAGGCCAAACGCGACCTGGAGCGCCTGCTGCGCGCCTCCAGCGCCTGGGACCAGGCTGGTCGCTGACGCCATGGACACCTCGTCGCTCTACGACCTCGGCCCGGCGCTGCGTCTCATGCTCATGGGCCTGGTGCTGGCCGGCGGGCCCCTGGCCTGGGTCTGGCTGCGCAAACGCGAGGGCGGCACCGCGCGCCGCCTGCAGGCGCTGACCGTGCTCACGCTCTTCCTCAGCTTCGACCTCGTGCTGTTCGGCTCCTTCACCCGTCTGACCGACTCGGGCCTGGGTTGCCCGGATTGGCCGGGCTGCTACGGCAACGCCAGCCCGGTCGGTGCCCACGCCGAAATCTCCGCCGCGCAGCAGGCCATGCCCACCGGCCCTGTGACGCATGGCAAGGCCTGGGTCGAGATGATCCACCGCTATCTCGCCACCAGCGTGGGCGTGCTCATCCTGGTGCTCGCTGCGGTCAGCTGGCGCGAGCGCGTACGCCAGCAGCGCCGCGACGCCGCGACGCTGAGTCCCTGGTGGGCCACGCTCACCCTGGTCTGGGTCTGCGTGCAGGGCGCTTTTGGGGCGCTCACCGTCACCATGAAACTGTTCCCCGCCATCGTCACCCTGCATTTGCTGGGGGGCCTGCTGCTGCTGGCCCTGCTGTGCCTGCAGGCGGTGCGTTACGCGCAACTGCACGATGCGGCGGCCACGCGTGTCGCACCCGAGGGCCTGCGCAGCCTGCTGGGGTGGAGCCTGGGCCTGCTGACGCTGCAGATCGCGCTGGGCGGTTGGGTCAGCACCAACTACGCTGTGCTGGCCTGCACCGAATTCCCGGCCTGCCAGGGCAGCTGGTGGCCCGAGATGAATTTTGCCCAGGGCTTCGAACTCTGGCGTGAGCTGGGCCTGAGCAGCGCGGGTGAGCACATCAGTTTCGCCGCCCTGACCGCCATCCATTACGCGCACCGCCTGCTTGCCTACGTGGTCATCGCCGTGCTCGCCGTCCTGGCCTGGCGCCTGCGCGGTCTGCCGCAATGGCGGGGCGCGGCACGCGGCCTGGCGGCACTGCTGTTGCTGCAATTCCTTACCGGTTTGAGCAACGTCGTGCTGGGCTGGCCGCTGCTGGCGGCCGTGCTGCATACCGGCGGTGCGGCCGCCCTGGTCCTGCTGCTGACCTGGGGCCTGGCCAGCAGCCAGCGCAGGGCTCATCCGTCCCGCGCCTCTTCCGTTCCTGTTTCGAGTCCTGCCGCATGAGTGCCCCCACCTTAGCCTCCATGATCTCCGTGTTCAGCCAGTTCTATGCGCTGACCAAACCGCGTGTGGTCCAGCTCATCGTCTTCTGCGCCCTCATCGGCATGGTGCTGGCGGTGCCCGGCCTGCCGCGCTGGCCCGAGCTGCGCCTCATGCTGATCGCCTGCATCGGCATCTGGCTGGTGGCGGGCGCGGCGGCGGCCTTCAACTGCATCGTCGAGAAGGGCATCGACGCCAAGATGAAACGCACCGCCTGGCGGCCCACCGCCAAGGGAGAGCTCAGCGATGTGCAGACCCTGCTGTTCTCGGCGGTGTTGTGCGCAGCCGGCTCAGCGCTGCTGTACTTCTGGATCAACCCGCTGACCATGTGGCTGACCTTCGCCACCTTTGTCGGTTACGCGGTGATCTATACCGTCATCCTCAAGCCGCTGACCCCGCAGAACATCGTGATCGGCGGCGCCTCGGGCGCCATGCCCCCGGTGCTGGGCTGGTCGGCCATGAGCAACGACGTCGGCCCCGAGGCCCTGATCCTCTTCCTCATCATCTTCCTGTGGACGCCGCCGCATTTCTGGGCTCTGGCCCTGTACCGCGTGGAGGACTACCGCAAGTCCGGCCTGCCCATGCTGCCCGTCACGCACGGCAACGAGTTCACGCGCCTGCAGATCCTGCTCTATACGCTGGTGCTGTTCGCGGCCTGCCTGATGCCCTTCGCTTACGGCATGAGCTCCTGGCTTTACCTGACCGTGGCCGTGCTGTTGAGCATCGGTTTCTTTGCCTATGCTTTCAAGCTGTGGCGCAGTTATTCGGATGAGCTGGCGCGCAAGACCTTTCGTTTCTCGCTGATTCATCTCAGCGTGCTGTTCGCAGCCCTGCTGCTTGACCATTACCTGCTGTGAGGCCCCATGCTTAAACGTTCCCTGCTCCTTTCCGTTGCTGCCGGGGCACTGCTGCTGGCTGCCTGCTCGGAGGGTGGCAAGCCATCCTTCAGCGCCATCGACCTGACCGGCGCCGACTACGCCAAGGATTTCGCACTGACCGACCACAATGGCCAGGCGCGTACCCTCAAGGACTTCCAGGGCAAGATCGTCGTGATGTTCTTCGGTTACACGCAGTGCCCGGACGTCTGCCCCACCTCCATGACCGAGCTGGCCGCGGTGAAGAAGCTGCTGGGTCCGGACGGCGAGAAGCTGCAGGGCCTGTTCGTCACCATTGATCCCGCGCGGGACACGCCCGAGGTGATGAAGAGTTACATGGCCAACTTCGACCCGAGCTTCCTGGCCCTGTACGCCGGCTCCGCCGAGAAGCTGGCGGCCGTGGCCAAGGACTACAAGGTCTATTACAAGAAGGTCGACGGCAAGACGCCTGGCAGCTACACCATGGACCACTCCGCCGGCATGTACGTGTATGACACCCAGGGCCGGCTGCGCTTGTACTCCCGCTACGGCAGCGGGGCGGATGCGCTGGTTTCGGACATCAAGCTGCTCTTGCAGGAAAAGTGATCGGCCTGCCCAAATAAAAACCCGCCGATGGCGGGTTTTTATTTTCCAATGCGCCCGCCCGGACGGGAGGATTATTCGGCCTTGATCGCCCGATCCGCAATGATCTTGCCCAGCACTGCGGTATCGGACTTGATGCGCAGCGCCAGCGCTTCCGAGGAACCGCCAGCCACCTGCCAACCCTGCTGGAACAGCTTCTGCCGTACGTCAGGGCTGCGTGCGATCTCGCTGAGAAGTACGGAGAGTTTGGCGATGACGGGCTTGGGCATGGAGGCCGGGCCGGCCACGGCGTTCCAGATCTCGAGCTGGAAGTTCTTCACACCGGCTTCGGACAAGCTGGGGATTTCCGGCGCCAGCGTGCTGCGACCGGCCGAGGTGACGCCCAGCACACGGACCTTGCCGGCGCGTGCCTGCGCCAGGGCCAGGCCGGGCGGCAGCATGGAGAGCTGGATCTGTCCGCCCAGCATGGCGGTCACCACCTGCGGGTAGCCGGGGTAGGGCACATGCAGCGGCGCCATGTCCACGCGCGCCTTGAGCAGTTCCATGCCGATGTGGCCCACGGTGCCCACGCCGGGTGAGCCGTAGCTCCACTTGTCACCGCTGTTGCGCGCGGCGGCCAGGAACTCGGCGGTGGTCTTGCCCGGGGCCTCGACCGGCGCGGCCAGCACCAGCGGCGCAGTACCGATCAGGCTGATGGGGGCCAGGTCCCTGGCCGGGTCATAGGGTGTCTTGGGGTTGAGCAGCCTGGCGATGGTCAGGTTGCCGTTGATCATCACGCCGATGGTGTGGCCGTCGGTGGCCTTGGCCACCTGGTCGGCCGCGATATTGCCACCCGCACCCGGCCTGTTCTCCACGATGACCGGCTGGCCCAGCGCCTTGCTCAGCGGCTCGGCCAAGGTGCGCGCCACCAGATCGGGCGAGGTGCCGGCCGGGAAGCCGACCATGATCTTCAGCGGCTTGCTGGGCCAGGCAGCCTGCGGCTGTGCCTGGGCAGCGGCGGCCAGCGTGAGCAGGCCCAGCGCCAGCAGGGCGCGAAGCAAGGGGGAGGGGGTCGGTTGCATTCTTGTCTCCAGTGAAAAGGCCCCGGACTCTCTCGAATCCGGGGCCTGTTGGCCTGTGGTGAAAGTCAGGCGTATTCTGCCAGTGCCGTCTTCATCTTTTTCATGGCGGCCACTTCGATCTGGCGGATGCGCTCGGCGCTCACGCCGTATTCGGCCGCCAGTTCGTGCAGCGTCATGCCACCCGAGCTGTCGTCGTTGACCTTGAGCCAGCGTTCTTCCACGATGCGCCGGCTGCGCGCGTCCAGCGTGTCCAGGGCGGCAGCGATGCCGTCGCTGGCCAGATGGTCGCGCTGGCGGGCCTCGATCATGGCCGTGGGCTCGTGGTTGGCGTCGGCCAGGTAGGCGATGGGGCCGAAGCTGTCCTCACCGTCTTCGCCCGGGCCCGGGTCCAGCATGACGTCACCGCCCGACAGGCGGGTTTCCATCTCGATGACCTCTTCGCGCTTCACGTTGAGCTCGCGCGCCATCAGGTCGATTTCGTGCTCGCTCAGGGTCTCGCGGTGGGTGGCGGCGTCCGCAGCGGCGGCATCGGCCTTGTAACCCTGCTTCTTGGAGCGCAGGTTGAAGAACAGCTTGCGCTGGGCCTTGGTCGTGGCGACTTTGACCATGCGCCAGTTCTTCAGGATGTACTCGTGGATTTCAGCCTTGATCCAGTGCAGCGCGTAGCTGACCAGGCGCACGCCCTGGTCAGGGTCGAAGCGCTTGACGGCCTTCATCAGGCCCACATTGCCTTCCTGGATCAGGTCGCCGTGGGGCAGGCCGTAGCCCAGGTACTGGCGCGAAACGGAGACCACCAAGCGCAAGTGAGAGAGCACCAACTTACCGGCAGCCTCAAGGTCGTTGTGGTCGCGGAATTTGCGCGCGAACTCCTGCTCTTCTTCCAGGGTGAGCATGGGCAGGCGGTTGGCGGCCGAGATATAGGCGTCCAGATTGCCCAGCGGGGGCACCAGCGCCCAGGGATTGGCGACGGCCAGGGCCGAGGCGGGAACTGCAGAGACAGCGGTCATGCCAGAACTCCTTTCAGCATCATGTTTCTATATTAGCACTCTCTGTGATTGAGTGCTAAGCTCAAAGTTCCTGAGGTTTTGACCAGCTGGAATGGCCCGGGAGCGGGCAGGGATGAAGCAGAAAAAGCTTGCTTATGTATTACGAACCATTATCATTCGTGTGCAATATCCGCTGCCCACTCATCCCCGCCATGATTGTTTGCGTCTGCCACCGAGTCTCCGACAAAACCATCGAGCGTGCTGCCCGCGGCGGCGCCGACTTCGACGAGATCCAGCTTGAGTTGGGCGTGGCCACCCAGTGCGGCAAGTGCGAAGGCTGTGCCCGCGCCCTCTGGTCCGAATGCCGCAGCGGCGGCCCCAGGATCGCCCATCTGAGCCAGGAACTGGGTGTCGGCCGCACCATCGAGCTGGTCGCCGCCTGATCCGGCCTCATCCCCCCCTCCCACATGAAAAAGGGCTGCGCACTGCGTAGCCCTTTTGCTTTGGAGCGCTCCCGCTTCAGGAGATCTCGCCCATCTGGCTTTGCAGGTAGTTTTGCAGGCCCACCTTGTCGAGCAGTTCGATCTGGGTTTCGAGGAAGTCGATGTGCTCCTCGGTGTCGTCCAGAATTTCCTGCAGCAGGTCGCGCGAGACATAGTCGCGCACTTTCTCGCAGTGGGCGATGCCGTCCTTGATGGTGGCCTGCGCGCCCGTTTCCAGGGCCAGATCGCTGCGCAGGATCTCGGGCACGTTCTCGCCGATGTTCAGCTTGCCCAGATCCTGCAGATTGGGCAGGCCGTCCAGCGTGAAGATGCGGTCCATGAGCTTGTCGGCGTGTTTCATCTCGCCGATCGACTCCTCGTATTCCTTCTTGGACAGCTTGTCCAGGCCCCAGTGCTTGAGCATGCGGTAGTGCACGAAGTACTGGTTGATGGCGGTCAGCTCGTTCTTGAGCTGGGCCTGCAGATGGGAGATGGCTTGTGGGTCGCCTTTCATGGGCCTTCCTTTTCCTTGTTGTGGGAGACAGGCCGCATTGTCGCGCAATACGGGCTGCTTGCAAGCGCGTGGTTTTGAGGAATGTGATTGAGAACCATGTGCAGTAAGGCTTGCGGCAGTATACTGTAAATATGAACAGTATCAATTCGGAAGCCCAGGTGCGCGTGCTTGGCAGCTCTGCGCAGTTGCTCCATGCCTTGCACAACAGCGTGGCGGCGGGCTTTCCTTCACCGGCTGAAGATATGGGCGGGCAACGCGTGGACCTCACGCGCGAACTCGTTGAACACCCGCAAGCCACCTTTCTGCTGCGCGCGCGCGGTATCTCCATGACAGGTGCGGGCATCCTCGACGGCGACATCCTCGTCGTGGACCGCGCGCTGAGCGCCCGCAGCGGCAGCATCGTTGTGGCCGTGGTCGATGGCGAATTCACTGTCAAGACGCTGCAGCGCCAGGGCGCCCGCGTGTGGTTGCGCGCTGCGCACCCGGCTTATCACGACATCGAGCCCGCCGAAGGGCAGACGCTGGAAGTCTGGGGGGTGGTCACGGCGGCCATCCATCGTTTCGTCGGCTGAGCGTTGCACCGAGGCTGCCGCATGTACGCCCTGATCGACGGCAACAACTTTTACGTGAGCTGTGAGCGCGTGTTCCAGCCGCGCCTTAACGGCCGGCCCGTGATCGTGCTTTCCAACAACGACGGCTGCGCCATCTCACGCAGCAACGAGGCCAAGGACATCGGTGTGCCGATGGGCGCGCCCTGGCACGAGATCCGGCACCTGGAGAAGACGCAGGGGCTCGTCGCACTCTCGGCCAATTTCTCCCTCTACGGCGACATGTCCGATCGCATGATGAGCCTGCTGGCCGGGTTCGGTGCGCGGCAGGAGATCTATTCCATCGACGAGTGTTTTATCGACCTCACCGGCATGCCGGATGAGCTGGTCGAACTGGGCCACGCCATGTGTGCAAGCGTGCAGCAATCGTTGGGCCTGCCCTGCAGCATCGGCATCGGCCCGACCAAGACCCTGGCCAAGTTTGCCAACCACATTGCCAAGACGGTGGAGCGTAAGGCCGGTGTTTATCCGGCACAGCATGTCCGCGTGTGCAATCTGGTCGAACTGGAGCGTCCGGAGTTGGAGCGGCTGCTGGCCGCTACCGAGGTCGGGGTGGTCTGGGGCGTGGGCTGGCGCCTGCGTGAGCAGTTGAGGGAGGCCGGCGTGCACACAGCGCTGGACCTGGCACGCCTGGACCCGGTGCAGGTGCAGCGCCGCTGGTCCGTGGTGCTTGAGCGCACCGTGCGTGAGCTACGGGGTGAACCCTGTGTGGACCTCGACGACGGGCCGCAGCAACGCCGGCACATCGCGGTCACGCGCTCCTTCGGGCAGAAAGTGGGCGCGCTGGCCGATCTGCGCGAGGCGGTGACGGTGTTCGCCACACGCGCGGCCGAGAAGCTGCGCCGCCAGCGCAGCGTGGCGTGCAAGGTCTACGTCTGCATCCGTACTGGCCATTACGAACGCCTCAACCCTTATTCGGAGAGCCGCGTTGCCGATCTGCCCTGCCCGACCCAGGACACCTCGCTCATCGTGCAGGCTGCGCTGCGGGCACTGGATGCGGTCTACCAGCCCGGCTATCCCTATGCCAAGGCGGGTGTCATGCTGCTGGACCTGAAGTCCGAACGGCCGCGGCAGGCTGAACTCGATCTGGGCGCAGCGCCCGGTTCACGCATCGCCCGCGTGCTGGACCAGCTTAATCAGCGTTATGGGCAGGACACGGTTTTTCTTGCGAGCGCCGGTCTGGGCGGGCGCCAACGCCGCTGGAGCATGCGACAGGCGCACCGCACGCCGCGCTACACGACCTGCTGGGACGAACTGCCCGTGGCGCGGGCCTGAGCGCCTTCAGCCGAGTTGCCAGACCCCGCCGCTGCAACGTTCGATGCCTGCCAGGTCCTGGCGTGATTGCACATCGGCAAAGCCGGCTTGCGCCAGCAGGGAACGAACGGCTTGCGCCTGTTCCCAGCCATGTTCCAGCAGCAGCCAGCCACCGGACGCCAGGCGCAGCGGCGCCTGTGCGACGATGGCGCGGAGGGCGTCCAGGCCATCGGGGCCGGACGTGAGGGCCTGGCGGGGTTCGTGGCCGAGCGCTTCGAGATGCGGATCGCCTTCGGCGATATAGGGCGGGTTGGAGACGATGAGTTCGTGGCGCTGCGTGAGGCCCTCAAGCCAGTTGCCCTGCGAGAAATGCACGTCCAGCTCCAGACGCTGGGCGTTGGCGCGTGCCACGGCCAGCGCATCGGCGCTGGCATCCACTGCGCTGACCTGCGCGTCGGGGCGGGTGTGCTTGATCGCCAAGGCGATGGCGCCGCTGCCGGTGCCCAGGTCAACGACCCGCGGAGAGGGAAGGCCCTGGAGGCAGGCCAGCGCCCAGTCCGCCAGGGTTTCGGTATCGGGCCGCGGGTCGAGCACACGGGCATCGACCTGCAGGCTCAGGCCGTAGAACTCGCGCTGGCCCGTCAGGTAGGCCAGCGGGGTGCCGGCCGCACGGCGGCGCGTGAGGTTGATGTAGCGCATCTCCGCATCCGGGGCGAGCGCGTCGCTGTCGTGCGCCACCAGCCAGGCGCGGTCGTTCTGCGGCCGGCCCAGTGTGTGCAGCAGCAGCAATTGCGCGTCGAGCCGCTCCAGCCCGAGGGCGGAGCAGGCCGCGTTGAGGGCTTGCTGGATCTGCATGGTGGTCCCGACGACGATCTGTGCTACTGAAAATGTAGCTGCATTGTAGGGTGGCAAGCCGGTTTCGGGGCGATTTCCGGGGTTCAGCTGTTGCCGACTTCCAACTCTGCCAGCTGTTCGGCCTCGCGTGCCTGGCGCAGGCCCTGCACCACCTCGTCGAGTTCGCCCTCCATGATGCGGTCGAGCTTGTAGAGCGTGAGGTTGATGCGGTGGTCGGTCAGGCGGCCCTGCGGGAAGTTGTAGGTGCGGATGCGGTCGCTGCGGTCGCCGCTGCCGATGAGCCCTTTGCGCAGGGCGGCGTCCTTGGCGGCGCGCTCGCTGCGCTCCTTTTCCTGGATGCGGGCCGAGAGCACCTGCAGGGCCTTGGCCTTGTTGCGGTGCTGGCTGCGGTCGTCCTGGCATTCGGCCACGATGCCCGTGGGGATGTGCGTGATGCGCACGGCTGAGTCGGTCTTGTTGATGTGCTGGCCGCCGGCGCCGCTGGCGCGGTAGGTGTCGATGCGCAGGTCGGCCGGGCTGATCTGCACGGCCTGGGCCTCGTCGGGCTCGGGCAGCACGGCCACGGTGCAGGCGCTGGTGTGGATGCGGCCCTGGGTCTCCGTGGCGGGCACGCGCTGCACGCGGTGGCCGCCGGATTCGAAGCGCAGGTCGCCGTAGACGCCGCTACCGGAGGGGCCGTCACCGGCCGTACCGGCGATGCGCAGCACCACCTCCTTGTAGCCGCCCAGTTCGCTGGGCGATTCGCTGATGAGCTCGGTCTTCCAGCCGCGGCGCTCAAAGTAGCGTGTGTACATGCGCAGCAGGTCGCCCGCGAACAGGGCCGATTCGTCGCCGCCGGTGCCGGCGCGGATTTCCATGAAGGCGTTGCGGGCGTCGTCCGGGTCCTTGGGCAACAGCAGGCGTTGCAGATCTTCTTCCAACTGGCTCAGTTCGGCGCTGGCGGTCTCGATCTCTTCCTGTGCCATCGAGGCCATGTCGGGGTCGGCCAGCATGTCCTGGGCGCCGGCCAGATCGGCCTCGCGTTGCTTGTAGCGTTCATAACGACCGGCCATCTGCGTGACCTCGTTGTGCTCACGTGAAAGCACGAGAAACTGGCTCATGTCGGACATGATGTCCTCGCGCGAGAGCAGGAAGTTCAGTTCCTCCAGGCGCTGGGCGTAGCGTTCGAGTTGCTGGCGCAGAAACGGTTTCATAGCGGGGCGGGCGTAAGGGGCTTCGACAGGGGTTTGCCCGGAAGGGGCAAGCGATGGTGCGGGCGGTGAAGCCAGCTAGCGCAGCGCAGGGCCGCCCCAAGCAAGCGCGGCCCCCTCGGGGGGCAGAGAGCTACACGCAGTGAGCGAACGTGGGGGCACCATTACTTCTCTTTGCGCAGGAAGAAGTGCTGGATGGCGGCGCTGGCGCGCTCGCGCGCGGCGGCGTCGCCGGCATGCAGTTCGGCCAGGGCGCCGTGCAGCATTTTCTGCGTAAGGCCCCTGGACAGGGCTTCGAGCACGGTGTCCACGTCTTCACCCTTGGCCAGCAGCTTGCGCGCGCGCGCGATCTCGGCGCCGCGCCACTCGTCGGCCTGGGCGTTGAGCTGCCGGATCAGCGGCACGCTGCTGCGCTGGTCCATCCAGTGCATGAAGCTCTGGACACCGGCGTCGATGATGACTTCGGCCTGGGCCACGGCGGCCTGGCGGTTGGCCTGGCCGGTCTGGACCACGGCGGCCAGGTCGTCCACGGTGTAGAGGTAGACGTCGGGCAGGCCCTTGACCTCGGGCTCGATATCGCGCGGCACGGCCAGGTCCACCATGAACATGGGGCGGTGCTTGCGCTGCTTGAGGGCGCGCTCCACGGCACCCAGGCCGATCAGGGGCAGGGTGCTGGCGGTGCAGCTGATGACGGCGTCGAACTCGTGCAGGCGCTCGGGCAGTTCGGCCAGGCGCATGGTTTCAGCGCCGAAGCGGCTGGCCAGCTTCTCGCCGCGGTCCAGCGTGCGGTTGGCGATGACCATGGCCTTCGGCGTTCTGGCCGCGAAGTGGGTGGCCGCCAGTTCGATCATTTCGCCGGCCCCGACGAAGAGGATGCGGACCTGGTGCAGGTCTTCGAACAGGTTGCCGGCCAGGCGTACGGCGGCGGCGGCCATGCTGATGGAGTGCGCGCCGATCTCGGTGGAACTGCGCACTTCCTTGGCGACAGCGAAGGAACGCTGGAACAGCTGGTTCAGCGTGGTGCCCAGGGCGCCGGCCTCTTCGGCCACGCGTACGGCGTCCTTCATCTGGCCCAGGATCTGGGGCTCGCCCAGCACCATGGAGTCCAGGCCGCTGGCGACACGGAAGGCGTGGCGCGCGGCCAGATTGCCTTCGAGCGCGTAGGTGTGCGAGCGCAGCTCTTCGGCCGAGACGCCGCCGCTGCGCGCCAGCCAGTCCAGCGTGGGGGCGATTTCCAGCTGCTCGCTGGCGCAATAGATCTCGGTGCGGTTGCAGGTGGAGAGGATGGCCGCCTCGGGCGGACGCGGCAGGGCGCCACGCAGCCCGTCCAGGGTAGGGGGCAATTGGTCGAGCGCGAAGGCAAAACGGCCGCGCAGATCGAGCGGCGCGGTCGTGTGATTGATGCCCAAAGCCCAGACTGCCATGGCGGGATTATAAAATTTATAGACGCATCAATGGTTTGCGTCATTTTTCACCGATGCTTGAGCTATTCCATGAACCTCCAAGACATCCTCTTTCACCTGTTCAATTTCGCCGCCCCGGCCTTTGCGTTGGCCCTGCTGCTGCCCCTGCTGGCCCGTCCCTTTTTCAGGAAGCAGGCCTGGCTTCTGCCCTGGTGGGGACAGGTGCTGGTGAATTTTGTCGTGGGTGTGCTGGCCTTGCTGGCCAGCCTGTGGTGGCTGGAGCGTGACGGCAAGATGCTGGCCTATGCCATGCTGGTGCTGGCAGTGGCCAGCACGCAGTGGTTGCTGGCCCGCGGCTGGCGACGCTGAGCCGGCGCATGGGTAAAACCGGGCAGGGCCCGGCTTTACGACCCGACAGCAGCTGTCAGAAGTTGTAGACCACGCCCACGGACAGGCGTGTGACGTCGGCCTTGCTGTTGGAGGACGGGATCTTGACCCGGCCCAGGCTCTCGTATTGCACGCGCATGCTGAACTCCCTGTCGAAGCGGATCTGGCCACCAAAGCCATAGATCAGGTCATCGGGCAGGCCGTTGACCCCTCCGTCGTGCAGGCCCACGCCGGCCTTGCCGAACAGATGAACTTTGCTGTTGAGGGGCACCTTGCCCACGGCCACGGCGCTCAGGATGTTCTGGCTGATGTTCACGCGTCCCGGGCCGGGCACGTCGGCCGTGGCGCTGCCGATCATCGTCAGACCCGCTTCGAGGTCGAGGTTGTCGAGGTAGTGGTAACCGCCGGAGAGCGTCAGGGCGCCGGGGCTGGAGTAGGAACCTGGCCCGCTGAGGCTGACGATGCCGTAGTCGGCGGCGGCGTAATAACGCGCGTTCTGGGCCAGGGCAGGGCTGAGGGCGGCACTGCACAGCAGGGCGGTGGCTAGAAGTTTTTTCATGGCATGTACCTCGTTGTTGCGATAAAAGGCCGCGGAATGCGCGGTGGTGCGGCCGGAATTATCGAAGCGCCATCGAGGGGCCTTGTAACCAGGTGTTATGTCCCTGTTCAACGAAGGCATAAAAAAACCGGGCGGGGCCCGGCTTGTTCGGCAGCGTCGCGCGACGTCAGAAGTTGAGCACGCCGCCGATGGACACGCGGCTGATGTCGGCGCCCGGATCGCTGGGGCCGCTCTTGGCCTTGCCCAGGTTTTCGTACTGCAGGCGCAGGCCGAAGCGTTGGTTGATGTTGAACTGGCCGCCGAAGCCGATGATGCCGTTGGCCGTGGTTTCCTTGCTGTAGGTATTGGAATAGGCGCCGGTGCCCGTGACCTTGGCGGTGTGGAAGCCGATGCCGGCCTTGCCGAACAGCTCGAAGCTTGGCGACAGCGGCAGGACGCCGACGGCCAGGAAGCGGGCATCGCCCTGCTCGGCGGTGGTGGTGCCGTTGCTGTAGACCAGGGTGGAGTCACCGTAACCGGTCAGGCCGCCTTCGAGCGCGAAGTTGCGGCTGAAGCGATAACCGCCCGAGACGGTCAGGGAGCCCGGGTCGGCGTAATTGGTGTTCTGCATCTTCAGCTTGCCGGCGTCCAGCGCGAGGTACCAGTGGTTCTCCTTCTGGGCCAGGGCGGGGGTGGTGATGGCGGCGCACAGCAGGGCGGTGGTGAGGATTTTTTTCATGAAAACTCCCGATAGGGTATGGAGGGTCAAAAAGAAAGGCGCCTGCAGAGGGGCGCGGGCGTGATTCTAGGCATCCCATCCATAAGACGCTTCAAGCTCCCTTTTGGTTGACGGCCGGCGGGCCGTGTCGTCAGGCGGGGGTGAAGAGATCGACCCGGTCGGTGATGATGCCGTCCAAGCCCAGGTCCAGCAGACGCCGGGCCGCGGCTTCGTCGTTGACCGTGTAGCACAGGCAGCGCAGGCCGGCCTGACGCGCCTGGGCGAGGCTGTCGACATTCCACAGCGCATGGTTGCAGACCACGGCCACGCAACCCAGGGCCCGTGCTTTTTCCAGCCAGCCGTTCCAGAGGGAGTCGAGCAGCAGGCCGCGCGGCAGGTCCGGTGCCGTGGCGCGCGCGCCTTCCAGCGCCTCGGGCTGGAAGGAGGTCAGCAGGGGCGGCACGGTCTGGCTTTGCCACAGCTGTGCCGCTGCCTTTGCCACGACTTCACCGGTGCGACGTTCGCTGCCCGGCGTGGGCTTGATCTCGATGTTGAGGTGATGGCCGTTGCGCAGGCAGTAGTGGGCGATGGCCTGCAGCGTGGGCAGGGGCTCACCGGCATGGGCGCGGCTGTGCCAGCTGCCGGCGTCGAGCTGCGAGAGGGCCTGCCAGGGCTGCTCGCCGGCCGTGCCCCGGCCGTTGCTGGTGCGCTCCAGCGTGGCGTCGTGCAGCAGGAAGGGCACGCCGTCGGCGCTGAGCTTCACATCGCATTCGAACATGCGGTAACCGTGCGTGGCGCCCAGGCGGAAGGCGGCCAGGGTGTTTTCCGGCGCCAGCTTGCCGGCCCCGCGGTGGGCGACCCAGCGCGGGTAGGGCCAGTGCTGCGCGTCCACGAGGCTCATAGGCGCTGGCCGGTGTTTGCGTCGAAGCTGTGCAGGCGCTCGGCTTGCGGCACCACGTGCAGGGTGCTGCCGATGTCCGGCGCCACCCCCGTTTTTTCATCCGTGCGCACGATGAGTTGCTCGCTGCCCAGGCGGGTGTAGAGCAGGCGCTCGGCGCCCAGCATTTCGATCGCCTCGATCTGCACGCTCCAGCCCTCGGGGGCGGCTTGCGGCACGATGTGCAGGTGCTCGGGACGGATGCCCAGCGCAGTGCCGGGTTTCACATGCGGAGCGTTGTGCAGCAGGTTCATGGGCGGCGCGCCGATGAAGCTGGCGACGAAGGTGGAGGCCGGGCGGTGGTAGACCTCTTCGGGCGTGCCGAACTGCTCCATGCGGCCGGCGTTCATGACGATCATGCGCTGGGCCAGCGTCATGGCCTCGACCTGGTCATGCGTGACGAAGAGCGAGGTGATGCCGAGTTCGCGGTGCAGCTTCTGGATCTCCAGGCGCGTCTGGGCGCGCAGCTTGGCGTCCAGGTTGGACAGGGGTTCGTCAAAGAGGAAGACCTGGGGCTGGCGCACGATGGCGCGGCCCATGGCCACACGCTGGCGCTGACCACCGGAGAGTTCGCGCGGCTTGCGCTCCAGAAAGGGCGCCAGTTCCAGGATGCCGGCGGCCTTGTCGACCCGGGCGCGGATCTCGTCCTTGGGTACCTTGGCGATCTTCAGACCGTAGGCCATGTTGTCGAAGACGCTCATGTGCGGGTAGAGCGCGTAGTTCTGGAACACCATGGCGATGTCGCGCGCGGCCGGCTCCAGTTCGTTGACCACGCGCTCACCGATGCGGATCTCGCCGCCGCTGATTTCCTCCAGCCCGGCCACCATGCGCAGCAGGGTGGACTTGCCGCAGCCCGAGGGGCCGACGATGACGATGAACTCGCCGTCGGCGATGGACGCGTTGACGCCGTGGATGACCTGGTTGGCCTTGGGGCCGTGGCCGTAGCGCTTGATGACGTTGGAGAGGGTCAGGGATGCCATGGTGGATTGAGCGTTCTGGGTTGAGCGTTGAGCGGGTTCACACGCCGGACGCTGAACGTCCAGCGCTGAACCTGACGGTCATTTTTCGGTATCGACCAGGCCCTTGACGAACCATTTCTGCATGAGGATGACCACCAGTGCCGGTGGCAGCATGGCCAGGATGGCCGTGGCCATGACGATGTTCCAGTCGTTGGCGGCGTCGCCCCCGGAGATCATGCGCTTGATGCCCATCACCACCGGGTACATGTCCTCGCTGCTGGTGACCAGCAGGGGCCAGAGGTACTGGTTCCAGCCGTAGATGAACTGGATGACAAAAAGCGCGGCGATGGAGGTCTTGGACAGGGGCAGCAGCACGTCCCAGAAGAAACGCATGGGCCCGGCGCCGTCCA
The DNA here is from genome assembly GCF_054780335.1 of Curvibacter fontanus. Taxonomy (NCBI): domain Bacteria; kingdom Pseudomonadati; phylum Pseudomonadota; class Betaproteobacteria; order Burkholderiales; family Comamonadaceae; genus Curvibacter; species Curvibacter fontanus. Next base: position 62,368 of record NZ_BAAGWN010000005.1, read on the forward strand.
TGCGCGCAGCTTCCACCAACTCGTCGGGCACGGTGAGGAAAAACTGGCGGAACAGGAAGGTGGCGGTGGCCGAGGCGATCAGCGGCACGGTGAGGCCGGCGTAGCTGTTGAGCAGCCCCAAGTCGCTGACGACCTGGTAGGTCGGGCCGATGCGCACCTCCACCGGCAGCATCAGCGTGACAAAAATGGCCCAGAAGAAGAACTGGCGACCCGGAAAGCGGAAGTAGACGATGGCGAAGGCTGACAGCAGAGAGATCACGATCTTGCCCAGTGCGATGACCAGCGCCATCACGAGGCTGACGGTCATCATGCGTCCGACCGGGGCCGTGGAAGCCGCACTGCCGCTGGTGCCGAAGATGGCGGCCGCGTAGTTTTCCACCAGGTGGGGGCCCGGCACCAGGGGCATGGGGACCTGGACGATGTCCTGCGCCGTGTGGGTGGAGGCGACGAAGGTGATGTAAAGCGGGAAGGCGACGACGATCACGCCCAGGATGAGGACGAGGTGCGAGATCGCAGTGGCAAGAGGGCGACGTTCAACCATGGTGCACGATCAGTAGTTGACCTTTTTCTCCACGAAACGGAACTGCACCACGGTCAGGGCAATGACGATGACCATGAGGACGACCGACTGTGCGGCAGAGCTTCCAAGGTCCAGCGCCTTGAAGCCGTCGTAATACACCTTGTAGACCAGGATGGCCGTGTCCTTGCCGGGGCCGCCCTCGGTCGCCGCATCGATGATGGCGAAGGTGTCGAAGAAGGCATAGACCACGTTGATGACCAGCAGGAAGAAGGTGGTGGGCGAGAGCAGGGGAAAGATGATGGTCCAGAAACGCCGCCAGGGACCGGCGCCATCGATGGCGGCGGCCTCCACCAGGCTTTTCGGGACGGATTGCAGGCCGGCCAGGAAAAACAGGAAGTTGTAGGAGATCTGTTTCCAGACGGCCGCGAAGACGATCAGCGTCATGGCCTGGCCGCTGTTGAGCAGGTGGTTCCACTCAATGCCCATGCTGCGCAGCGCGTAGCTCACGATGCCGATGGACGGTGCGAACATGAACAGCCAGAGCACGCCGGCCACGGCCGGCGCGACGGCGTAGGGCCAGATCAGCAGCGTCTTGTACAAGGATGCGCCACGCAGAACCCGGTCGGCGAATACGGCCAGTACAAGCGACAGCGACAACCCTAGCGTGGCTACCAGGAGTGAGAAGACGGCGGTGGTCTGGAAGGAGGCCAGATAACTCTCGTCGGCCCACAGACGCCGAAAGTTTTCCAGCCCGACCCATTCGATCGAGGTGCCGAAGGCGTCCTGTTGCTGCAGGGACTGGACCAGGGCCTGGGCGGCAGGCCAGAAGAAGAAGACGGCGATGACCGCCACCTGGGGGGCCAGCAGCACCCAGGGCAGCCACCAAGACTTGAAACGGACCCGTTTTTCCATGCCGCGATTGTGCTCTACCAGAGTCAAAAAAGCCCTCCCCCGCCTGGCGGGGGAGGGTAGGGGAGGGAGGGCCGTCAGGCGGCGTCAAGCCAATCAGGGCTTAGCCCTTGTTGGCTTTTTCAAATCGCTCCAGCTGCTCGTTGCCGCGCTTGACGGCGTCGTCCAGCGCTTCCTTGGCCGACTTCTTGCCGGCCCAGACCTGTTCCAGTTCCTCGTCCATGATGGCGCGGATCTGGTTGAAGTTGCCCAGACGCACACCGCGCGACTTGTCGGTGGTCTTGCGGATCATCTGGTTGACGGCGGTTTCCGTGCCCGGGTTCTGCTTGTAGAAGCCCGTCTTCTCGGTCAAGGCAAACGATGCCAGCGTGATCGGCAGGTAGCCGGTGCGCTGGTGGCTCTTGGCCTGAATTTCGGCATTGGTGAGGTAGTTGAAGAAAGTGGCCACACCCTTGTACTCGGCCGCCTTCTTGCCCGACATCACCCACAGGGAGGCGCCGCCGATGATGGTGTTCTGCGGCGCACCGGCCACGTCTGCATAGTAGGGCAGGGGGGCGATGCCGAAATCGAACTTGGCGTTCTTCTTGATGCTGGCGTAGGTAGATGAGCTGGCCGTGGCCATGGCGCATTCACCCGAATAGAAGGGCGCATCCCCCTTGTTGCCGCGGCCGCGGTAGTGGAACAGGCCCTGCTTGGCCATGTTGGCCAAGTTCTCGATGTGGCGCACGTGCAGCGGGCTGTTGAAGACCAGTCGCGCCGAGGTGCCGCCAAACCCGTTGTTCTGAGTGGCGAACAGGGTGTTGTGCCAGGTGGAGAAGCTTTCCAGCTGGGTCCAGCCCTGCCAACTCGTCGTGAAGGGGCAGGCGACGCCCGAAGCCTTGAGCTTGGCGGCGGCCAAGGTCAGCTCGGGCCAGGTCTTGGGCGGGTTGTTGGGGTCCAGGCCGGCCTTCTTGAACAGGTCCTTGTTGTAAGTCAGCACGGTGGTTGAGCTGTTGAAGGGGAAGCTCAGCATCTGTCCGTTGGGGGCGGTGTAGTAGCCGACGATTGCAGGAATGTAGGCTTTGGCGTCGAACTTGTAGCCGGCGTCGCTCAGAACCTTGCCGACCGGTACGATGGCGCCCTTGGCGGCCATCATCGTGGCGGTGCCGACCTCATAGACCTGCAGGATGTGCGGGGCGTTGCCGGCGCGGAAGGCGGCAATGGAAGCCGTCATCGATTCGTCGTAGGTGCCCTTGTAGGTGGGCACCACCTTGTACTCTTTCTGGCTGGCGTTGAAATCGTTGGCAATGTCGACGACCCAATCGTTCAGGCCGCCAGTCATGGAATGCCACCACTGGATCTCGGTCTGGGCCTGGGCGGCGGGTGCGAGCAGCAGGGCCGAGAGGGCGGCGACGCTCAGTTTCACGGAAAGTTTCATGCGGGGCTCCTTATGGACAAGCTCGCCAGCCTAGGCGGGAAATGTGACATACACATTAAGCCCCGGTTACTGTCATCTCCGGATGCGGGGTTTCCATGATGCGGGCATGGCCCCAATGCGCTTGCCTGCAGGCCTTTGTTGCACTGCGGTAACATCTCGCCTCAGCCGGTGTACCGTTCTGGCTGATATTCCAGACTGCCATGAACGCACCGACTCCGCTAGCTCAATTCGTGGACACGGCCGGCCTCGCGCCGCACGGGCACGAGCGCATCCGCGAAATCCCCTACAACTACACCTCCTTCTCCGACCGCGAGATCGTCATCCGCCTGCTGGGCCCCCGGGCCTGGGAGGTGTTGAACCAACTGCGCGAGGAGCGCCGCACCGGCCGCTCGGCCCGCATGCTCTATGAAGTCCTCGGTGACATCTGGGTGGTGCAGCGCAACCCCTATCTGCAGGACGACCTGCTGGACAACCCCAAGCGTCGCCAGCTGCTGGTCGATGCCCTGCACCATCGCCTGGGCGAGGTGCAGAAACGACGCACGCCGCAGGCCGACCCCCAGCGCGACGCACTGGTGGGCGAGTTGCTGGAGGCTGCCAGCCGCGCCGTCGAGGCCTTTGATGCCTCTTTCCAGAAAATTGCCGCCCTGCGCCGCAAGGCCCAGCGCGCGCTCAGCCGGCTGACCGCCAAGGACAACGTCAAGTTCGACGGCCTGTCGCGTGTCTCGCATGTGACGGACGCGACCGACTGGCGCGTCGAGTACCCCTTCGTGGTGCTGACCCCCGACAGCGAGGCCGAGATGGCGCGCCTGGTCAAGGGCTGCATCGAGCTGGGCCTGACCATCATTCCGCGCGGGGGCGGCACGGGTTACACCGGCGGCGCCGTGCCGCTGACGTGGAAGAGCGCGGTGATCAACACCGAGAAGCTCGAGGCCATGACCGAAGTGGAGATGGTGCAACTGCCGGGGCTGGACCAACCCGTGCCCACGATCTGGACCGAAGCCGGTGTGGTCACCCAGCGCGTGGCCGATGCCGCCGAGCGCGGGGGGTTTGTCTTCGCTGTGGACCCGACCTCGGCCGAGGCCTCCTGCGTGGGTGGCAATATCGCCATGAACGCGGGTGGCAAGAAGGCCGTGCTATGGGGCACGGCGCTGGACAACCTGGCCAGCTGGCGCATGGTCACGCCCGATGCGGGCTGGCTGGAAGTCACGCGTGTGGGCCACAACCTGGGCAAGATCCACGACGCCGACGTCGCCAGCTTCGAACTCAAGTACTTCGAGGCCGACGGCAAGAAGCTGGTGAAGACCGAGCGCCTGGACATTCCCGGCCCGAGCTTCCGCAAGGAAGGCCTGGGCAAGGACGTCACCGACAAGTTCCTCTCCGGCCTGCCCGGCGTGCAGAAGGAGGGCTGCGACGGCCTGATCACCAGCGCGCGCTGGGTGGTGCACCGCATGCCGGCGCATACCCGTACCGTCTGCCTCGAATTCTTCGGCCACGCGCGCAACGCGGTGCCCAGCATCGTCGAGATCAAGGACTTCATGTTCTCCCTGCAGAACCGCAGTGGTGCAGGAGGGAATGAACAGGGCCCCTCCCCCGTTCTGCTCGCCGGCCTGGAGCACCTGGACGACCGTTATCTGAAAGCTGTGGGCTACGCCACCAAGAGCAAACGTGGCGGCCTGCCCAAGATGGTGCTGATCGGTGACATCGTGGGCGACGACACCGACGCCGTGGCGCGTGCCACCAGCGAGGTGGTGCGCATTGCCAACTCGCGCGGCGGCGAGGGTTTCATTGCCATCAGCGCCGAGGCGCGCAAGAAATTCTGGCTGGATCGCAAGCGCACGGCCGCCATCAGCAAGCACACCAACGCCTTCAAGATCAACGAAGACGTGGTGATCCCCTTGCCGCGCATGGCCGAGTACACCGACGGCATCGAGCGCATCAATATCGAGCTGTCGCTGCGCAACAAGATCCAGCTGGCCGACGAGCTGGAGTATTTCTTCACCGAGGGCAACCTGCCCCTGGGCAAGCTGGACGATGCCAGCGAGATTGCATCGGCCGAGCTGCTGGAAGACCGCGTGGCGCAGGCCCTGGCCCTCGTGCGCGAGGTGCGCACCCAGTGGCAGGGCTGGTTGAAAGACGTGGACACGCTGTTCCCGCAGCTGCAGGACCACAGCCTGCGTGCCAGCTGGAAGGCGCAGATCCGCACGCCCCTGCAGGACATCTTCACGGGCGGTGCCTTCGCGCCCATCCTGGCCGAATGCCAGGCTATCCATCAGCGCGTGCTCAAGGGCCGGGTCTGGGTGGCGCTGCACATGCACGCCGGTGACGGCAATGTGCACACCAATATTCCCGTCAACAGCGACGATTACGAGATGCTGCAGGCCGCGCACGGCGCGGTCAAACGCATCATGGCCCTGGCGCGTTCACTGGACGGCGTGATCTCGGGCGAACACGGCATCGGCATCACCAAGCTCGAATTCCTCAGCGACGCCGAGCTCAAGCCTTTTGCCGACTACAAGCAGCGCATCGACCCCGAAGGCCGCTTCAACCGCGGCAAGCTGCTGCGTGAGGCCAGCCATCCGGCCGACCTGACCAACGCCTACACGCCCAGCTTCGGCCTCATGGGCCATGAGTCGCTGATCATGCAGCAGAGCGACATCGGCGCCATCGCCGACAGCGTCAAGGACTGCCTGCGCTGCGGCAAGTGCAAACCCGTGTGCTCGACCCACGTGCCGCGTGCCAACCTGCTATACAGCCCGCGTAACAAGATCCTGGCGACCTCGCTGCTGGTGGAGGCCTTCCTCTACGAGGAGCAGACCCGCCGCGGCGTGAGCATCAAGCACTGGCAGGAGTTCGAGGACGTGGCCGATCACTGCACGGTCTGCCACAAATGCCTCTCGCCCTGTCCGGTCAAGATCGACTTCGGCGACGTGTCGATGAACATGCGCAACCTGCTGCGCAAGATGGGACAGAAGTCCTTCCGTCCCGGCAATGCCGCGGCCATGTTCTTCCTCAACGCAACCAACCCCGAGACTATCAAGCTCATGCGCTCGGCCATGGTGGACGTGGGTTTCAAGGCCCAGCGCCTGGCCAACCAGCTGCTGCGCACGCTGGCGCGCCGCCAGACGGCCAAGCCTCCGGCGACCGTGGGCACCGCGCCCATCAAGCAGCAGGTCATTCACTTCATCAACAAGAAGATGCCCGGCGGCCTGCCCAAGAAGACCGCGCGCGCCCTGCTGGACATCGAGGACGCCGACTACGTTCCCATCATCCGCGACCCGCAGGCCACCACGGCCGAGACCGAGGCGGTGTTCTATTTCCCGGGCTGCGGCTCCGAGCGCCTGTTCAGCCAGGTGGGCCTGGCCACCCAGGCCATGCTCTGGCATGCGGGTGTGCAGACCGTGTTGCCGCCGGGTTACCTCTGCTGCGGTTACCCGCAGCGCGGCAGCGGGCAGTTCGACAAGGCCGAGAAGATGATCACGGACAACCGCGTGCTCTTCCACCGCGTGGCCAACACCCTGAACTACCTGGACATCAAGACCGTGGTGGTGAGCTGCGGCACCTGCTACGACCAGTTGCAAGGCTACAAGTTCGAGGAGATCTTCCCGGGCTGCCGCATCATCGACATCCATGAGTACCTGCTGGAAAAGGGAATCACCTTGGGTGATTCCCTTTCGGCGGAGGCTAACGTGAGCGAAGCGAACGTTAAGCGCAGCGGCCGAAGCCAAAAGGGAACGAGTGCCTACCTGTATCACGAGCCCTGCCATAACCCCATGAAGCTGCAGGACTCGATGAAGACAGTCAAGGCGCTGGTGGGTGACAACGTCCTCAAGAGCGACCGCTGCTGCGGCGAGTCCGGCACCCTGGGCGTGACCCGCCCCGATGTGTCCACCCAGGTGCGCTTCCGCAAGGAAGAGGAAATCCGCAAGGGCGAAACCGAGCTGCGCGAAGCGGGACTGGTGGGTGCGAAGGACAACGTGAAGATCCTGACCAGCTGCCCCAGCTGCCTGCAGGGCCTGAACCGTTATGGCAACGATCTGCAGAACGGCCTGCTGGAGGCCGACTACATCGTGGTCGAGATGGCGCGTCAGATCCTGGGCGAGGACTGGATGCCGCAGTACGTGGCCTCGGCCAATGCCGGCGGCATCGAGCGCGTGCTGGTCTGAGCAGGACGGGATAATCCGGTTTCAACAGACAAGGTGACCCTCATGGCAGGTTTGCAAGCCGGCGCCCCGACGCCGCAGGATCTCACGGTGCACAGCAAGTCGCGGGTGCTGGAGGTCGGCTTTTCCGACGGCAAGACCTTTCGCATCCCCTTCGAGCTGATGCGCATCTACTCGCCCTCGGCGGAGGTGCAGGGCCACGGCCCGGGCCAGGAAGTGCTGCAGACTGGCAAGCGCGACGTGGAGCTGGCGGAACTGGAGCCTGTAGGTAACTACGCCGTGAAACCCGTTTTCTCGGACGGCCACGACAGCGGCATCTTTTCCTGGGATTACCTCTATTTCCTCGGTTCGCAGCAGGACCAGCTCTGGGCCGACTACGAGGCCCGCCTGAAAGCGGCCGGCGTGGACCGCGACGCGCCCATGCCCGAAAAAGCCGGCCACGCCTGCGGCAGCCATTGACCATGAGCGGCACCCATTTCGGATTCGAGACGGTCGACGAGACTGAAAAAGCGCGTCGCGTGCGCGGCGTGTTCGATTCGGTGGCGTCGAAATACGACGTCATGAACGACCTCATGTCCATGGGCCTGCACCGCGCGTGGAAGGCCTGCACCGTGACCGTGGCCAACCTCAAGGAGGGGGACCGCGCGCTGGACATCGCCGGCGGCACCGGCGACCTGGCCCTGGCTTTTGCCAAAAAAGTCGGCAAGACCGGCCAGGTGGTGCACACCGATATCAACGAGGCCATGTTGCGTGTGGGCCGTGACCGCCTGCTCGACGCCGGTGTGGTCCTGCCCACGGTGGTCTGCGATGCCGAAAAGCTGCCCTTCCCGGACCGCCATTTCGACCTGGTCAGCGTGGCTTTCGGCCTGCGCAACATGACGCACAAGGACCGGGCCCTGGCCGAGATGTGCCGTGTGCTCAAGCCCGGCGGCAAGCTGCTGGTGCTGGAATTCTCGAAAGTGGCGCCGCCCCTGGCCAGGGCCTACGACTGGTATTCCTTCAAGATCCTGCCCCAGCTGGGCAAGCTGGTGGCCGGCGACGCCGACAGCTACCGCTACCTGGCCGAGTCCATCCGCATGCATCCGGGCCAGGAAGAACTCAAGGCGATGATGAAAAAAGCCGGATTCGGCCATGTGGACTTTCACAACATGAGTGGCGGTGTGGTGGCACTTCATGTTGGAATCAGGTGCTGACACTCCGCTTTTGAGCTCATTTCGGGGTGCTGCATCCCGCAAGGTATTTTTGGAGCAAGCATGAAATTCTGGTCTCTCGCCCTGTCGCTGGCACTGGCCCTCGGCGCGGTCAACGTCGAGGCCAAGCGCCTGGGCGGCGGCAAATCGGTCGGCAAGCAGTCGAGCAATGTGACGCAGCGCGAGGCAGCGCCGGCGCAAAACACGGCCGCTCCCAAGCCCGCTCCGACGGCCCCCGCAGCCGCTCCGGCCCCCGCCCCCAGGAAGCCCTGGGGCGCCATGCTCGGTGGCCTGGCCGCCGGCCTGGGCCTGGCCTGGCTGGCCAGCTCCCTGGGCATGGGTGAGGCCTTCGGCCAGTTCATGCTGATCGCGCTCGTGGTGCTGCTGGCCATGATGGCCTTCGGCTGGTTCATGCGCAGCCGACGAGCGGCGACCCCGGCCACCGGCCGCTACGCCTTTCAGGGAGCCGGTGTGGGTGAAGTGGCCACGGCCGGCCCGGCCTACCGCCCGGAAAACGTGGGCAATGACGCCTCGGCCCGCCCCTGGGAGCGCAACCAGACGGCTTTCGACAGCGTTGCTGCGCAGGGCGCTTCCGGCGTCGTGATCGGCTCGGCGCTGCCCAGCAGCTGGAGCATCCCGGCCGGTTTTGATGCCGACGGTTTCCTCAAGGCGGCCAAGAGCAACTTCATCCTGCTGCAGGCGGCCTGGGACCAGGCCGACATGGGCACCCTGCGTTCCATGATGACCGACGACATGCTGACCGAGATCAGCGCCCAACTGGCCGAGCGCGAGGCCCACACGGGCGGCGCCGTGAACCTGACCGAGGTGCAGATGCTGCAGGCCCAGTTGCTGGGCATCGAGGAGTTGGGTGACGGTTACATGGCCAGCGTCGAGTTCTCGGGCATGATCCGCGAGACGCCGCAGGCCGGCCCCAGCCCCTTCCGCGAGGTCTGGAACATGGTCAAACCCCGGGATGGCAGCCGCGGCTGGCTGGTGGCCGGAGTTCAGGCCTTGCAATAAACCCGCCTGCTTCTAATCAATAATCGGGGACTATGGCAACACAGTCCCCTTTTTCATTGTTGGAAGACGTTTTCCAGAAGTTAGGCACGACCCTGCAGCCTCCCGCCTGGGCGGTACAGGAGGTGCAGCGCCGCATTGTGCTGCTGCTCAACCATGTGCTGATGCAGGAACCCGAGGCCATGGGCCGGCTGGCCCGGCAAAAGGGCCGGGTGCTGCTGTTCCACTGGCGCGAATTCGAGTTCAAGCTGCAGCTCACGCCGGCCGGCCTGCTGGACCTGGCCGCGGCCGATACCCCGTCCGACCTGACCTTGGCTGTGACCGAGGCCTCGCCGCTGGCGCTGGTGCAGGCGGCCCTGGCCGGTGACAAACCGGCCGTGCGCATCGAAGGCGACGTCCAACTGGCGGCCGATATCAACTGGCTGGTCGACCACGTGCGCTGGGATGTCGAGGAAGACCTGGCCCGCCTGATCGGCGATGCGCCGGCCCACGGCCTGGCGCAGGCTGCGCGCCGTGCCCTGGAGAGTCTGCGCGGATGGCTCAAGCCGGCCCGTGGAGCCGGGGCATGAGCCCCCGCACGGCCGCTCCCGGCCAGCGCGGCGCAGCCCTGGGCCGCGCGGGGGCTCGCACCGTAGCGCAAAGCGCGGAGGTGCTTCTGTGACCCGCCTGCTGCGCGGCGCCTACATCGTCTGGATCGTGCTGCGCTACGGTCTGGACGGGCTGGTCCTGACCAGTTTCCAGAAACCCTGGCTGCGTGTGATCGCGCGCATCGTCTCGATCGGCCGCAACCTGGATGCGCCGCCCGGCCAGCGCCTGCGCGAGGCGCTGGAGCGCCTGGGCCCGATCTTCGTGAAGTTCGGCCAGGTGCTGTCCACACGGCGTGACCTGCTGCCGGCCGACATCGCCGATGAGCTGGCCAAGCTGCAGGACCGCGTGCCGCCTTTCCCCTCCGAGGTGGCTGTGGCCACGATCGAGCGGGCCTTCCGCAAGCCGGTGGCCCAGATCTTCAGCGAATTCGAGCGTGTGCCGGTGGCCAGTGCTTCGATCGCGCAGGTGCACTTCGCCAAGCTCAAGGACCGGGAAGGCCGTGAGCGCGAGGTGGCCGTCAAGGTGCTGCGCCCGGGTATGCTGCCGGCCATCGAAAAGGACTTGGGCCTGATGCGCCTGATGGCCGGGTGGGTGGAGAACCTGTCTGCCGACGGCCGGCGCCTCAAGCCGCGCGAGGTGGTGGCCGAGTTCGACAAATACCTGCACGACGAACTGGACCTGGTGCGCGAAGCCGCCAGCGCCGCCCAGCTGCGCCGCAATATGGACGGGCTGGACCTGGTGCTGATCCCCGAGATGTTCTGGGACTACTGTCACAGCGACGTCATCGTGATGGAGCGCATGAAGGGCATCCCGATCAGCCAGACCGCGCGCCTGCGCGAGGCGGGCGTGGACATGAAAAAGCTGGCGCGCGACGGGGTCACCATCTTCTTCACCCAGGTCTTTCGCGATGGTTTTTTCCACGCCGACATGCACCCGGGCAATATCTTCATCAGCACGGATCCGACCACCTTCGGGCGCTACATCTCGCTGGACTTCGGCATCGTGGGCACGCTGACCGAGTACGACAAGGAGTACCTGGCGCAGAACTTCACGGCCTTCTTCCGGCGTGACTACAAGCGCGTGGCCGAGCTGCACATCGAATCGGGCTGGGTGCCGCCGCGCACGCGGGTGGACGAGCTGGAGTCCGCCATCCGCGCCGTGTGCGAACCCTATTTCGACCGGCCGCTCAAGGAAATCTCGCTGGGCATGGTGCTCATGCGCCTGTTCCAGACCTCGCGCCGTTTCCATGTGGAGATCCAGCCGCAGCTGGTGCTGCTGCAGAAGACCCTGCTCAATATCGAGGGCCTGGGCCGCGAGCTCGACCCCGAGCTGGACCTCTGGAGCACGGCCAAACCCTTCCTGGAGAAGTGGATGACCGACCAGATCGGCCCGCGCAAGCTGCTGGAGGAACTCAAGAACCAGGCCCCGCGCTACGCCAAGATGCTGCCGGATCTGCCGCGCCTGCTGCACGACTACCTCAAGCACAACGCGGGCAGCCAGAAGCGCGAGCTGGACGAGCTGCTGACCGAGCAGCGGCGCACCAACCGCCTGCTGCAGGCCCTGATCTACGCGGGCATAGGTTTTGCTCTGGGATTGATCGTTGTCCAGATGGTGATCCGCTTCCAGCTGTTCTAGGGCTCGCTTCTGGGGATAATCCTGGCCCATCGCAACCAAGGAGATACAAGGTGCTGCTGACCCTCGTCATTGTTTACCTGCTGGTGACCATTGCCATCGGCCTGTGGGCCGCCAAGCGGGTCAAGAACTCGGCCGATTTCGCCATCGCCGGACGTCGCCTGCCACTGGTCATGATCGTCACCACCACCTTCGCCACCTGGTTCGGCTCGGAGGTGGTGCTGGGCATTCCCGCCAAATTCGTGGGTGGCGGCCTGGGCAGCGTGGTGGAAGACCCCTTCGGCGCGGGCTCCTGCCTGATCCTGGTGGGCCTGTTCTTCGCCGCCAAGCTCTACCGCATGACCCTGCTGACCATCAGTGACTTCTTCCGCGAGCGCTACGGCCGCAGCGTGGAGATCATCTGCTCGCTCATCATCATGCTGAGTTACCTGGGCTGGGTCTCGGCCCAGGTCACGGCCCTGGGTCTGGTGTTCAATCTGCTGTCGGGCGGCGCCATCAGCATCCCGGTGGGCATGGTGATCGGTGTGGTCTCGGTGCTGGCCTACACCCTGTTCGGCGGCATGTGGTCGGTGGCCCTGACCGACTTCATCCAGATGATCATCCTGGTTGCGGGCCTGAGCATCCTGGCCGTGTTTGCCGGCGGCCCGGCCGGTGGGGCCGACAAGGTGGTGGCGCTGGCCGTGAGCCGCGACATGTTCAACTTCCTGCCCGAGCCGAGTTTCAAGGACGTGGTGTTCTTCTTCGCCGCGGCCATCACCATGATGCTGGGCTCCATCCCCCAGCAGGACGTGTTCCAGCGCGTGATGTCGGCCGACAGCGAGAAGTCGGCCTCGCGCGGCGCCATCATCGGCGGGGCGCTCTACATCCTCTTCGCCTTCGTGCCCATGTTCCTGGTGGTCAGCGCCCTGATCATCATGCCCGAGCAGGCCGACGCCCTGATCAAGGAGGATCCACAGAAGGTGCTGCCCACCCTGGTCATGGAGAAGATGCCTTTCATCATGCAGGTGCTCTTTTTTGGCGCGCTGCTCTCGGCCATCAAATCCTGTGCCTCCGCCACCCTGCTGGCGCCGAGTGTGACCTTCGTGGAGAACATCTGGCGTCAGTTCCATCCCCATATGGGTGACAAGCAGGAATTGAAGACCATGCGCATCACCGTGCTGGTCTTCAGCGCCCTGGTGCTGCTGTACGCCATCCAGATGCAGGGCACTTCGATCTATGAAATGGTCTCTGGCGCCTACCAGGTGACCCTGGTGGGCGCCTTCATCCCGCTGACCTTCGGCCTGTACTGGAAACGGGCCACGACCCAGGGGGCGCTGTTCTCCATCGTGCTGGGGCTGTTGACCTGGGGGATCTTCCTGGCCACCCCGGCGGGTGCGGAGTTTCCGGCCCAGCTGGCGGGCGTGCTGTCCGCGCTGACGGGCATGCTGGTGGGCTCACTCGGCCCCCAGGCCATCGTCAACCGGCACGCGGGCCACCACAAGCTGGCCGGCCTGGGCTAAGGCGGAAGGCCGGAGGACGGCCTTGATAAAGGGGCCGCCGCCTATAATTGCGGGTTTTCCGCAGGTCGCGCGGCTGCTGGTGGGCGGCGCAACTTGCTGACACCCGCCAGACCCCCCTTAACCTCCTTCGAGCCATGCCAATTTACGCCTACAAATGTGAATCCTGCGGTGCCGCCAAGGATGTGCTGCAGAAGATCTCCGACCCGACCCTGAGCGACTGCCCGGCCTGTGGCCAGCCGACCTTCCGCAAGCAGGTCACGGCCGCCGGCTTCCAGCTCAAGGGCAGCGGCTGGTACGCCACCGATTTCCGCGGGGGCGCCACCCCTGCTGCTGCCCCCACCACGGCTGCGGCGGCCACGACCAGCGAGGCCCCGGCTGCCGCTGCGCCGGCCAGCCACAGCTGCGGCACGGGTTGCGGGTGCGCTTGATGCCCATGGCCAAATTCCGCAAGTGGCTGTTCGCGGGCCTGCTGGTGCTGGCCCCGCTGGGCATCACGGTCTGGGTGCTGGAATGGGTGGTGTCCACGCTGGACCAGACCCTGCGCATCCTGCCCGCGTCCTGGCAGCCCGACCAATGGCTGGGCCTGCACATTCCCGGCCTGGGGGTGATCTTCGCCCTGGCCGTGGTGCTGGCCATCGGCGCCCTGACGTCCAACATCATCGGCAACCAGTTGCTCAGCTGGTGGAATGCCCTGCTGCACCGCATTCCGGTGGTGCGTTCCATTTACTCCGGCGTCAAGCAGGTCTCCGACACCCTGTTTTCCGACAAGGGCAACGCCTTCCGTCAGGCCGTGCTGGTGCAGTGGCCGCGCGAGGGCATGTGGACCATCGGTTTCGTGACCGGCGCGCCCGGTGGCGACCTGGTCAACCACCTGCCGGGTGAGTACCTGAGCGTTTACGTTCCGACCACGCCCAACCCGACCGGCGGCTACTTCGTGATGATCAAGGCCAGCGATTGCATCGTGCTTGCCATGAACGTCGACGAGGCGCTGACCTATGTGATTTCCATGGGCGTGATCGTCCCCGGCTCTGCGAAGAAACCGGCCGAGTCCGACCAGCCTTCCCATTCCTGAATTCCTGAAAGAGTAAGCCCCATGGCCATGCGTTCCCATTACTGCGGTCTCGTGACCGAGGCCCTGCTGGGCCAAACCGTCACCCTGTGCGGCTGGGTCAACCGCCGGCGCGACCATGGCGGCGTGATCTTCGTCGACCTGCGCGACCGTGAAGGTTATGTGCAGGTGGTCTGCGACCCGGACCGCGCCGAGATGTTCAAGACGGCCGAGGACCTGCGCAACGAGTTCTGCATCCAGGTCAAGGGCCTGGTGCGCGCGCGCCCGGCCGGCACCACCAACGAGAGCCTCAAGAGCGGCAAGGTCGAGGTGCTGTGCCACGAGCTGACCGTGCTCAACCCCTCGGTCACGCCCCCCTTCCAGCTCGACGAGGACAACCTCTCCGAGACCACGCGCCTCACGCACCGCGTGCTGGACCTGCGCCGCCCCTACATGCAGAACAACCTGATGCTGCGTTACAAGGTGGCCATGGAGGTGCGCAAGTTTCTCGACGCCAACGGCTTCGTGGACATCGAGACCCCCATGCTGACCAAGAGCACGCCCGAAGGCGCGCGCGACTATCTGGTGCCCAGCCGCGTGCACGATGGCCAGTTCTTCGCGCTGCCGCAGTCGCCCCAGCTCTTCAAGCAGCTGCTCATGGTGGCCGGTTTCGACCGTTATTACCAGATCACCAAGTGCTTCCGTGACGAGGACCTGCGCGCCGACCGTCAGCCCGAGTTCACGCAGATCGATATCGAGACCAGCTTCCTGAGCGAGCAGGACATCCGCGACATGTTCCAGGGCATGATCACGACGGTCTTCAAGAACACCATCGGGGTCGATCTGGGCGAGTTCCCGGTCATGACCTACCAGGACGCCATGCACCTGTACGGCTCGGACAAGCCCGACCTGCGCGTGAAACTGCAGTTCACCGAACTCACCGATGTGATGAAGGACGTGGACTTCAAGGTCTTCTCGGGCGCGGCCAATATGGTGGGCGGCCGTGTGGTGGCCCTGCGGGTGCCTGGCGGTTCGGTCGAAGGCGGCGGCATCAGCCGCGGCGAGATCGACGCCTACACCGAGTTCGTCAAGATCTACGGTGCCAAGGGTCTGGCCTACATCCGCGTCAACGAAGCAGCCAAGGGCCCTGGACCCGAAGGGGCCACGCGGTGGCCGGGCCTGCAGTCGCCCATCGTCAAGAACATCCACGACGCCGCGCTGAGCGAAGTGCTCAAGCGCACCGGAGCCCAGGACGGCGACCTGATCTTCTTCGGCGCCGACAAGGCCAAGATCGTCAACGACGCCATCGGCGCGCTGCGCATCAAGATCGGCCACAGCGAATTCGGCAAGAAAAACGGCCTGTTCGAAAACCGCTGGGCGCCGATGTGGGTGGTGGATTTCCCCATGTTCGAGTTCGACGAGGACAACCAGCGCTATACCGCCGTGCACCACCCCTTCACGGCGCCCAAGGCCGGCCACGAAGACTGGATGGTCACCGCGCCCGAGAAATGCATCTCGCAGGGCTACGACATGGTGCTCAACGGCTGGGAAATGGGCGGGGGGTCCGTGCGTATCCACCGTGCCGACGTGCAGCAGAAGGTGTTCGACGCGCTCAAGATCACGCCTGAGGAGGCCAAGCTCAAGTTCGGCTTCCTGCTGGACGCGCTGCAGTACGGCGCCCCGCCGCACGGTGGCCTGGCCTTCGGCCTGGACCGCATCGTCACGCTGATGACCGGCGCCGAGTCCATCCGCGACGTGATTGCCTTCCCCAAGACTCAGCGCGCCCAGTGCCTGCTGACCCAGGCCCCGAGCCCGGTGGACGAGAAGCAGCTGCGCGAGCTGCACATCCGCCTGCGCAACCCGGATGCGGTGAAACCGGCCTGAGTCTCAGGCCTTGGTGCAGAATCAAAGGGCGCTGTGATCACAGCGCCCTTTTTACTTGGGAGCGGAAATGGCGATTCCAGATTTTCAATCACTGATGCTGCCCTTGCTCAAGTTCATCAGCGATGGTCGAGAGTGCTCCATGGGGGAAGCGACGAAAAGTATTGCAAAAGAATTTTTGCTTTCCCAGGAGGAATTGGCTGAGATGCTGCCCAGTGGTCGTGCGCCACTTTTTTATAACCGTTTGGCGTGGGCAAAAACCTACCTGAAGCGAGCTGGATTGATCGAGCAACCCCGACGAGGTGTGTTTCTCATAAGCCCCACCGGACGTCAGCTCTTGGCAGAAAAACCGCAAAGGATTGACTTGCGTCTGCTTCAGAAAATACCTGGGTATGCGAATGCAAGTGAGCCCTCTGAACTGATGGCTTCTTCGGACCCGGCTGCTTTGGCTGGCTCATCTTCGGATGGCGTTACGCCAGAGGAAGACTTGGAGCGTGCGCATGCTGTTCTGCGGCGGGAGTTGGCGGCAGAGCTGATCAATAGCATCAAGCGGTGCTCACCAGCATTTTTTGAGAATCTGGTGATCCAGTTGTTGCTGAAGATGGGATATGGAGGCAGTCGTCAGGAGGCCGGGCGGGCCGTCGGGCGATCAGGTGATGGCGGGATAGATGGCATCCTCAACGAGGATCGTCTCGGACTGGACGCCATCTATTTGCAAGCCAAACGATGGGATGGCTCTGTTGGCCGTCCCGAGATACAGAAATTCGTTGGTGCACTGGCGGGTCAGCGTGCCAGCAAAGGCGTGTTTATCACGACCTCGGTATTCACGCAGGATGCCAAAGAGTACGCGGAGCGTAGTCAGTACAGAGTTGTGTTGATTGACGGGGCACGCTTGTCTGACTTGATGATTGAGCATGATCTTGGTGTATCCGTTGCGGCTACGTATCAGCTCAAGCGTATTGATTCAGATTTTTTTGACGATGAGTGATGGCGAGTAGATACGTCTAATTGATATTGACATCCTGTACCTGTGGCTGATTTACCCATCTACAAGATTCCGCAATCCGTGCTGGTGGTGATCCACACCCCGGCACTCGAGGTGCTGCTGATCAAGCGCGCTGACGCCGAGGACTACTGGCAGTCGGTCACGGGCGCCAAGGACGATCTCCGGGAGTCCTTCGAAGCCGCCGCCCTGCGCGAGATCGCGGAGGAGACCGGTATCGATGCGCGAGCGCCGGGTCACGCCTTGCTGGACTGGGGCCTGGAGAACGTCTACGAGATCTATCCGCGCTGGCGCCACCGCTACGAGCCCGGCGTGATCCACAACACCGAGCACCTGTTTGGCCTGATGGTGCCGGTCGGCACCCGCATCACGCTGAGCCCGCGCGAGCACACCGACTACCAGTGGCTGCCCTGGCGCGAGGCCGCCGAAGCCTGCGCCTCGCCCAGCAACGCCGAGGCCTGCCTGATGCTGCCGCGTTTTGTCCACGCTGCGGCCAGCCTGCCAAAATAATCCCATGAAAACCCTGCGCGTCGCCACCTACAACATCCACAAGGGTGTGCAGGGCCTGGGCCCGCGCAGGCGCCTGGAGATCCACAACCTGGGGCTGGCCGTGGAACAGCTCGACGCCGACATCGTCTGCCTGCAGGAAGTGCGCAAGATACATCGACGCGAGGAGCAGTACTTCAGCCGCTGGCCCGAGATGCCGCAGGCCGATTTCCTGGCCCCCGAAGGCTACGAGGCGGTCTACCGGACCAATGCCTACACGCGCCACGGCGAGCACGGCAACGCCATGCTGTCGCGCTGGCCGGTGAAGTCGCACCAGCATGAGGACATGTCCGATCACCGGTTTGAGCAGCGCGGTCTTTTGCACAGCGAGGTGGTGGTCAATGGCATGGCCTTGCATGTGGTGGTGGTGCATCTGGGTCTGATCCGCGCCAGTCGCATGCGCCAGGCCGCCCAGCTGGACAGCTATATCGCTCGCGAGATTCCCGCCGATGCGCCGCTGATCGTGGCGGGTGACTTCAATGACTGGGGTGAGCGTGTTCACCGCCACTTCGCGGCCATGGGACTGCAGACCTTCAAGCCGTCCACGAACCCGACCTTCCCGGCACGCCTGCCGCTGGTCCAGCTGGACTATGTCTATGTGCGCGGCCTGCGGCCCTTGAGTGTGGAGGTGCCGCGCGGGCGTGTCTGGTGGCGCATGTCCGACCATCTGCCGCTGATTGCCGAGTTCGAGTTGCCGGCATGAAGGACCGCCACCTGCCGTCCTTGCGCAGCGGGCATCGCGTGCAATTGCTGCAGGGTGGCCAGGAACTGTTTCCTGCGCTGGTGCAGGCGATCGACCGGAGCGTGCGTGAAGTCCGCATGGAGACCTATATCTTCTACCCGGATCCGTCGGGTGAGCAGGTGGCCGCGGCACTGGTGCGGGCCGCGCAGCGCGGGGTGGCCGTTTATCTGGTGATGGATGGTGCGGGCACGCCCGAGCTGCCTCTCGAATGGCGCCGGCGCTTCGACGCTGCCGGCGTCCAGTGGCGGATTTTTCTGCCCCTGGGCCGGCTGGGTCTGCTGATCCCAAGCCGGTGGCGGCGTCTGCACCGCAAGTTATGCGTCGTGGATGGTCACGTGGCCTTTTGTGGCGGTATCAATGTGCTGGATGACTGGCATGACCCCAACCACGGCGCCCTGTCTGCGCCTCGTCTCGATTTTGCGGTGCGCGTGACCGGTCCGCTGGTGCGCGCCGTGCATGAGGTGACGGTGCAGTTCTGGTGGCGCCTGCAGGCGGGCAGCAAGGCGCGGGAGATCGATTTGCCGGCCGCCTGGCGCCACCTGGAGGAAGCCGTCAAGCTGGCCGTGCAGGCCGGAGATGAGATGGCCGCCGGCATGGCCGCCGCCCGCGGGTCCGGCACGCGCGCCGCCCTGCTGCTGCGGGACAACCTGCGCCATCGCAGCCGCATCGAGAGGGCTTACCGCAAGGCCATCGCCGAGGCGCGTTCAGAGATCATCATCGCCAATGCCTACTTCGTCCCTGGCCGCAAGCTGAGGCTGGCCTTGATCCATGCGGCACAGCGCGGGGTCCGGGTGCGTCTGCTGTTGCAGGGGCGTTATGAGTATTTCATGCAGTTCCATGCCGTGCGCATGGTCTACGGGGTGCTGCTCGGTGCGGGCATGGAAATCCACGAGTATTCGCCCAGTTTCCTGCACGCCAAGGTGGCGGTGATCGACGGCCACTGGACCACCATCGGCTCTTCCAACCTGGACCCCCTGAGCCTGTTGCTGGCGCGCGAGGCCAATGTGGTGGTGGAGGATGTCCGTTTCGCCCAGGACCTGCGGGAGCGCCTGATCCGGGCCATGGAACATGAAGGGCACCGGGTGGACCCGAGCCAGTATGCCGACCGGCCATGGCAGCAGCGCCTGCTGGACCGGGCGGCCTTTGCCCTGATGCGGCTGGGCGTCTTCCTGAGCGGTAATCGCTATTGAATTGATAGCTTTTGATGGTTGAAAGCAAAGGCTCCGGGGCCGATAACCCTGATGGCGAATCGCTGGTACCATAAGGCCATGCTGAAGAAAAGCCAGAGTCCCTTGAGCCCCGCAGACGCCGCCGACGAGGGCACTCCGGTGTCCGTGAAGATCCGCGAGCGCCTGCTGGCAGCGCGCAAGCGCTTCTATGCGAACGACAACATCGCCGATTACATCGAGCCGGGTGAGCTGGCGCAGATGCTCGACGAGGTCGAGCTCAAGATGCAGCACGTGCTCGACAGCCTGGTCATCGACACCGACAACGATCACAACACCGACAACACGGCGCGCCGTGTGGCCAAGATGTACGTCAACGAGGTGTTCCGCGGCCGTTACGTGCAGGCGCCCACCATCACCGAGTTTCCCAATGCCGAGCACCTCAACGAGCTGATGATTGTCGGCCCGATCACGGTGCGCAGCGCCTGCTCGCACCACTTCTGCCCGGTCATCGGCAAGATCTGGATCGGCGTCATGCCCAACGAGCACACCAATGTCATCGGCCTGTCCAAGTACGCGCGCCTGGCCGAGTGGATCATGGGCCGGCCCCAGATCCAGGAAGAGGCCGTGGTGCAGCTGGCCGATCTGATCCAGGAAAAGACCCAACCCGACGGCCTGGCCATCGTCATGGAGGCCAGCCACTACTGCATGGCCTGGCGCGGGGTCAAGGACATGGACAGCAAGATGATCAACTCGGTCATGCGCGGCGTGTTCCTCAAGGACCCCAATCTGCGCCGAGAATTCCTGTCCCTGATTCCCCAGAGAGCCTGACCATGCTAGTCCGCCTGCTTTACGCCAGCCGTGCCGTCGATTCGAATGCCGAGGCCATCGAGAACATCCTCGCGCATTCGCGCCAGTACAACCCGACCTGCGGCATCACCGGCATCCTGTGTTACGGCGGCGGCATCTTCCTGCAGGCCATCGAGGGTGGACGCAATGCGGTCAGCGAGCTGTATGGCCATATCCAGCGCGATGCGCGCCACAAGGACGTGGTGCTGCTGCATTACGAGGAAATCAGCGAGCGGCGTTTCGGTGGCTGGACCATGGGGCAGGTCAACCTCTCGCGCATCAATACCTCGATCCTGTTGAAGTATTCCGAGAAGCCGGAACTCGATCCCTACGCTGTGTCCGGCAAGGTCTCGCTGGCCTTGCTCGAAGAACTGATGGCGACGGCCTCCATCATCGGCCGCAGTTAAAAACTGGCGAATAAATCTACTGCGCGACCCGATCGCCGCGTTGGGCGGTGCTCGAAAACCTCACGTACCTGAGTACGTTCCGGTTTCTGCGCTCCGTCCGCCTTGCGCTCGGACCGCTCGCTACGATTTCTTCGCCAGTTTTGGCGTGCCAAGGCGCGGTCCTCAGCTGTTTTTGGGGATGACCGTGTCTTCGATCTTGCCGGCCAGCTGGACCAGGGCGAGTCCGGCCGGGCAGCCCGGCGTGACCTGCATGAGCAGTTGCCGGCGCATGATGGCCTGGCGGACCGAGGCGTCGACGGGAATATCACCCACATGGATCAGCTTGACCGGCTTGCCCGGCTCGCCCGGCACGAAGCGGTCCACCACCTGCTGCAACTGCACCGTGATGGCACGCCCGTCACCCGGGCGGGTCGTCTGGTTGACGATCATGCGGATGTTCTGGCGTTTCTGCTGGCCCACCAGCACCTTGATGGTGGCGTAGGCGTCGGTCAGTGAGGTCGGTTCCGGGGTCACCACCAGCAGCACCTCGGAGGCCAGCGAGACGGCGAACAGCACCACATCGGAGATGCCGGCGCCAGTGTCGAGCAGCACCACGTCGAAACGCGGCACGAGACTTTCCATCACACGCAGGAATTCGTCGCGCACCTCGGGCGTGAGGCGCGAGTACTCGACCATGCCGGAACCGGCCAGCAGCACCGAGAATCCGCCCGGCGCCTTGATGATGGCTTCATCCAGCTTGGCCTTGCCGGTGAAGACGTCGTGCAGCGTGGTCTTGGGATAGAGGTTGAGTACAACGTCCAGATTGGCGAGGCCGAGGTCGGCATCGAGCACCAGCACGCGCAGGCCACGGCGGGCCAAGGTGGCAGCCAGGTTGGCCGAGACGAAGGTCTTGCCCACGCCGCCCTTGCCGCTGGTGATGGCGAGCACCTTGCCCAGGGGCTTGAGGGGCACGGGCGGTGCCGGCTTGTCCTGATCGGTCGTCAGTTCGTCACTCATCAGCTGAACCTCTGCGTATTGCTGTCGGTCAGGTCACCCCAGACGGAATCGGACAGGGCCAGATTACCGAACAGCAGACTTTTTTCTTCCGGACTCACGGAAATGACCTGCTGGTGGTCGATGCACACCCGGTTGCGGCCCTGGGTCTTGGCCAGGTAAAGCTGGGTATCGGCGCGCTCAATCCACAGGTCGGCGGTGGAGCGGACCCAGACCGGCGCGAAAGCGCCGCCCACACTGGTGGTGATTTGCAGATGGAGCCGCGGGCTCACCGGGATGGACAGGGCAGCAATCGATTGGCGGATGCGTTCGGCCACGGTCTCGCCGTAAGCGGCCTGGCAGTCGGGCATGACGATGGCGAATTCCTCGCCGCCGTAACGTGCCACGGTGTCCTGCGGGCGCACACAAGCGGCGATGCAGCGTGCCACGGCTTGCAGGACCTTGTCACCGGCCAGATGGCCGTGCGTGTCATTCACTTTCTTGAAATGGTCGATGTCCAGCAGCAGCAGCAGGGCCGAGTTGCCCGAGCGCGCCACGATCTCGATCTCGCGCGAGAGCACAGCGCGGAAATGGCGCCGGTTGGCCAAACCTGTCAGCGGGTCGCGCAGGGAGAGTTCACACAGGCCATCGATGATGTGCTGCAGATAGGCGGCCGGTCCGTCACCGGGCGCCGGCAACTCGGCGCCGTCGTGCTGGAGCAGCGCGCGCGCATCGTCCAGACGCAGCGCATGCACGTCAAGCGGGGGGGTGACAGCGGAGCTCACAGGAGGTGTCCATCAATTACCATCAAAGTCTAACAGGAGCCCTGTGGTGATAGAGGCCAGATTTGGCCGGCTACCTCCATTAAATCAGGGCTTCGTGAGACTGGTCACGGAGACAGGGAATGAGAAAGTGCAGGGTATGAAGCGGGCCTGCGGGCTGCTGCTGTTGCTGGGTCTGCTGGTCCCGGCGGCTGCGCAGGCTTTGACGTCGAGCTGGACAGGCACGGTGACCCATGTGAGCGATGGCGACACGCTGTGGGTGCGGCCGCAGCAGGGTGGCGCGCCTCGTGCGGTGCGCATCGATGGCATCGACGCGCCCGAGCTGTGCCAGGCCCATGGGGAGACGGCGCGCGCTGCACTGGTGGCGCATGTGCTGGGGCAGAGGGTGCAGCTACGCGTGCGTCGGCACGACGACTATGGCCGCGCCCTGGCGCGTGTGCGTTTGCACGGGCAGGATGTGGGGGCCTGGCTGGTCAGCCGGGGGCATGCCTGGTCCTACCGCTACCGGACCCAGACCGGGCCCTATGTCCAGCAGGAGTCTGAGGCCCGGGCCCATCGTCTGGGACTGTTTCGTCAGGCACGTGCCGAATTGCCGCGTGAATTCCGTCGCCGGCACGGTCCCTGCCATTGAGGCAGGCCGGGTTCAATGGGCGGCTTGGCCGCACACCGTACAGGCCGGGTTGCGCGGGATACGGACTTCGTTGAAGGTCATGTGCCGGCCGTCAAGCATGAGCAGGCGGCCCCTCAGTGGGGCGCCTGCTCCGGACAGCAGCTTGAGCGCTTCAGCGGCCTGCAGGGTGCCGATGATGCCCACCAGCGGCGCAAACACGCCGAGGGTGGAGCACAGGGTTTCCTCGAAGCTTTCCTGCGGGTCGAACACGCAGGCATAGCAGGGTGAGTCGGCGCTGCGCGGGTCGTAGACGGCCAGCTGGCCATCAAAACGGATGGCTGCGCCCGAGACCAGGGGTTTGCCTTGTTGCACGCAGGCCGCATTGACGGCCTGGCGGGTGCGGAAGTTGTCGCTGCAGTCCAGCACCACGTCGACACGGGCCACCAGCGTGTCCAGCAGGGCCGCATCGGCGCGTTGCGCCACGGTGTGGACCTGCACCTCGGGGTTGAGAGCGGCCACGGCCTGACGGATGGAGTCGACCTTGGGGCTGCCCACACGCGCCATGCTGTGGGCGATCTGGCGCTGCAGGTTGGTGACGTCGACCGTGTCGTGGTCGACCACGGTGAGCTGGCCCACGCCGGCGGAACCGAGGTAAAGCGCGACCGGTGAGCCCAGGCCGCCGGCGCCGATGATCAGGGCGTGGCTGTCGAGGAGGCGCTGTTGGCCTTCAATCCCGATTTCATCCAGCAGGATGTGCCGCGAGTAACGCAGCAACTGGTCATCGTTCATGGTGCTAAGTCAGGGCGCTTCATCGGGAGCGGGTTTGATCGAGGGCGCCGCGGAACCGGCTTTGCCGGGCCGCCGCCGGCGCCCCCTGGAAGGGGGGTGGCGGAGCGACACGCAGTGCGCGTAGCCTGGGGGTCAGTTTTCTTTTTGTTCTTCCTTGCGCTCGGTCTGGGTCTTGCTGACCAGGACCGGCTGGCCCTTGAGCTGGTTGAGCGCCTGCATCAGCTGGAAGTCCTTGTCGGTTCCGAATTCCGGCAGCTTGCGTTCGGCCACCGGTTTCTTGGCCTCGTCTTCCAGCTTCTTGAGGGCTGCGTCACGTGCTTTCTCGCGCGCTTCGTCCTTCTGTTCGGCGCCCTGGCCGCTGCTCAGGTGCTTGTCGAGGTCGGCTTCGCGGGTGCGCAGCACGGAAAAGACATTGCCTTCGGCGGTTTCATCAACCATGACGTCGGGCAGGATGCCCTTGGCCTGGATGGAGCGGCCCGAGGGCGTGTAATAACGCGCCGTGGTGATCTTCAGGCCGGTGTCGGGACCCAGCGGACGCACGGTCTGCACCGAGCCCTTGCCGAAGGTCTGGCTGCCCATGATGGTGGCGCGTTTGTGGTCCTGCAGGGCGCCGGCCACGATCTCGCTGGCCGAGGCCGAGCCTTCGTTGACCAGGACCACCAGCGGCACCTTCTTGAGGGTGGCCGGCAGGCGCTTGAGCGGGTCGCTGTTGCCACGGCGCTGGTAGAACTCGGGGGCGGCCTTGAAGGTGTACTTGCTTTCGGCGAGCTGGCCGTTGGTCGAGACCACGGTCACGTTTTCGGGCAGGAAGGCGGCCGAGATGGCCACGGCGGCGTCGAGCAGGCCGCCCGGGTCGTTGCGCAGGTCCAGCACCAGGCCCTTGAGCGCGGGTTCCTGCTTGTAGATCTCGTCGATCTTGCGCGCGAAATCGTCCACCGTGCGTTCCTGGAACTGGCTCAGGCGGATCCAGGCGTAGCCGGGTTCGATGACCTTGGCCTTGACCGACTGGGTCTTGATTTCCTCGCGCGTGATGGTGACGGGGAAGGAGCGGTTCTCGTCCTTGCGGAAGATGGTCAGCATGACCTTGGTGTTGGGTTCACCGCGCATGCGCTTGACGGCTTCGTTGAGCGTCAGGCCCTTGACGGCGGTATCGTCGATGCGGGTGATCAGGTCATTGGTCTTGAGACCGGCGCGGTAGGCGGGCGAGCCCTCGATGGGCGAGACGACCTTGACCAGGCCGTCCTCCTGTGTGATCTCGATGCCCACGCCGACAAAACGCCCGGCCGTGCCCTCGCGGAATTCCTTGTAGGACTTCTTGTCGAAGTACTGGGAATGCGGGTCCAGGCTGGAGACCATGCCCGAGATGGCGTCGGTGATGAGTTTTTTCTCGTCCACCGGTTCGACATAGTCGGTCTTGATCATGCCGAAGACGGCAGCCAGTTGCTGCAGCTCTTCCAGCGGCAGCGGCGCCACGGCATTGCGTGCCACGGTCTGCAAGGAGACGGTGGTGAGCGCGCCGGCGAGCACGCCCAGCGAAATCCAGCCGGCGATTTTCAGTTTCTGACCCATGGATAGATCCTCGTCGCTTCAATATACACGTTTGGAAGCGAAATCGCCGCCAGGGTTCCGGCGGCTGGTGACAAATTGTTGGGCCGTTGCCGGCCCGGTTTCAGGCTTGGCACTGGCTGGCCACGGCCGCCGCGGCCCGGGCGGCGGCTTCGGCGTCGCCCAGGTAGTAGTGGCGGATGGGCTTGAGCTCGGCGTCGAGCTCGTAGACCAGGGGGATGCCGTTGGGGATGTTCAGGCCCACGATGGCCTGGTCGGAAATGCCGTCCAGGTACTTGACCAGGGCCCGGATGGAGTTGCCGTGGGCGGCCACGACCACCCGCTGGCCCGACCGGATGGCCGGGGCCAGGGCCTCGTTCCAGAAGGGCAGCACCCGGGCCACGGTGTCCTTCAGGCACTCGGTCAGGGGAATCTGGTCGGCTTGCAGGCTGGCATACCGGCGGTCGGCGCGTTCACTACGGGCGTCGGTCGGCTCCAGCGCCGGGGGCGGGGTGTCGTAGCTGCGGCGCCAGACCAGCACCTGCTCGTCCCCGTATTGCTTGGCCATGTCAGCCTTGTTCAGGCCCTGCAGGGCGCCATAGTGGCGCTCGTTCAGGCGCCAGCTCTTGACGACCGGCAGCCAGGTGCGGTCCATCTCGTCCAGGCAGTACCAGAGGGTGTGGATGGCGCGCTTGAGCACGCTGGTGTAGGCCGCGTCGAAGTCGTAACCCTCGGCCTTGAGCAGCCTGCCGGCCGACATGGCCTGGGAGACGCCGGTGGGGGTCAGGTCGACATCGGTCCAGCCGGTGAAGCGGTTTTCCAGGTTCCAGGTCGATTCGCCGTGGCGGATGAGCACGAGTTTGTACATGAGGGTAGGGCGGGACAGGGTGGTTAGGGATGGGGCGACCAGGGTCAAAACGAGCCTGGCCAGCAGCAATCAACCCGTCATTTTAAAATCACGGCTTTGCTCCTGCAGACTTCTACAAGGAATATTGTGAAATTCATCCTCGACAACTGGTCTCTGATCCTGGTTTGCCTCAGTTCCGGCCTGCTGCTGGCCTGGCCGGCCATCAAGGGCGCCGCCGGCGGTTCCCTGACCCCGGGCGCCGCCGTGCAACTGATCAACCGCGAAAAAGCCGTGGTGATCGATGTCTGCGAAGCCACGGAATACGCCGCCGGCCACGTCAACGGCGCCAAGAACATTCCCCTGGCCCAGCTGGCCAGCCAGTTGCCTGCTGTGGTGAAAAACAAGGAGCTGCCGGTGATTTTCGTCTGCCAGAGCGGCGGGCGCTCCAGCAGTGCCGCGCGCATCGCCAAGGGCCTGGGCTTTACCCAGGCGCAGTCCCTGGGCGGTGGCCTGGCCGCCTGGCGCGCTGCCAGCATGCCGGTCGAGAAGGGCTGAAGCCATGCCGGCAGTAAAGATGTACACCACGGCGGTCTGCCCCTATTGCATGCGCGCCAAGCAGTTCCTCAAGTCCAAGGGGGTGGAGCAGATCGAGGAAGTCCGTGTCGACGCCGATCCCCAGGCGCGTGAGCAGATGATGGCCGTCACCGGCCGACGCACCGTGCCGCAGATCTTCATAGGCTCCACCCACGTGGGCGGTCATGACGACCTGATCGCCCTGGACGCCCAGGGCGGGCTGGCCCCGCTGCTGCAGGCGGCCTGAGGCTGCGACGAGCCCCGTCGCCGCCGGGCCGACCCAAGGCGACGACGGCCCCCTTTGGGGGCAGCGACCGAACGAAGTGCGGGAGCGTGGGGGCCATTCCACGGCCTGAGATAATCGGGCCGATCCGATCGCGGGCCCGCTCGGTGTTTTCCGGGCGGGCTCAGTTTTTTTGACCCACTTCCCCTCAAGGCAAGTCCATGGCCGACCAGCAAGAACCCGTTTTCCAGATCCAGCGCGTCTACCTCAAGGAGGCCTCGCTGGAGCAGCCCAATTCGCCGGCCATTCTGCTGCAGGGCGAGCAGCCCTCGGTGGACATCCAGTTGGGCGTCGAGGCCCAGCCGGTGGCCGAAGGCGTCTACGAGGTCTCCGTGACGGCCACCGTGCATACCCAGATCGCCGACAAGACCGTGTTCCTGGTCGAGGCCAGGCAGGCCGGCATCTTCGAGATCCGCAACCTGAGCGAAGAACAGATGGGCCCCATCGTCGGCGTGGTCTGCCCGCAGATCGTTTTCCCCTACCTGCGTGGCAATGTGGCCGACATCGTGCAGCGCGCCGGCTTCCCGCCCGTGCACCTGCAGGAAATCAATTTCCAGTCCATGTACGAGCAGCAACAGCAGCAGGCGCAGGGCATCAAGGTCCAGTAAGGCCCGTTCCGACACCGGCGACAGAGCCCACTGACCATGAAGATCCTCGTGCTTGGTGCCGGCGCCTGGGGGACGGCGCTGGCCATGAGCGCCAGCCAGAACCCGCAGCTTCGCCACGAGGTCACGCTGTGGGCGCGCGACGCAGTGCAGGCCGCAGCCATGCGCGCGACGCGTCTCAATGCCCGCTACCTGCCCGATCTGCCCCTGCCGGTTTCCCTGCGCGTGGTCGATGGCCCGGCCCGAGGGCTGGCTGCCCTGGCGCAAGGGCAGGATCTGGTGGTGGTCGGCACCCCCATGGCGGGTTTGCGTGGCGTGCTGCAAGAGCTGGCCGGCTTCGATCAGGCCGTGGCCTGGCTGTGCAAGGGTTTCGAGCCGGCCGATCAGGGGCGCCACGGCCTGCTGGCCCATGAAATCCAGGCCCAACTGGCGCCCGGCTTGCGGGCTGGTGTGTTGAGCGGCCCCAGTTTCGCGCAGGAGGTGGCGCGCGGCCAGCCCACCGCCCTGGTGGCGGCCAGTCGCCACGCCGCCGTGCGCGAGCGCCTGGTCCAGGCCTTCCACAGCCCGACCCTGCGCGTTTATGACAACGAGGACATCGTTGGTGTCGAGGTCGGCGGCGCAGTGAAAAACGTGCTGGCCATCGCCACCGGCCTGTGCGATGGCCTGGGCCTGGGCCTCAATGCCCGGGCCGCCCTGATCACGCGCGGCCTGGCCGAGATGACCCGCCTGGGCCTGGCGCTGGGGGCGCGCGCCGAGACCTTCATGGGGCTCTCGGGGCTGGGCGACCTGGTGCTCACGGCAACAGGCGACCTCAGCCGCAACCGCAAGGTCGGACTGCTGCTGGCCCAGGGGCAGACGCTGGCGCAGGCCGTGGCCTCGCTGGGCCACGTGGCCGAGGGCGTCTACTGCGCCCGCACCGTGGTGCAACGTGCGCAAAGCCTGGGCGTGGAGATGCCGATTTCCCAAGGCGTGGTGGCCTTGCTCGACGGCCGTATGCGGCCGGAGCAGGCCGTGGCAGCCCTCATGGGCCGCGACCCGACACAAGAAACCTGACAGCTCCCATCGCGGAACGCCGTGGCACCTGCTTTGCCGGGCCACTGGCGTTGCCCCCTGCAAGGAGGGTGGCGTAGCGCCACAACGTGGCGCGCAGCCTGGGGGTCAGCCTTTCGTTATGCGCTTGTTGATGTGCGCGATCGCTTCTTCCACCTGGTCCACCAGGATCAGGCACAGATCACCCTCGCCCAGTTTGTCCATGGCCGTGTCGATGGCCAGGAACTCACCGCGGATCTCGTGCACGTCGCGCGTGCGCTTGGCTTCGGACAGACCCGAGCGCAGCAGGGCCAGTACCTCGCCGTCGGCACGGCCGCGCTGGCAGGCGTCCTCGAACAGCACGATCTGGTCGAAGGCATCGCCCAGGATGCGGGTCTGCTCGCGGATGTCCTCGTCGCGCCGGTCGCCAGCGCCGCTGATGACAACCGAACGGCGCTGGGCCGGCATGGCCCCCACGGCCTGCACCAGGGCCAGCATGGCGTCGGGGTTGTGGCCGTAGTCGGCGATCACCGTGGCGCCCTTGTAGCGGAACAGGTTGAAGCGGCCCTGGGCATTGTTGCTGTCGTTGTCGAAGCTGGCCAGGCCCTGGCGGACGAGTTCCCAGTCCAGGCCCAGGGCCCAGACGGCACCTACGGAGGCCATGACGTTCTCGACCTGGAAACCGATGGTGCCGCCCAGGGTGAGCGGCACGGCGGCCAAGGGCAGGCGGTGCAGGACCTTGCCTTCGGCGGCCACCAGATGGCCGTCTTCGACATACACCGCGCGTTTGCCCTGCGCCAGGTGGGTGGCCATGACGGGGTTGTGCCGGTCGGCGGCGAAGTAGGTGATCAGGCCGCTGCGGCACTGGTTGGCCATGGCCGCCACGATGGGGTCGGCCGCGTTCAGCACGGCGGTGCCCCGGTCCGAGATGTTCTGCACGATCACGCGCTTGAGCACCGCCAGGTCTTGCACCGTGGTGATGAAGTTCAGGCCCAGATGGTCGCCGCTGCCCACATTGGTGACCACCGCCACGTCGCAGCGGTCGAAGGCCAGGCCTTCGCGCAGCATGCCACCGCGCGCGGTCTCCAGCACGGCGGCGTCCACATCGGGGTGCTGCAGCACATTGCGCGCGCTCTTGGGCCCGCTGCAGTCGCCGGTATCGATGCGCTCGCCACCGACGTAGACGCCGTCGGTGCTGGTCATGCCCACGCACAGCTTGTTCTGCGTGAGCAGATGGGCGATCAGGCGCACGGTGGTGGTCTTGCCGTTGGTGCCGGTCACGGCCACCAGGGGGATGCGGCCGTTGTCCTGCTCGCCGAACATGGTGGAGATGATGGCCTCGCCCACCGCCCTGCCCTTGCCGTAGGAGGGCGAGAGATGCATGCGCAGGCCAGGCGCGGCATTGACCTCGACCACACCGCCGCCGGTTTCTTCCAGCGGCTGCAGGATGTTGTCGCAGACCATGTCCACGCCGCAGATGTCCAGCCCCACCATCTTGGCGGCGATGATGGCGCGGTGCGCAACCTCGGGGTGCACATCGTCGGTCACGTCGGTGGCGCTACCGCCGGTGGACAGGTTGGCGTTGTGGCGCAGCGAGACGCGCCGGCCGCTGGCCGGCACGGAATCGGCGTTCAGGCCCTGGCCGGCCAGGCAGGCCAGCGCGATGTCGTCGAAGCGGATCTTGGTCAGCGAAGTCGAGTGGCCCGTGCCGCGGCGCGGGTCCTGGTTGACCTGCTCCACCAGCGCGCGGATGGTATGCACGCCGTCGCCCACCACCGTGGGCGGGTCGCGGCGGGCGGCGGCGACCAGCTTGTTGCCCACCACCAGCAGGCGGAAATCGTTGCCGGGCAGGAAACGCTCGACCAGGATCTCGTTGTCGAATTCGGAGGCGGCTGCGTAGGCCTTGAGCAGCTGTTCGCGCGTGGTGATGTTGACCGTGACCCCCTTGCCCTGGTTGCCGTTCTTGGGCTTGATGACCACGGGCAGGCCGATCTCACCGGCGGCGGCCCAGGCCTCTTCGGCCGAGGTGATCTCGCGCCCCAGCGGTACGGGGACGCCGGCGCTGGCCAGCAGCTTCTTGGTCAGTTCCTTGTCCTGGGCGATGGATTCCGAAATCGCGCTGGTCACATCCATCTCGGCGGCCTGGATGCGGCGCTGCTTGCTGCCCCAGCCGAACTGGATCATGCTGCCCGAGGTCATGCGGCGGTAGGGGATGCCGCGCGCTGTTGCGGCGTCGGCGATGGAGCCGGTGCTCGGGCCCAGGCGCACGTCTTCGTCGAGTTCACGCAGCTGGCCCAGGGCGGCGGCCAGGTCGAAGGGCGTGTCCTCCAGGGCGGCGCGGCACAGCAGTTGCGCCAGTTCCAGCGCCAGGAGGCCGACGGCCTCTTCGGAATACTCGACCACCACCTGGTAGACGCCGGGTTCTACCGTGGGCGTGGTGCGGCTGAAGGTCACCGGACAGCCGGCCTGGGCCTGCAGGCCGAGCGCGGCGAGCTCCAGTACATGGGCCAGGGGCACCGTGTCGTCATGGCCGGTGGGGTTCAGCGGCAGGATCTGAGGGAAACGCGTGCGCAGGCGCATGCCGAAGTTCTGGCGCGGGCTCAGTTCGCACTCGGTCGGCGTGCAATGGACGACGGCCTCGATGGCGGTGTGGTGGCTCCACAGATTGGGGCCGCGCAGGGCGCGGATGCGTGTGACTTCCATGTCAGTGGTCGTGGTTGAGGTTGGCCTTGAAAGTGCGCAGGCCGGCGCCGATCAACTCGGGTCGCACGTCCAGCGCCCAGGCGGCAGCCACGGCGGCCATCACCATGTCGGGTTTGGCGGCCTTGGCCGGGTTGAGCGTGTCCAGCGGGATCTCGTTGACTTCGTCCATGCCCTGCGCCAGCACGATGTGGCGCTCGCGCAGGAACACCGTGCGCTCGCCCTGCTGCCGGTGCCGGGCAATCGCCGGGAGTTGGGCGTCGGGGCCGTAGAAGATGACCTTGCCGTCACACAGCGCCGCCATCTCGACCACACGCGGATCGGCGGCGTTGAGCACGGCCGTGCCGCTGGGCAGGATCACGTCGACCTGGGTGCGCACCACGTTGTAGAGCTTGTCGGCGTCGTCGATGTGGAAGTCGGCCAGCTCTTCCAATCCGTCCAGGTCGGTGACCACGCCCACCGTGCAGCGGTCGTA
The DNA here is from genome assembly GCF_054780335.1 of Curvibacter fontanus. Classification (NCBI taxonomy): domain Bacteria; kingdom Pseudomonadati; phylum Pseudomonadota; class Betaproteobacteria; order Burkholderiales; family Comamonadaceae; genus Curvibacter; species Curvibacter fontanus. The sequence goes on from NZ_BAAGWN010000005.1 coordinate 94,152, forward strand.
GGCCAGGCCTTCGGACAGGATGGCGCGGTGGCTGTGTTCGAGCACGGCGGCTTCCAGCGAGCGGTTGATCAGCAGGCGCTGGCCGGTTGCCCAGTCCGAGCAGTCGCGGGATTCGACCTGGCGCGGGCCGAGGAAAAAGCCGTCGCGGCAGGCCAGGCCGACCTGGGTGCCGTTGATGTGCAGCAGCCAGTTCACCAGGCGTGCGATGCGGGTGGTGTTGCGTGTGCCGGTGATGCCCACGATGGAAATGCGGCCCTGGTCTGCGCCTGGGAAGAGGTGGGCCACGATGGCCTGGCCCACATTGCGCGGCTGGCCTTCGGCCGGTTTCAGGTGCATCAGCAGGCCGGGGCCGGCATTGACCTCGATGATGGCCCCGCCCTGTTCGGCCAGGGGGCGCGAGATGTCGGGTGTGACCAGGTCGATGCCGGCGATGTCCAGCCCGACCACCCGCGCGGCCAGTGCGGCGGCGGCGGCCACCTGCGGGTGCACCTGATCCGTCACGTCGTAGGCGAGATCGCCGTGGCGACGGATCAGCACGACCTGACCGGCCGGCGGCACCGAGTTGCCATCCATGCCCTGGCGGCTGAGTTCCAGCTGGGCGATGGGTTCCTTGTCCAGGATCAGGGGTTCCAGGGGGAATTCCTCTTCTTCGCCGCAACGGGGGTCGTTGTTGATCTGGCTGTCGATCAACTGCAGGACGGTGGAATGGCCGTCGCCGGTGATGGTCTGCTTCTTGCCGCGTGTGGCGGCCACGACCTGGCGACCCACGACCAGGAGGCGATGGGCCTCGCCCTCGATATATTTTTCCACCAGCACGCCGCTGCCTTCGGCATCCGCAGCCTGCCAGGCCTTGGTGACCTCCTCACGCGTGTGCAGGTCGGTGAACACGCCGCGGCCATGGTTGGCGTCCGTGGGCTTGACGGTCACGGGCACGCCGATGTCCTGCGCCACGTCCCAGGCCTGTTCGGGGCTTTCCACCTCTTCGCCGGCCGGGACCGGCACACCGCAGGACTGCAGCAGTTCCTTGGTGAGCTGTTTGTCGCTGGCGATGCTTTCGGCAATGGCGCTGGTCTGGTCGGTTTCGGCCGTCCAGATGCGGTGCTGGCGGGCGCCATAGCCCAGCTGCACCAGATTGCCCTCGTTCAGGCGGATGTGCGGGATGCGGCGGTCGGTCGCCGCTTCGACGATGTGCGCCGTGCTCGGGCCCAGGTAGAGCCGGTCGCAGAGCTCGCGCAGGCGGGCCACGGTGGCGGCCACGTCGTAGGGCCGGTCCTCGATGGCGGCCAGCAGCAGTTCGCGCCCGGTCTCCAGGGCGGCACGGCCCACTTCTTCCTGGCGCGTGCGAAAGGCCATCTTGTAGACGCCGCGCCGGGAGGTGCTGCGTGTCTGGCCGAAGCCGGTGGCCATGCCGGCCATGGATTGCAGCTCCAGCGCCACGTGTTCCAGGATGTGGCCGGCCCAGGTGCCGTCACGCAGGCGTTCCAGGAAACCGCCGATTTCACCGATGCCGCAGCGGTGCTGGGCCAGGCCGGGCAGCAGGGTGGTCAAACGCTCGTAAAATCCGGGGATGACGTTGGAAGGCCGGTCTTCCAGCTCCCCCAGGTCCAGCCAGGCTTCGATGACCGGACGGTAGGTCCAGATGTTGGGACCGCGCAGATGGCTGACCCGCAGAATTTGAAGGTTTTTTTGAGTCATGAGGCTAGGCAGGGTGAACGATCTGTCCCTGCGATGGTCTTGCTCGCTGGCATCGCCAGATCGTGCTGAGGCTGCGGTTGGTCTCCAAGGTGTCGTGCATAAAACGGGGACAATCGACATCAGCAAATCCCACCCCAGGTTCTGGATTCCATGACTCGTGTGACCCCGTCAGCAGCTCTATTATCTTTCAGCGACGTTCCGGCGGAATGGCTGGCCGAAATCCGTCCGCAACTGCACTCTGAGGAGAACGTTCAGGCGGTGCTGGAGGTTGACCTCGACACCCGGCTGCAGTTCGGCCGCGGCCTGCTGGTGGCGACCGAGCGGCGCCTGCTGGCCCGTGCCCCGGGGCAGCCCGCCTGGTTGAGCTGGGAATACCACCGCGGGCTGCAGCTGAGCCAGCACGACCATGCCGGCGTCGGCCATCTGGAACTGCTGGACGGCCAGGGCCGGCTGGCGCACTGGTGTTACACCCTGGGGCAGAACCTGCAGGCCGTGCGCCTGGCCGAACAGGTGGGCCGCCAGCTGCGCAGCCTGGACACCGGCCAGCCCGTGCCCGCCCCGGTCGGGCATGACTGCCCGATCTGCAAGGCGCCGCTGGACCCCGGGCAGGACGAATGCCCGATCTGCGCCAAGGTCATCCACACCCCGCCCTCGACCTGGACCCTGTTGCGCCTCTGGCGTTTCGCCCGGCCCTACAAGGGCCAGCTGCTGCTGGGTTTTGTGCTGACCCTGCTGGGCACGGCGGCCAGTCTGGTGCCGCCCTACCTGACCATGCCCTTGATGGACGAGGTGCTGGTGCCATTGGAGACGGGCAAACAGGTCGACCCCATGCTGGTCGTGCTCTACCTCAGCGGTCTGCTGGGGGCGGCTGTGCTGGCCTGGGGCCTGACCTGGGCCAAGACCTATATCCTGGCCCTGGTGTCCGAGCGCATCGGCGCCGACCTGCGCACCACCACCTACGACCATCTGATGCGCCTCTCGCTCGAGTACTTCGGCGGCAAGCGCACGGGCGACCTGATGGCGCGTATCGGCAGCGAGACCGACCGCATCTGCGTCTTCCTCTCCCTGCACCTGCTGGACTTCTTCACCGACCTCATCATGCTCTTGATGACGGCGGCCATCCTCTTCTCCATCAACCCCTGGCTGGCCCTGGCCACGCTGATCCCGCTGCCCATCATCATGTGGATGATCCACGCGGTGCGGCACCGCCTCAAGACCGGTTTCGAGAAGATCGACCGCGTCTGGTCCGAGGTCACCAGCGTGCTGGCCGACACCATCCCCGGCATCCGCGTGGTCAAGGCCTTTGCCCAGGAAAAACGCGAATCGGCCCGTTTCCACGAGGCCAACCGCCAGAACCTGCTGGTCAACGACCGCATCAACAAGATCTGGTCCCTGTTCGCGCCGAGCATCTCCTTCCTGACCGAGGTCGGTCTGCTGGTGGTCTGGGGCGTGGGCGTCTGGCTGGTGGCCCGAGGCGAGACCTCGGTGGGCGTGCTCACGGCCTTCATCGCCTACATCAGCCGCTTCTATGGCCGGCTGGACTCCATGAGCCGCATCGTCTCCTGGACCGAACACTCGGCCTCGGCCACCAAGCGCATCTTCGACATCCTGGACCACGTCTCCAGCGTGCCCGAGCCGGTGCAGCCGGTGCACCTGGATCGGGTACAGGGCCGTATCGAGGTGCGCGACGTGGGTTTCCGCTACGGCAACCGTGAAGTCAACCGCGGCATCAACATCACCATCGAACCGGGCCAGATGGTGGGCCTGGTCGGCCACAGCGGCTCGGGCAAGAGCACCCTGGTCAACCTGATCTGCCGTTTCTACGACGTGACCGAGGGTTCGATCCGCATCGACGGCGTGGACATCCGCTCGCTGCCCGTGGCCGAGTACCGCCGCAACATCGGCCTGGTGCTGCAGGAGCCCTTCCTCTTCTTCGGCACCATTGCCGAGAACATCGCCTATGGCAAGCCCGACGCCACGCGCGAGCAGGTCATGGCGGCCGCGCGCGCCGCCCATGCGCACGAGTTCATCCTGCGCCTGCCCCAGGGCTACGACTCCATCGTCGGTGAACGCGGCCAGGGCCTGTCGGGCGGCGAGCGCCAGCGCATCTCGATCGCGCGCGCGCTGCTGATCGACCCGCGCATCCTAATCCTCGACGAGGCCACGGCCTCGGTGGACTCCGAGACCGAGAAAGAAATCCAGAAGGCCCTGGACAACCTGGTGCAGGGCCGTACCACCATCGCCATCGCCCACCGCCTCTCCACCCTGCAGCGCGCCGACCGGCTGGTGGTGCTGGACCGCGGCCAGGTGGTGGAGGAGGGCACACACGACGAACTGATGGTGCGCCAGGGGGCCTACTACAACCTCTACCAGGCCCAGGCCCGCAACGTCGACACCGACATGGACGACGCTGAAAACGATGTGAGCCCGGAACGCAAGGACGACGCCAAATGAACCCGCGCCCCCTCCTGAACCTGACCCAGACGGCGGCGACCCTGAAGCGCAATGCCTACGGCAAGCTGGTTCTGACCCTGGTCGATGGCCAGGTCCGCACGGGCGTGGTGCCGGTGCGCGCCTTTCCCATCCAGGCGCCCGAGCGCGACATCTCCCTGCTCGATGCCGACGGCCACGAGGTGGCCTGGGTCGACGAACTGGCCCGTGTGCCCGAGCCGGCCCAGGGCCTGATCCGCGCGGCGCTGGCCGAGCGCGAGTTCATGCCCGAGATCCGCGCCATCCTGGGCGTCAGCAGTTTTTCCACGCCCAGCACCTGGCAGGTGCGCACCGACCGCGGCGATACGGCCTTCGTGCTCAAGGGCGACGAGGACATCCGCCGCCTGGCGGGCAACACCCTGCTGGTGACCGACTCGCACGGCATCCAGTTCCTGATCCGCGACATGGCGGCGCTGGACCGCGAGAGCCGCCGCCTGCTCGATCGCTTCAAGTAGGCCGCTTTCATCCGGCCTTGCTGACCATGAAACCTGTTTTTGACTTTTCCGATGCGGCGCTGCGCCAGTCGGCCCAGGCCGACGTGGCCCGCGCCCTGCAGGAAGACGTGGGCGGTGGCGACCTGACCGCCGGCCTGATCGACCCGTCGCGCCAGGCCCATGCGCGCATCCTGGCGCGCGAAGCGGCCGTGATCTGCGGTGGGGCCTGGGTGGAGGCCACCTTGCAGCAGGCGGTACCTGAAGCCCGCGTGACTTGGCATGTGCGCGACGGCCAGCGTTGCGCCGTTGATCAGGTGGTGCTGGAACTCGGCGGCCCGGCGCGTGGCCTGCTCACCGCCGAGCGGACGGTGCTCAACTTCCTGCAATTGCTCAGTGCCGTGGCCACGCAGACGGCGGTGTATGTGGCGGCCGTACAGTCCGTGCCGGGCAACCGCGCGCAGATCGTGGACACGCGCAAGACCCTGCCGGGCCTGCGCCTGGCGCAGAAGTACGCGGTGCACTGCGGCGGGGGCTTCAACCACCGCATCGGTCTGTACGACGCCGTGCTGATCAAGGAAAACCACATCGCTGCCGCCGGGGGCGTGACGGCCGTGCTGCAGCGCGCCGCCGCCGTGGCGCCCACGGCCAAGTTCGTCGAGATCGAAGTCGAGACACTCGATCAGCTCCGAGAAGCCCTACAGGCCGGTGCCACCATGGTGCTGCTCGACAATATGAGCCTGGAGATGATGCGCGAGGCCGTGCGCCTGAACGCCGGGCGCGCCATCCTGGAAGTCTCGGGCGGCGTGAACATGGGCACGGTGCGCGAGATTGCCGCCACGGGTGTGGACCGCATCTCCATCGGGGCCCTGACCAAGGATGTGAAGGCCGTTGATTTCTCCATGCGGTTTACGGAGCTGTGATGAGCGCGACCCAAGTCATCGACGTCGAATACGAACAGCCCGAAGGCGCGGCCTGCTCCACGCATCACGCCTGGGCGCGTGTGCCCGTCGAGCCCACACCCTCCGAGCGTGCGGCGCTGAAAGACAAAATCCGCCGCCTGCTCAAGGAAAAGAACGCGGTCATGGTCTCGCACTACTACGTGCACCCGGACCTGCAGGACCTGGCCGAGGAGACCGGCGGCATCGTCAGCGACTCGCTGGAGATGGCGCGTTTCGGGCGCGACCACGCGGCCCAGACCCTGGTGGTCTCGGGGGTGCGTTTCATGGGCGAGACCTCCAAGATCCTCTCGCCGCACAAGCGCGTGCTCATGCCCGACCTGGACGCGACCTGCTCGCTGGACCTGGGCTGTCCTGTCGACGAGTTCTCGGCCTTCTGCGACGCCCATCCCGACCGCACCGTGGTGGTCTATGCCAACACCAGCGCGGCCGTGAAGGCGCGCGCCGACTGGTTGGTCACCTCCAGCTGCGCGCTGGACATCGTGCGGGCACTCAAGGACCAAGGCCACAAGATCCTTTGGGCGCCGGACCGCCACCTGGGTGGCTACATCGAGCGCGAGACCGGGGCCGACATGCTGATGTGGAACGGCTCCTGCATCGTGCACGACGAGTTCAAGAGCTTCGAGCTGGAAGAACTCAAGAAGGAACACCCCCTGGCCAAGGTGCTGGTGCACCCCGAATCACCGGCCGCCGTGGTGGCCCTGGCCGATGCCGTGGGCTCGACCTCGGGCATCCTCAAGGCCGCGCAGGAGTTCGACGCGCCCGTCTTCATCGTCGCCACCGACAAGGGCATGATGCACAAGCTGCGCACGCTCAACCCCGGCAAGACCTTCATCGAAGCGCCCACCGCCGGCAACAGCGCCACCTGCAAGAGCTGCGCCCACTGTCCCTGGATGGCCATGAACGGCCTGGCCGGCGTGGCCCATGTGCTGGAACACGGCAGCAACGAGATCCATGTGGACCCGGCGCTGATCCCGCGCGCCCGTCTGCCCATCGACCGCATGCTGGCCTTCACGGCCGCGCTCAAGGCCGGCCAGCCGGTCTCGGGCCTGGTGCCCCATATCGGGGCGGCCTGAAAGGAAACACCCCCGAGACGCTCCGCGTCTCCCCCTCAAGGGGGTGCTACCAGCGGACTGGCAAAGCCAGCTCCGCGGGAGCCCTGGAATGGCCGGCTACGCGGCCTTGCGCTGCTTGCCCTTCCTTCCGTTCGGGCTGAGCCGCCTGTCCTGAGCAAAGTCGAAGGGGTCGAAGTCCCGATCTTGTTCCTCGCATTCCTTGGACTTGGGACGGCATAATCGGCGCGAGAAGGAGTTCACCCATGCCCCGCAACGTGCTTGCCGTCTACCCTGGTACCTTCGATCCCATGACCCTGGGGCATTCCGACGTGATACGGCGTGCGGCCCAGCTCTTTGACCGTGTCATCGTGGGCGTTGCTGCGGCTCACCACAAGAAGACCATGTTCACGCTGGACGAGCGCATCGGCATGGTGCGCGAAGTCATGCACGATCAGCCCAATGTGGTGGTCGAGAGTTTTTCCGGCCTGCTGCGTGACTTTGTCGTGGGGCGCGGCGCCAAGGTGGTGATCCGTGGCCTGCGTGCCGTCACAGACTTCGACTACGAATTCCAGCTGGCCGGGATGAACCGCAGCCTCATGCCCGAGGTCGAGACGGTTTTTCTCACGCCCAGCACGAGCTACCAGTTCATCTCCAGCACCCTGGTGCGCGAGATTGCCACCCTGGGCGGCGAGGCCGAGAAGTTCGTCGACCCCCTCGTGGCCACGCGCCTGCAGGAAAAGATCCGCAGCCTGGGCCGCGCCTGAGCTCGGCGGTGAAGCATCCTGTTGCAAAACCGGGGCCCGGTCGTCACCGGCATGCAATGCCTGCGTCGCATAATTGACGCATGACCGAACTGATCCTGATCCGCCACGGCGAGACCGACTGGAACCGCGAGCTGCGCTTCCAGGGGCAGCTCGACGTGCCGCTTAACGCGATCGGCCTGGAGCAGGCACGCCGCCTGGCCGACCGCCTGGCCCTGCAGCCCGTGCATGCACTGGTTAGCAGTGACCTGCAGCGGGCCCTGCAGACGGCGCAGGCTCTGGCGCAGCGTGCCGGTCACGCTGCGCCCTTGTCCGAGTCCGGCTTGCGCGAGCAGCACTTCGGCATGGCCGAAGGCCTGCGGGCGCCCGACATCCAGGCCCGGCACCCCCAGGCCTGGGCGCAATGGGTGCGTTTCGACGAGCACTACGCTTTTGACGGCGGCGAATGCACCCGCGACTTTCATGTCCGTGTGCTGGGCGTCTTGCGCGCCCTGGCGCAGCGCCATGCGGGGCAGACCCTGGCCGTGGTCACCCACGGGGGGGTGCTCGACATGGTCTACCGCAGCGCACTCGGCCTTTCATTGTCGGGCCCGCGCGTGAGCGAGATTCCCAACGCCGGCATCAACCGCGTGCGCCTGCGGGGCGAGGCCATCGACATCCTCGATTGGGCCGACACCCGCCATCTGGCCGACCTGCCGCCGCAGCCGGTTTATGACCAGCAGCGCCTGGCGCGTGAGCGCGAGGCTGTGACCCCGGCTACCTCGCAGGCGGCCGATAGCGCCTGACGCGGCCGTGGTTTTCAGCCAGGGCGGATAATCAGACCACCATGGCCTTGATGATCACCGACGAATGCATCAACTGTGATGTCTGCGAGCCCGAGTGTCCCAACCAGGCGATCTATCTCGGGCCGGAGATCTATGAGATTGATCCGTCGCGCTGCACCGAGTGCGTGGGCCATTTCGATGAGCCGCAGTGTGTGCAGGTCTGCCCCGTGGCCTGCATCCCGGTGAATCCGGAGGTCGTGGAAGACCGCGAAACCCTGTGGCGGAAATACCAGCGTCTGCAGGCTGAGGCCCAGACTGCAGGCAAGCCGTCGGCGGCCTGATCACTTCGACACCGGAGCCCGGTAGGCCGGGATTTTCTCTTTGTTGCCGCTTTTCTTTTTCCCGTCGGCCTTTTGTGCGGCCTTGTCGGTATCGCGCTGGACCTTGTCGGCCCGTTCAACGTCGCGCTGGGCTGCCGCCTCTTCCTTCTGCCGGGTCTTTTCCAGCGTGTTGCCCGCGCGTTTTTCGTGTTGGACGCTGGCGTCATGCGCCTTGCGCTGCTCGGGACTTCGGCTGTCCGTCGCGTCGACGGCGTTGCCGCCAGGGCAGGGGGTCTGGCTGTAGCTGCTGCCGCAGCGGTAGACGGTCTGCGCCGACAATCCGGTGCACAGCGTCATGGCAGCGATCGCAAGAATGTGTGACAGCGTCTTCATGCAGGTTCTCCTTCCTTGGGGGGCAGATCAGCGGGGCGCGGCGGTTTGGGCCGGGGCGGCTTGCTGGTGTGGATCAGCAGGGTGGCTTTCTCCATCTCGCCGGCCAGCAGATCCGGCAGGGCCTTGACCGAGCGCACGATGCAGTCCTCGATGGCCGTGCGGTGCTCGGGCGAGGGTTTCTTGAGCACCCAGTTCACCACCTCGGACTTCACGCCCGGATGGCCCACGCCGATGCGCAGGCGCCAGTAGTCGTCGGTGCCCAGCCTGGCATGGATGTCGCGCAGGCCGTTGTGGCCGGCATGGCTGCCGCCGAACTTGAGCTTGACCTGGCCCGGCACGATGTCCAGCTCGTCGTGCGCAACGAGGATTTCCTCGGGCTGGATCTTGAAGAAGCGCGCCAGCGCCGCCACCGATTTGCCCGATTCGTTCATCCAGGTCTGCGGCGCCAGCAGCCAGACGGTCTGGCCCTTCACGGTGGTGCGTGCCACCAGGCCGTGGTAGCTCCTGTCCATGACCGGGTTGACCTTGAGCTCACGCGCCACGGCCTCGATCCACCAGAAGCCGGCGTTGTGCCGGGTGGCCTCGTATTCGGGACCGGGGTTGCCCAGGCCGACAAACAGTTTGATCATGCGCGGATTATCAGTGCATCGTGGGGGGGCGCCCGGCGGGCCGGGACTCCAAAAAAAACGGCCCACCGAAGTGGGCCGTTGACGCAAAGCCAGGAGGCTTATTTCTTGGCAGCAGGCGCCTTGGCAGCCGGAGCGGCGGCCTTGGCCGGAGCAGCCTTGCCGCCAGCGGCCGGGGCCGCAGCGGGAGCGGCTGCATCGGCGGCAGCCGGTGCGGCTTCGGCAGCGTCGGCGCCAGCAACCATCACCACCGAGACCACCACCGGGTTGGCCTTGCCGTGGGTCACGGCGGTCACGCCCTTGGGCAGCTTGATGTCGGACAGGTGCAGCGAGGCACCCTTCTTCAGGCCACTCAGGTCCACGGCGATGAACTCGGGCAGATCGGCCGGCAGGCAGAGCACTTCGATTTCGGTCAGCACGTGGTTGGCGATGCAGCCATCGGTCTTCACCGCAGGCGAATTCTCGTCACCGCTGAAGTGGAAGGGCACCTTCATGTGCAGCTTGGTATTGGCATCCACGCGCTGGAAATCGATGTGCAGCACCAGGGGCTTGAAGGGGTGCATCTGCACGTCGCGCAGCAGCACCTTGTTGCTCTTGCCGTTCACTTCCATCTCGAGGATGGACGAGTGGAAGGCTTCCTTCTTCAGGGCGTGCCACAGCGCGTTGTGGTCGAGCTCGACCAGCTGCGGTTCACCGGTGCCACCGTAGACGATACCGGGCGTGCGGCCCGTGTTGCGGAGACGGCGGCTCGCACCCGTGCCCTGCTTGGCGCGCTCAAAAGCGACGAATTTCATAGTTCACTCCATAAAGAGTCCACCGCGACCAGTGAGACTCCGTTTCAACAAAGGCCCGCGGCAGTATGCGTGCGGGCCGGCTTTTTGCCCGGGTCAGAACAGATCGTCCTGGTCCGAGAACAAACTCATGACCGACTCGCCCTTGGCGATGCGGTGGATGGTTTCCGCGATCAGCGGGGCCACGTTCACCTGCCGGATCTTGGCGCAGCCGGTGGCGGCGGGGCTCAGCGGGATGGTGTTGGTCACCACCACCTCGTCCAGGGCCGTGCCCTTGGACAGGCGCTCGATCGCCGGGCCGGAAAAAATCGGGTGCGTGCAGTAGGCGTAGACCTTCTTGGCGCCGCGCTCCTTGAGCACCTCGGCGGCCTTCACCAGCGTGCCGGCGGTGTCGATCATGTCGTCCATGATCACGCAGTTGCGGCCTTCGATCTCGCCGATCACGTGCATCACTTCACTGACGTTGGCCTTGGGGCGACGCTTGTCGATGATGGCCAGGTCGCAGCCCAGCTGCTTGGCCAGCGCGCGGGCGCGCACCACACCACCCACGTCGGGCGAGACCACGATCAGGTCTTCGTATTTCTTCAGCCGCAGATCACCCAGCAGCACCGGCGAGGCGTAGATGTTGTCCACCGGGATGTCGAAGAAACCCTGGATCTGGTCGGCGTGCAGGTCCATGGTCAGCACGCGGGCCACGCCCACGGTCTGCAGCATGTTGGCCACCACCTTGGCCGTGATCGGCACGCGCGTCGAGCGCGGGCGACGGTCCTGGCGGGCGTAGCCGAAATAGGGGATCACGGCGCTGATGCGCTCGGCCGAGGCGCGCTTGAGCGCGTCGACCATGATGAGCAGCTCCATCAGCGAGTCGTTGGTCGGCGCGCAGGTGGACTGCACGACGAAGACGTCGCGGGCGCGCACGTTCTGATTGATCTCCACGGTCACCTCGCCGTCCGAAAAACGGCCGACCGTGGCGGCGCCCAGCGTGATGCCGAGGTGCTTGGCAATGTCGGCGGCCAGTGCCGGATTGGCATTGCCCGTGAAGAGCATGAAATCGGGGGGCGGAGCGACCTGCATGAACGATCCAGCGATGAGTGACTATTGACCCAGAAAAATTTGGCAGGGGAGGAAGGATTCGAACCTTCGCATGCTGGAATCAAAATCCAGTGCCTTAACCAACTTGGCGACTCCCCTACACAGGTCAACAGCTGAGTACAGCTGCCCACCGACTAACTTTTTTCGCTGGCCGCCCAACCGACGAGCGGGTGAGTCTCCAGGCTGCTGCACAAGCGGGCCTGTAAAGTGTCCGGCGCCGTCGGAACACTGAACAAAGGCGGTGCCCACGCAAACACGGCACTTCCCGAGCCTGTCATTCGTCCCGCAAGTCCCAGGGTGGCGAGCCATTCCAGAGCTTGCGTGACACCCGGGCAGAGCCGCTGGGCGACAGGCTGCAGGTCATTGCGGGCTTCCTTCAGAAAGGCCTGCGGGTCTGCAGCAAAGCCTGAAATTATAGCAGGAATACTGTCGCGCTTCAAAGCCGGGTCTGAAAAAATCGCGCGCGTCTCCAGCCCGGCCTGCGGCTTGACCACCAGCACGGGGCGAGGCGGCAGACTGACCGGTGTGATGGTTTCACCTATGCCCTCGACCCAGGCGTTGTACCCGCGCAGGAAGAAGGGCACGTCGGCCCCGAGCTGCAGGCCGATGGCGCAGAGTTGCTCCAGCGTGAGCTGGAGCCGCCACAGGCGGTTGAGCGCGAGCAGGGTGGAGGCGGCGTCCGAGGAGCCGCCTCCCATACCGGCCTGGGCCGGCAGGCGTTTTTCGATGGCGATGTGCGCGCCGTACGTGGTGCCGGTGGCAGCCTGCAGCGCCCGTGCGGCCCGCAGGATCAGGTCATCGGGAGGCAGCGGCGCCAGCAGATCTTCGCGGCTGAGCTGGCCGTCCGCGCGGCGCTCGAAGTGCAGGGTGTCGGTCCAGTCGATCAGCATGAAGACCGACTGCAGCAGATGGTGGCCGTCGGCGCGCCGGCCCGTGATGTGCAGGAAAAGGTTGAGCTTGGCCGGGGCCGGGATGTCGTGTAGCGACTGCATGCCCGGGATTATCGGATGCGGCTCAGGGCTCGATGATGAGTCGCAGTTCAGCCGCTGGCGCGGGCTGGCTGCGACGGGCTACCAGGCGGCCAGCGTCCAGTTGCGACAGATCGGCCTGCCAGCCGTCGGCAGGGGCCGGCCGGCCCTGCAGCCATTCGAACAGGGCCGCGATGGGGATGGGGGTGCCAGTGGCTTCGGTGGCCAGGGCTTCGAGCGAATCAAAGGCGCGGGTCTGTCCGTTGCTGCGCAGCAGGGCCAGTTGCGGGGTCCAGCGCAGTTGCGCCAGGGTGGTGCCCAGGGGGCTGGACAGCAGCAGTTCGCCGGCCGGGGCCTGGCCGCTGAGTTCGAAGTTGGCGAAGAAGGAAGCGGGCTCCGGGCTCTTGTCCACGCGCAGTGCCAGGCGGCCACGCCAGTAGGTCTGGGTCTGGCCATCGACCGTCGGAGCCAGCCTGGGCGGCTGGGCGCAGCCGCCCAGCAGGACGGACAAGGCACAGAGCAGGCCGGCCGCAAGGGCGCGCAGCAGGAACTTCACGGCTTGACGCGCAGGCGTTTGAGCGTTTCGACCAGGGTCTCGTTCTCGGCGTTAAGTTGCAGGCCTTCGCGCCAGATGCTCAGGGCCTGCTCGCGCTGGCCCAGGCTCCAGAGCACCTCGCCCAGGTGGGCGGCGATCTCGGCATCAGGACGCGCGCGGTAGGCTTTTTCCAGTACACGCAGGGCTTCAGGCTTGTTGCCCGTGCGGAACTCGACCCAGCCCAGGCTGTCGCTGATGAAGGGATCGTCGGGTGCGAACTCCAGGGCCTTGAGGATGAGCTGGCGCGCTTCGCTCAGGCGCACATTGCGATCGGCGAAGGAATAGCCCAGCGCGTTGTAGGCGTGGTGGTACTGCGGCTTCTCGGTGATGATGCGGCGCAGGATACGCTCCATCTCGGTCGTGTTGCCCAGCTTTTCGGCGAGCGTGGCCTGGTCGTAGAGCAGGTCGTAATCCTTGGGGTCACGCTTGGTGGCCTCGGCCAGCAGTTCGTAGGCCTGGGTGTAACGCTTGTTGTCGCGCAGCAGTTGCACCTCGCTGGAGAGCTTGACGCGTGCGTCGGCCGGTGAGCGCTCGGGCAGGTTGCGGATCAGCTCGCGCGCCTCGTCGAGGCGGCCCTGGCGCGCCAGGATGCCGGCACGCCGGCTTTGTGTGCGCACCAGGTCCTCGGGGCTGCTGATCTTGGCCAGCCAGGCCTCGGCCTGTTTGTAGTCCTTGCGCTGTTCGGCGATCTGGGCCAGGGCCAGATAGGCCTGGGCCAGGGCGCGGCTGGGTTCTTCCATGCCATCGCTGCCGCGGCGCGACTGCATCAGCTCCAGGAACTGCTTGAGCGAGCGTTCGGCCAAGGCGAAGCTGTTGTCCTGCAGCTCAAGGGTGCCGCGGATCAGCCAGGCTTCGGCGTAATCAGGCTTCTCGCTGGTGACGGTCTGCACCTGGCTGCCGGCTTCGGCATAACGCTGGGCATCGAGCAGCGCGCGCGCATAAGCCAGGCGCACCTCCACCAGGGGCCGGCCTTCCAGGTATTTGCGCACGATGGCTTCGGCGCCAGGCTGCTGGGGCGACATGAGGGCCAGGGCCAGCAGGGCCGGCCCTTCGGCGCGCGCATCCAGGGTCTGACCGCGCCGTGCGGCTTCCAGCGCGCCTGCGCTGTCCTCGTTTTCCAGCCGCATGCGGCCCACGGCGCTCCAGGCTGCCGCGCCCGTGCCGGGGTTGCCCAGGTGCTCGGCCAGGGCCTGCTCCAGCATCTCGGTGGCGAGTTTCTTGTCGCTGCTGCGTGCGAAGTAACGTGGCAGCGTGACGATGGTGAGGGCACGGTCCTTGGCCTCGGTCAATGCGATTTCGCGCTTGAGCGGCTCCACCGTTTCGTTCAGGCGGTTCAGGCCGATCAGGATCTGCAGCACGTAGCGGTTGGCGTCGCGCGAATTGGGCTGGGCCTGTTTCCAGGCGCGTGCGGCCTGCAGCGCCGATTCGCCGGCGCGCGACTGCAGGGAGATGTCGATGGCACGCTGGTACAGCCGGGCGTCACCGGTCTTGCGCGCGGCATCGAGGATCAGGGAGTAACCCACGCCTGTTTCGCCGTGCTGGGTGCTGAACTCGCCCACCATCAGTTGATAGAAAAGTTCGCCGTCCAGCGCCGAATTGGCGGGTGGGGCGGCGGGAGCCGGGTCCGGCTGCTGCGCCTGCGCCATCAGGGCGGTGGTCAGCAACAGGGTGAGTAGAGGTAGGCGTGAGAACATCAAACCATAATAATCCAAGCCAGCCTGCCCTTGCCTGCCTACTGTCATGCCTGAACTGCCCGAAGTCGAAGCCACACGCCTGAGTTTTGTCGACCGCATCAGCGGGGCCGGCATCGTCTCGGCCTGGTGTGGCAAGCCCTTGCGCTGGCCTCTGGGCATAGCGCCTGCGAGTCTGGCCGGGCGCACAGTGCGGGGGGTGCGCCGGCGTGGCAAGTACCTGCTGCTGGATCTGGACCAGGGCTTGCTGCTGCTGCACCTGGGCATGTCGGGCAGCCTGAGCTTCGCCGCCGGCCTGCCGCCGCGTGGCGTGCACGACCATTTCGAACTCGCCACGACCCGAGGCGCGCTGCGTCTGAACGATCCGCGCCGTTTCGGCGCTGTGGTCTGGGCGCCCGCCGAGGATGCGCCCGTGGCGCGCAAGCTGCTGGGTGGGCTGGGGGTGGAGCCGCTGTCAGCGGACTTTGACGTGGCGGCTTTTCATGCGGCGCTCAAGACGCGCAAATCCGCCATCAAGCAGGTGCTGCTGGCGGGCGACGTGGTGGTGGGTGTGGGCAATATCTACGCGTCCGAAGCCCTGTTTCTGGCCGGCATCCGTCCCACGCTGAGCGCGGCGCGCCTGAGCCGGCCCCGCGCAGAAAAGTTGCGCGCTGCCATCCGCGACGTGCTGGGCCGGGCTCTGGCGGCCGGTGGCACCACCTTGCGCAACTATTCCAACGCCGTGGGCGAGCGCGGCAACTTCCAGTTTGAAGCCAGGGTCTACGGGCGTGAGGCTCAGCCCTGCCGGGTTTGCGCAACGCCGATCAAGGCCATCCGGCAGGGTCAGCGGGCGACGTTTTTCTGCCCCAACTGTCAGAAAACATGAGGCTAATCAATGAGATGGATGCTATATTGACTGCTTTGCAGAATGACCTGAAGTGCGTCTAGGGGGCAGTTTTGGCTATATCTTTCAACGATCAGTTTGACCAGCACGGCACGTGGCGGCGCGAGTTCGCCCTGCGCCTGAGGCTGCTCGGCGAATGGATGAAAGACCACGACCTGCTCGACGCCGCCGTCGAGGAGCGCCTGCACCGCCTGGAGATGCAGGTCCGCGCCGACAAGGTCATGGTGGCTTTCGTCGCCGAGTTTTCGCGCGGCAAGTCCGAACTGATCAACGCCATCTTCTTCGCCGGCTATGGCCGGCGCATCATGCCGGCCAGCGCCGGGCGCACCACCATGTGCCCGACCGAGATGGGCTATGACGCCGAGGTGCCGCCTTGCCTGCGCCTGCTGCCCATCGAGACTCGCCTGCAACCCCAGTCCCTGATGGAGTGGCGCATGGTCCCCGAGAAGTGGACCCGCGTCGATCTCGACGTCAACGACCCGCAGCAGCTGGCCATGGCGCTCGAGAAGGTCTCCGAAACCCGCCGCGTCTCGCTGGAAGAGGCGCGCGCCCTGGGGTTCTGGAGCAGCCAGGTGCCCGGCGACACCCCGCTCATGGACAGCCAGGGCAAGGTCGAGGTGCCCAAATGGCGCCATGCCCTCATCAACATCGCCCACCCCCTGCTCAAGCAGGGCCTGGTCATCCTGGACACCCCGGGCCTCAACGCCATCGGCGCCGAGCCCGAGCTGACGGTCAGCCTGGTGCCGCAGGCGCACGCCGTGGTCTTCATCCTGGGCGCCGACACCGGCGTCACCAAGTCCGACCTCGAGATCTGGCGCGAGCACCTGATCACGGAATCGACCGCAGGCGACACGCGACTGGTCGTGCTCAACAAGATCGACTCGCTCTGGGACGCGCTGAGCTCGCCGGCCCAGATCCAGATGCAGATCGACCGCCAGCGCGCCACCACGGCCGAGATCCTGGGCCTGACGCGCGAGCAGGTGCTGCCTGTTTCGGCCCAGAAGGGCCTGGTGGCCAAGGTCACCGACGATGCCAAGCTGCTGCAGGCCAGTTGCCTGCCGGCAGTGGAAGAGGCCCTGGCCCAGCGCATCATGGGCCAACGCCAGCGCATCCTGGGCGCGGCCGTGGCCGTCGGCATCTCCGACCTGCAGCTTGAAGTGGGCCGGGTGCTCAACATCCGCCGCCGCGACCTCAACGAGCAGATGCTCGAGCTCAAGGGCCTTCAGGGCAAGAACGCCGCCGTGATCAAGCACATGCGCCTGCGCATCTCGCAGGAGCAGGCCGAATTCGACCGTGCCGGCGCCAAGATCCATGCCGTGCGCTCGGTGCATCTCAAGCTGCTGCGCGACGTGTTCGCGCTGCTGAGCACCAAGAGCCTGCGTACCGAGATGAACCAGCTGATGCAGTCGCTGCTGCAGACCGGCCTCAAGCTCGGTGTCAAGAAATCCTATGGCGAGACCTTCGCGCGTCTGCGCGAGAACCTGCGCCGGGTGCAGTCCCTGATCGGTGAAATCCAGATCATGTTGGGGACCTCCTTCAAGCAGCTCAACTCCGAACAGGGCTTCTCCCTGCAGCCGCCGGCCGAGCCTACCTTGCAGGCTTACATCGACAACCTGGACCAGGTCGAGCGTGGTCATCTGCAATACCTGGGCTTGGGCAATGCCTTCCGCCTGGCCCAGCCCGAGTTTGCCGACCGTCTGGTGCGCGCCCTGGCCACGCGCCTGCGCACCGTCTACCAATCGGCTCTGGGCGACGTGGAGCTGTGGAGCAAGTCGGCCGCGGCCCAGCTCGACGCCCAGCTGCGTGAGCGCCGCCGCAACTTCAGCCGCCGCCTGGAGGCGATCGACCGCATCCAGCAGGCCGCAGGTGGCCTGGACGAACGCATTGCCGAGATCAACGAGCAGTTCCGTGCGCTGGAACTGCTCGATGCCAAGCTGCTCGAACTCACGGCTTACCTGATCCGGGCGCAGGACGTCACCAGGCCCAAGGACACGGTCGCGGCCGAACTGCTGGCTTCGTGAGCCGGCCCTCGCGCCCGTCTTCTCCTTCGCCCGTGGTCCAGCCGGCCGACTGGGATGCCCGGGTGCTGCGCTGGCAGGCCCGGCACGGGCGCCAAGGCCTGCCCTGGCAGGGCACGCAGGATCCCTACCGCGTCTGGCTCTCCGAAATCATGCTGCAGCAGACCCAGGTGGTCACGGTGCGCGACTACTACGCGCGTTTTCTGCAGCGTTTCCCCGATGTGCAAGCCCTGGCGGCCGCGACCCTGGACGACGTGCTGGCCCTGTGGAGCGGCCTGGGGTATTACAGCCGCGCGCGCAACCTGCATGGCTGTGCCGTGCAGGTGATGCAGGTCCATGGCGGTGAATTCCCTCGCACGGCGGAACTGCTCCAGGCCTTGCCGGGCATTGGCCCCTCCACGGCGGCGGCCATCGCTTCCATCTGCTTTGGTCAACGTGTGGCCATCCTCGACGGCAATGTGAAGCGCGTGCTCACGCGCGCCCTGGGTTTTGACGCCGATCTGGCCAAAGGTGCCAACGAGCGCGCACTCTGGGGCCACGCCACCGAGCTGTTGCCGCAGCGCGACCTGGTGCGTGCCATGCCGCGTTACACCCAGGGTGTGATGGACCTGGGCGCCACGGTCTGCCTGGCGCGCAAGCCCCTGTGCGAGATCTGTCCCGTGATGGACATCTGTGTGGCCCGGCGTGAAGGCCGGCCCGAAAGCTACCCCGTCAAGACACGCAAGCTCAAGCGCAGTGCGCAGTCGCTCTGGCTTCTGTGGGCGCAGACGCGCGACGGCGCGGTCTGGCTGCGCCAGCGGCCCACGCCCGGCGTCTGGGCCGGTCTGTACTGCATGGAATTGTTCGAAAGCTACGATGCCCTGCGCGCAGCAGTGCCTGCGGTCTATCAGGGCCGTCTGCAGGAGCTGTCGGCTTTCACCCATGTGTTGACGCACAAGGATCTGCATCTGCATCCGGTGTGCGTGCAGCTGCCGGCGCGTGCCAGACTGTCGCAAGAGGGGGGCTGGCAGGCGGCCGATGCCTGGCCCAGCCTGGGTCTGCCGGCGCCGGTGCGCAAGCTGCTGCAGGGCTGAAGCCGGGGCTCAGCCGCCGATTTCGCGGTGGCGCCGCAGCGTGGCCCAGCGCGTGGCAAAACGGCGCGCCAGCTCCTCCACCAGATAGACCGAACGGTGCTGGCCGCCCGTGCAGCCTATGGCTACCGTCACGTAGCTGCGGTGGTTCTGCGACATGGCGTCCATCCAGTGCGTGAGAAAAGCCTCGATGTGCGCCAGCATGCGGCCGACCTCGGGCTGGGCGTACAGAAAGCTTGCCACCGGCTCGTCGCGGCCAGTCAGCGGGCGCAGTTCGGGTTCGTAATGCGGGTTGGGCAGCATGCGCACGTCGAACACATAGTCGGCGTCGACCGGGATGCCGCGTTTGTAGGCGAAGGACTCGAAGACCAGTGTGAGCTGGCTGCCGGGCAGGCGTATCACTTCCTTGATGTAACCCTGCAGCTGCGAAGGCCGGATCAGGCTGGTGTCGATCACATGGGCCTGCTCGCGCAGGGCGGCCAGCAGCTCGCGTTCAAGCTCGATGGCTTCCACCAGCACGCGGTTGAGGTCGACGCCCTCGCTCATGGCCTGGGACAGCGGGTGCTTGCGTCGCGTTTCCGAATAACGACGCACCAGCGTATCGGTGGAGGCATCGAGGAACAGCGATTTGATCGCGATGCCCTGCTGGCGCAGCGTGGCCAGCAGCGCCGGCACCTGGGGCAGGGAGGTGGCGCTGCGCACGTCCATGGCGATGGCCACGCGGCTGGCCTGGTGCTGCTGTTCCAGCGTCACGAAAGGCAGCAGCAACTCGGGCGGCAGATTGTCCACGCAGTAATAACCGGCGTCTTCCAGCGCGTTGAGCGCCACCGACTTGCCGGAGCCGGACATGCCGGTGATGAGGACGATTTCCATGGCCATGCCGTCCCGCTCAGCTGCCGGACTGCAGCATTTCCTTGGCGTGGGCCAGGGTGGTGCTGGACAGGCGTTCGCCCCCCAGCATGCGCGCGATCTCGGCCACGCGGGCCTCGCCCTGCACCGGTGTCACCGTGCTCAGCGTGACCTGGCCCTGGCGCTGCTTGGCCACCACCAGGTGGTGGTCGGCGCAGGCGGCCACCTGCGGCAGGTGCGTCACGGCCATGACCTGACGGTCACGACCCAGCTGTTTCATGAGGCGGCCCACGGTCTCGGCCACGGCGCCGCCGACGCCGGCATCCACCTCGTCGAAGATCAGGGTCTGGGCCGTGCCGAGCTGGCTGGTGGTGACGGCGATGGCCAGCGCGATGCGAGAGAGCTCCCCCCCCGATGCGACCTTGCCTACCGGGCGTGGCGTGCTGCCGGCGTGACCGGCCACCAGGAAGTGGACCTCTTCCAGGCCGCTCTGCAGGGGGTGTTCTGCTTTCTGCAAGGCCACCTCGAAGCGCCCGCCCTGCATGCCCAGGCCCTGCATGGCCAGGGTGATGGCCTGGGCCAGCTGGGGTGCGGCCTGGGTCCGGGCCTTGGAGACGGCCTGGGCCTCTTTCATATAGGCGGCCGCGGCCTGTTGCTCGGCGGCTTCCAGGCTGGCCAGATCGGCCGCGGCATCGAGTTTGGCCAGCTCTTCATGCCAGCCGCTCAGGGTGGCCGCCAGTTCTTCGGGCGGGCGCTTGTAACGACGCGCCAGCGACATCCATGAGGTCATGCGCGTGTCCAGCTCGGCCAGACGCTCCGGGTCCAGGTCGGTGCGGCGCAGGTAGGTGCGCAGGCTGTGCACGCTGTCTTCCACCTGCGCCAGGCTGGAGTTCAGCACCTCCACCAGGGACTTGAATTCAGGCTCCAGGTGCTCCTGATTTTGTAGCGACTGGCGGGCACTGCCCAGTGCGTGTGCGGCGCCGCCGTCCTCGCCCTCGAGCGCGTCCAGCGCGCCCTGGGCGGCATCGAGCAGGGCCTGGGCATGGGCCAGGCGGCTGTGATCGGTGTTCAGTGTTTCCCATTCGCCGGCCTGGGGGCCGAGCTTTTCCACTTCGCCGATTTGCCAGCCCAGGCGTTCGCGTTCGCGTTGCAGGCTGTCCTGGGCCCTGCGGGCTTCGTCCAGCGTGGCCTGTGCCTCGCGCCATAACCCCCAGCTGTGGCTGAGGGCGCTGGTGTCGAGCTGGGCATAGGCGTCGAGCAGGCCGCGCACGGCCTCGGCGCGCGTCAGGCTTTGCCAGGCGTGCTGGCCATGGATGTCGAAAAGACGTTCGCCCAGCTCGCGCAGCTGGGTCGCGGTGGCCGGGCTGCCGTTGATCCAGGCGCGGCTTTTGCCCTGCGTGTCCACGGTGCGGCGCAGCAGCAGGGTGAAACCGGGGTCGAAGCCCGGGTTGAACCCGGCTTCTTCCAGCCAGCTCAGCAGGGCGGTGCATTCGCCGAATTCGGCGCTCACGTCGGTGCGGCTGGCGCCTTCGCGGATCAGGCCCGTGTCGGAGCGGGCGCCGGTGACGAGTTGCAGGGCATCGATCAGGATGGACTTGCCGGCACCGGTCTCGCCGGTCAGCACGCTGAAACCGCTTTCGAGCTCGAGTTCGAGCTCGCTGATGATGACGAAGTCCCGCAGGACGATGCGTTTGAGGCTCACAAGCCGGTCACTCCCTCGTTCCAGTGCAGCTTCTGCCGCAGGGTGTCGAAATAACTCCAGCCGCGCGGGTGCAGAAAGCGCACGCTGTGCTCCGAGCGCCGCACGATGATGCGGTCGCCCTGCTGGAGGGACGCCAGGGACTGCATGTCGAAGTTGGCGATGGCTTCGCGGTCCGAGGCGATCTCGATGGCCACCTCGGACTGGCTGGACAGCACGATGGGCCGGTTGGACAGGGTGTGCGGTGCGATCGGCGCCAGCACCCAGCCGGCGATGGCCGGGTGCAGAATGGGACCGCCGGCCGACAGCGAGTAGGCGGTGGAGCCGGTCGGGGTGGCGATGATCAGGCCGTCGGCGCGCTGCTTGGCCACGAAATGGCCGTCCACCTCCACGCGGAGTTCCACCATGCCGGAGGAATTACCCCGGTGTACCACCACATCGTTCATGGCCAGGGTGTCGAAGACACAGTTGCCTTCGCGCAGCACGCGGGCGTGCATGAGCTGGCGCTGCTCTTCCTCGTATTCACCGCGCAGCATGGCTGGCAGCACAGTCTCGAAGCTGCCGAAGGGGATATCGGTCATGAAACCCAGGCGGCCGTGGTTGATGCCGATCAGCGGCACGCCGGAGCTGGCCAGCTTGCGGCTGATGCCCAGCATGGTGCCGTCACCGCCCACCACCAGGCCCAGGTCGCATTGCTGGGCGATGGCGCTCAGATCCCGCACCGGGTAACCGTCCAGACCGGCGTTGGTGGCGGTCTGCTCCTCCACCACCACAGCACAGCCCTGCGCCTGCAGGAAGGCCGCAATGTCGGCCAGCGCCGGTCGCGCGCGGCTGCCCTGGCTGCCGCCCGCGACGGTCTGGTACTTGCCGATCAGGGCCACCTGGCGGAATCTGGAGTTCATTCGCAAATTACATCATTAAAATGATCCCATGCTCGATGACCGCGCCAAGTTGTTGTTGAAAACGCTGGTGGAACGCTATATCGCTGAGGGGCAACCCGTCGGCTCGCGTACGCTCTCGCGTGCTTCCGGTCTGGAACTGTCCCCGGCGACCATCCGCAACGTGATGTCCGACCTGGAGGAGCTGGGCCTGATCGCCAGCCCGCACACCTCGGCCGGGCGTGTGCCCACCGCACGTGGTTACCGCCTGTTTGTCGACACCATGCTGACCGCCCAGCGCGAGCAGATCACCACGCCCAGCCTGACGCCGGACCAGCCGCAGAAGGTCATCTCCAGCGCCGCCAACCTGCTGTCGTCGCTGTCGCAGTTCGTCGGGGTGGTCATGTCGCCGCGCCGTTCCTCGGTGTTTCGCCATATCGAGTTCCTGCGCCTGGGTGAACGCCGCATCCTGGTCATCCTGGTCTCGCCCGAGGGCGACGTGCAGAACCGTGTCATTTTCACCGAGACCGACTACTCGCCCTCGCAGCTGGTCGAGGCCTCCAACTACCTCAACGCCCACTACATGGGCCTCACGCTGGAGCAGGTGCGCGAGCGCCTGCAGGCTGAGGTGGACACGCTGCGCGGGGAGATCGCCAAGCTGATGCAGGCCGCGGTGACCGTGGGCACCGAGGCCATGACGCAGCCGCAGGACGAGGTGGTGATCTCCGGCGAACGCAACCTGCTGGCGGTGTCGGACTTTTCCAGCGACATGGGTCACCTGCGCCGCGCTTTCGATTTGTTCGAGCAGAAGGCTCAGCTCATGCGCCTGCTGGACATCGCCGGCCAGGCCGAGGGCGTGCGCATCTTCATCGGCGGCGAAAGCCAGGTGGTGCCCTTCGAGGAACTCTCCGTGGTCAGCGCTCCCTACGAGGTGGATGGCCAGGTGGTGGGCACGCTGGGTGTGATCGGCCCCACGCGCATGCCCTACGAGCGCATGATCCAGATCGTGGACATCACCTCCAAGCTGCTGGGCAATGCACTGAGCCACCACAAGTAGACCCGTACAATCACGCCTTCGGTCGGGGCGTTAGCTCAGCTGGTTAGAGCAGGGGACTCATAATCCCTTGGTCGGGGGTTCAAGTCCCTCACGCCCTACCATTATTCATGGGGATAGTGTGCTATTGAAAACGTAGCACGTCTTTTTATTTTTTGCTCATGTAGCCATCATGTAGCCGTGCGCGCTTTGTTTCGCCGACGTCGCCGGAGTTTGGTTGGCTGAATTGATGTGCCGGGACGCCTATCAATATCCATAAGAACGTCGCGCGCCCTGTAAGCGTTGTAATGCAGGAGTTGTTCGAACAGGTCTAGCCCGTTTGTTCTGTGAGGCTCGTCTTGGCGTTGAAGAGTCAGGGCGACTCGTACCAGAGACTCAGCGTCGAGTGCGGATCCAGTGGAGAGATTACCGACATCTTCTTTGTAGATGTCGAGCAATCGCTTCGCAATTTTGTAAACAAGATCGGGCGCTTGGTCAATTAGATCTGAGACGCTGTCGACGATATGCGACCGGCTTCTGGTGAAGTCTAATGATCGGCCATCGGCGAATGCGTCCAGAATTGACCTGGTTATTGCGTCGTGCGAAAGCTCTCCAGATACTCTGAACCAGTCGATTGCGGCTGTCGCTGTGTCGCTGTCTGTTGAATCCATCCCGACGCAAAGGATGGTCACTAGAAGAGCTCTATCTTTTGCGTCAATCCACAGATGCGCTGCGGCATACATGAGTCCTCGCGCCTTCGATGAATTCTTTATAGGGTCGTGTTCGGCATCAGCGAGTATCTGGTCAATCTCAGATCGACTCCAGTCATCATCAATTAGTAGCACAGCTCTTAAAACCAGAAGCTCAGCATAAATCTGCAAAGCAAGCGGGGTTCCTATGTCGCCAATTTTCTTGATCCAAGATCTTGTTAGGTCCCTCGAAGCCCATCGCAAAGAATGTGCGACAAGGTGAACGCCATTTCGTCGTATTAATAGTGAGTCGTGAGCCTCAAAGAGTCGATGCAGGAAATTCTGTGCCGCTTCATGATTGCAATGCGTAAGTCGGCTGAGAGCCCCGCCAGCCATGGCGTCCCAAACTCTTAGGCTGTCGCCACGGTCTAAGTGTTGGTTCAAGAGAGAAATAATCCGCCCGGATGGCGTTGGTGTACGAGCGATTAATCCAAAAAACAATGCGTCAAGAATTGGATAGCTTCCGTGCGGTAATACGTACGCACCGCCGTATCCCCAAAGAAAACTTTCTTTTCGCTCATCACGAGTGGTCCGGTCTTCGGAGACCTCGTTTTGAACATCGTCATTCGAAAATTCAAAAGTAGCCAGCCACTTAGACAGAAGATCAATGCCGGCATCTGGAATGCCGATATTCGATTTGACGCGCTTTCGGAAAGCTGCGGCTGCAGATTCTCGAAATTCTTGACCAGAAAAACCCTTTGCATCAAGCGCGACCACCAAGTCAATTAGCGCTTGAGAAGATAGTTGATCTTCCTCGAGTTCACGGATGGCATACGCTGCCGGTCGCTGTTGCGTCGCCGGATCGAGCGTGTAAATCACGGCAATCGCTCGTGCCGGATTCTTCTTCGCAAACTGAGAAAATTCACGTGATACCTCGATGCTTCCGCCGTATTCTTTGAAAGGATCGCCCCATTCGGTTGAATCAGGGAATGCTGCGAGAAAATTTTGAAGCGTTCTTGCATCTGCTTGCTCCATCTCGCTGGAACTCATCGCGCTTTGAGATGAAATCATTTCGATCTCTCGGCGTTCATCCTTGAAGGATTTGAAGATTCTCAACTCGCTTGCAATGAGCTGATTAGTTTCTTGCGATAGTTGGCTTGAAGGAAACTGCAGAAGAAGTCGCAAGCGAAACTGCCGTTCGTAATTTGAAAAAAGCCTCCGAGTTTCGAGATCTTCTTCTTTTGCGGTTTCTTTATAGATCCTCGCTCCTAGAATATATCTTTCGAGTCGATGCGAGCCCTCTGCATCTAGATGCGGAACGAGTGCTCTTAAGAGAATTTTCGTTTCGCGCTCATCTTCGTGGTAATTTTCTAGAGAGAGCCGTCTTGGATCGTCCGTCAGGTAGGTGAGTACAGTGTTTGGCGATGATTCTGCAATCTCGCATAAACCGAGTGCAAGTAGTCGATGCACGGTCATGGATTCACTAGTCTTGTTCTGATCGAGGAACTCTTGAAATTTGGCAGGACTTTGCTTCGCTAGGCAGCGAACAGCATATGCAAAAGAATCCATCAACGCATATTCGTATCCCTGACGTTCGTTGTCGATTTCTAGATTCGTTGCCAGCAAATAGTCTGCCTGGTAAGCCACTTGCTTACTCTGATTTTCGCAAGCAATAGTTTCAATGGCTTCACGTATCGGAGGCCACAAAAACTCGAGATACGCACCGGGTCCTGCCTCAGCAATCGCGGCCACCTCGTGCCAGTCTGTCGTGCTCTCAAGGATTCGCTTTAGTGGGTCTTGGAAATCTTTAGGAGTTTGTTCACTGATAGGGCTTTCGAGCGTATGGCCT
Source organism: Curvibacter fontanus (assembly GCF_054780335.1). Taxonomy (NCBI): domain Bacteria; kingdom Pseudomonadati; phylum Pseudomonadota; class Betaproteobacteria; order Burkholderiales; family Comamonadaceae; genus Curvibacter; species Curvibacter fontanus. The sequence goes on from NZ_BAAGWN010000005.1 coordinate 119,751, forward strand.
GCTTCTGCGGCTCGGTGCTTATTTCTCTCAGTAAAGGCGGCATGCATCTGTTTCTTAAGGTGCGCAGCAAGGATCTCAGGGGCGAGATCGGGTTGCTCCATTGAAACGGTTGCGGCAAGATCTCTAACAAGGAATGTTTGAAGATCTAAGCTGTCGATTATTGAAATTGCAAGGTCAACAGAATTTCTCTTCCACTTTTCAAGACCGCGCAAAACATTCCATGCATTGAAACGTTTCTGATCATCGGATTGCCAATGTGCTTTGATGAGCTCCAGTATTCGGTTCTCTGCAAATGACCAAGCGCTTGTGAGGACGCGGACGGTTGACCAAGATAGTTGCGCCGAGGATTCCATGGCGGCCGGAATAATGTCGCGATGAATGGCGTCAAACCAAGTGTTATGTCCGGCAACAGCGGAAAAAGCATTTGGGCCGAATATCGGATCCAGGAAGACTGGACGAAGAAGTTGGATTTCAAAATCGAGAGGAGGCTCTTGTTGTCCAACAAATTCAATTAGCAACATCCGAATGTGCGCGCGTAATCCTTCGGCCCTCCAAATTGTCGAGAGCTCAGTGCGATAAGAGTTCGAATCGCTTCCTCGCAGGTAGTGGAGGGCGCTCCAGAGCTTCGGGCGAACAAAAAGACCAGTTTGACGCTCCAGAACATAGCGACTAAGTGATTGCTCTTTGGCAATAAATGCGCGTGCGCGGGAGAAGTCAAAAAGCGTCTGATGAGTGAAGCTTATCTGCCTCCCCGTGTGATCGAATTGCAGGATTCCAGCACCGACCACATAGTCAAGGGCTGCTCTGTGAGAATCATATCGCGCAGATGCCACGAACATGACCTCTCGCTCTGCCATTTCGGTGGCGATGTCATGTAAGAGCTCACTGGCGCCATGAATGGCGGACAGACCAAACAAGCGTTCGGTCCAAACACGCTCGAGCATTGTCTGATAACTCTCAAAGATCCCTAACTCATCCCCTCGAGAAAAATGCTGCAAGAAGAACTTTAGACACTGTGGTGTGCGAAGAATCTCCCGAAACCCCTCCGGCCAAGCCGCTGAGTCAATCCCTTTTTCTTTAAGCAGAATTTCAATCGTTACCCAAGAGGGGAGCTCGAGTTGAATTTCTTCAGCATCAATCGCGCTCAATCGGGCGTCGTAGTTTCTGTCAAAGGTGCGACAGGATGAAACGATATGAACGTTTTCAATGTCTTTGACCTCACGTACAAGTCGCAAAATGATCGTCAAGCGGTCTGTTCGTAAGTCAATTAGTTCGCTCAATGCGTCAAGCTGATCGACAAGTAAGACCACTCTCTTTGTCGCTGCGACATGCTGAATACAGTCGGCAACCGTAGAGGGGAGCTCAAAAAGTGTTTGTAGAGCGGCAGGAGAATTAAGATCGGCAGGCAGCTGATCTGCTCGTATCGCCAATACGGTGTGGCCCTCGTCAATTAGGGAAGGTCTGAACAAGTCATAAAACCGCCACGCACAGCCCGATGCGCAAGGCGAACACGACGCGCAGGAGCAGATCGTAGCCGCCCGAAGGAGGTTTGCGGCGCAATCTGCGCCCCTTTCGCG
>NZ_BAAGWN010000006.1:0-88176 GCF_054780335.1 Curvibacter fontanus
ATGAATAGTGCTGCGGGCCAGGCACGCGGGGCAGCGCAAAAAAGGCCACGCCCGTGAAACACGGACGTGGCCTGCCGCTTGTGCTTGCGCTTGTGGCGCCAGTACGGTTTACTGCGGCACGGTCACCGAGGAGAAGGTATCGAGCACCACACCCGCCGCATGCGAGAACAGGCGTCCTTCCACCACGGTTGGGTTCAGGGCGGTGCCGCCCAGAACCTGCACGGCGGCGCCATTGGCAATGACGGTGCCCTTGAAGGTGGAGCTCACGCCCAGCGTGGCCGCGCTGCCAGCCATCCACCACACATTCTTGGCCTGCGCACCACCAGCCAGCACCACCGCGCTGCGGGTGCCGGTGGTGATGGCGGCGCCGGTCTGGAAGATGAAGACCGCATCCGGATTGCCTTTCGCATCCAGGGTGATGGTGAAGTTGCTGCCTACCCCGATCGGGCTGGCGCTGCGATAAAGACCCGGCACATAGATGGGGCCGTTGGTCACGCCCGCGCAGGCCGCCTGGGCTTGGGAGAGTTCACTATTGACGAGGGTGCAGGCATTGGTGCTGCGGTTGGCAGCATCGATGTAGGCGGTGTTGAACGCGGCTTGCGCGTCGATGGCCGCCTGGTCGCCGTTGTGCACCACGCCGTTCAGAACCGTGACGCCGACCACGCAGTTGTTGCAGGCACCGGCCGGGTTCAAACCGACATCGCCTGTGACCGAGGAATTCGACGCGAGGGTAATCGCAGCATTGCTGGCAAAGATGCCGTAGGTGGCCGCCGCCCCCAGGGTGGGAGAGGCGCCTGCGGGTCCGGAATTGACGGGCGTCGCTGCAGGCGTTCCGCTGGAGGTGCTGCCTCCGCCACAAGCAGCGAGTACGGCGGCCGCCAGCAAGGGCATGAACCAATGGATGGCGGATCGGTTGGTGTTGTCGAATCTGTTCATTTTCTTCCCCTGGTGGGTTGAACCGGAAAGTCCCGGTAGACGGCGCGGTGGCACCCCGGGCTTGCTTGTCCAGGGTGCGTCCGGATGAACTGGGAACAAACCATTCATCGATGCCTCACTCTGCGCCATCGACTGGCCTTGATCTGTACGCTGTCAAACATATTCGGGTAACGTTGCAATCCTGGGTGCATACCGTCCATGCAAATCAAGACGACGGACTTTCTCCATGTATGTGGGCAGGCAGACAGAGGGATGCCCCGAAATCCGGAAAGATGAAACGGACGTCATGCCATGGCGTGCACTTTGAAGCTCTCTCCCCCACCGAAAGACATCGACATGACACTCAACGAAACCAAGAACCACGACACCACCTCCGCACAGACAGCACAGCAGCATCACGTGCAGGCCGCCGAGCACCTCGAACAGGCCGCCAAGTCCCACAAGGATGCGGCCAGGCTGCTGGGCTCCGGCGATCCGTCGGGCGCCCAGATCCATGTTGAAAAGGCCAGGACCCACTCTGTGCAGGCCAGCGAGCATGTGGTGCAAGCGACCAAAAAAAGCGCCGCCCCGGCCAAAGTGTCCGCCTGAGGCTGAGGCCTTTCCCGTGCCACCTGGTGCCTGAAGGCCGGCGGCATGGACGCCGATGAAAAAAAGAGGAGTGTGATACACACTCCTCTTTTTTGTGCCTCGACCATCGTCGAGGCAGGTACCTGCAATGGCTCAGCGGTAGAAGGCCTCGACCTTGCCCTTGAGCTTGATCATCAGCGGGTTGCCCTTGCGGTCCAGCGTCTTGCCGGCGGGCACCTTGACCCAGCCTTCGCTGATGCAGTACTCCTCGACGTCCTTGCGTTCCTTGCCGTTGAAGGTGATGCCTACGTCGTGCTCGAACACGGCCGCCACATGGTGCGGACTGCGCGGATCGATGGAGAGGTGGTCGGGCAGCTCGGGGCGCTGCGAAGCCTGGGATGCGGTGCTGTCGTTCATGAGGACGTATTGTGCTTCAAGCCGCTACCGGGACCAGGCTGCGCGCCGCGGCCGCGATGTCCAGCGAGCGCAGGCGCAGCTCGGCATCGTAAACGTCAGAAACCAGGATGAACTCGTCGGCCTGCGTGGCCTGGGCCAGTTGCTCGAAACCGGCGCGCACGGTCTGCGGCCCGCCGATCACGGCGATGGCCAGGAAGTCGGCAATCGCTGCGCGCTCCTGCGGGTGCAGCTGCGCCATGAAGTCTTGCACCGGCGGCGCCAGGCGGCCGCGTTTGCCCGTGATGATGCCCAGCACACGCTGGTAGGTGCTGCTGGCCAGGAACTCGGCCTCCTCGTCGGTCGGCGCGGCGATCACCGGCACGCCGATGGCCACATGGGGTTGCGCCAGCGTGGCCGAGGGGCGGAACTGGCTGCGGTAGATCTCGATGGCCTGCAGCAGCAGGCGCGGCGCGAAGTGCGAGGCAAAAGCATAGGGCAGGCCCTGCTCCGCCGCCAGGCGCGCCGAGAACAGGCTGGAGCCCAGCAGCCAGATGGGCACGTTGGTGCCGGCGCCGGGCATGGCGACCAGGCGCTGGCCGGGCTGGGCCGGGCCCAGCAGGCGCTGCAGCTCGGCCACGTCGCGCGGGAAGTCTTCCTCGGTCTCCACGCGGTCGCGCCGCAGGGCGCGCATGGTCATGGGATCGGTGCCGGGCGCGCGGCCCAGGCCCAGGTCGATGCGCCCCGGGTAGAGCTCGGCGAGCGTTCCGAAGGCCTCGGCCACCACCAGCGGCGCGTGGTTGGGCAGCATGATGCCGCCCGAACCCACACGGATGCGCTGGGTGCCACCGGCGATATGCCCCACCAGCACCGCCGTAGCCGAGCTGGCGATGCCCGGCATATTGTGGTGCTCGGCCAGCCAGTAACGCGTGAAGCCCAGGGCTTCGGCGTGCTGCGCGGTGCGCAGGGCGATGCCCAGCGCCTCGGCCACCGTGCCGCCTTCGCGCACGGCCACCAGGTCCAGCATGGAAAGAGCGATGTCCTTGAGTGATTTCATGGGCCTATTTTCGGCCAGGGACGATGCCCGTGCTGAAACGGGTGATTAGGCAGGGAGCCCAGGCTCAGCTCTGCGGGCCGCTCTTGTAGCGCTGGTGCAGGATGCGCACGCGCTGCACATAGACCTGGGTCTCGGCATAGGGCGGCACGCCCGCGTACTTCTGCACGGCCTGCGGGCCGGCGTTGTAGGCGGCGGTGGCCAGCATCACGTCGTTCTTGAACTGGGCCAGCAGGTCGGCCAGGTACTTCGCACCGCCATGGATGTTCTCGCGGGGCACCCGGGGATTGGCCACCCCCAGAACCTTCGCCGTCGCGGGCATGAGCTGCATCAGGCCGACCGCGCCCTTGGGTGAACGGGCATGGACGTTGAAACCCGACTCGGCGTGGATCACTGCACGCACCAGGGCCGGATCGACCTTGTACTGGCGTGCGGCCACGTTGATCTCTTCGGCAAATGCGTCCCGGTACAGACGGGTGACATGCCAGTCCACCGTGGACGCGGAATTGCAGGCAAAACACTGCGGCCTGAGCACCACATAAGCCCCGTGGCTCGGTGGCCGGTCGGAAAACGAGGTGGTGCCGCCCGAGAGGGATTTGTAGATCCTGGTGGCGGGTTTGGGCAGGTCCATGGGGGGCGTGGCCTCGGCGGGTGTACCGGGTCCCGACGCAGCGGCCCTGCCCGACCAAGCCAGCAGCAGGCCGGCCAGGACCAGCCCCGCGGCCAGCGCGGGGGCAGCGCGGGCCTGCAGAAGTCGGGGCGGCATGACGGCGTTCATATGACGGATTCGAACGTTCTGGTCCATTGTCCTGCCAAACAGCCGCGGCTGCCAAGCGCCAGAAGGGGTGAAACACAGCCTCTCAGTGCGCCTTGTCCCAGTTCGGCCCCACGCCCACCTCGGCCAGCAGGGGCACCTTGAGCTGGGCCACGCCGGCCATGATCTTCGGGATCTCGTGGCGCAGCCAGGTGACCTCCTCTTCCGGCACTTCGAAAACCAGTTCGTCGTGCACCTGCATGATCATCCTGGTCTTGCGCTGCTCGGCGTCCAGCACGGCCTGCACCTTGTTCATGCTGAGCTTGATGAGGTCGGCCGCCGTGCCCTGCATGGGCGCGTTGATGGCGGCGCGTTCGGCGCCGCTGCGGCGCGGGCCGTTGGGTGAGTTGATCTCGGGCAGGTAGAGGCGGCGGCCGAACACCGTTTCCACATAACCGCGGGCCTTGGCCTGCTGGCGGGTGTCGTCCATATAGCGCTTCACGCCGGGGTAACGGTCGAAGTAGCGCTCGATGTAGCTCTTGGCCGCCGTGTTGTCGATGCTTAAGGATCGGGCCAGGCCGAAGGCGCTCATGCCGTAGATCAGGCCGAAGTTGATGACCTTGGCGTAACGGCGCTGCTCGCTGCTGACCTGGCTGGTCGGCACGCCAAAGACTTCCGACGCGGTGGCGCGGTGCACGTCCATGCCGTCGTGGAAGGCCAGCAGCAGGGCGGCGTCGCCGCTGATGTGGGCCATGATGCGCAGCTCGATCTGCGAGTAGTCGGCGCTGGCGATCACACAACCCGCCGGGGCCACAAAGGCCTCGCGCACGCGCCGGCCTTCGGGCGTGCGGATCGGGATGTTCTGCAGGTTCGGGTCATTGCTCGATAGCCGCCCCGTCACGGCCACGGCCTGCGCGTAATGCGTGTGCACGCGGCCGGTGCGTGGGTGGACCATCAGGGCCAGTTTGTCGGTGTAGGTGCCCTTGAGCTTGGAGAGGCCGCGGTGCTCCAGGATCTTGGCCGGCAGGGGGAAATCTTCTGCCAGCTTCTCCAGCACTTCTTCGTCCGTGCTCGGCGCACCGGTGGCCGTCTTCTTCACGACGGGCAGGCCCAGCTTGGTGAAGAAGATCTCGCCGATCTGCTTCGGTGAGCCGAGGTTGAAGGGCTGCCCGGCCAGTTCGTGCGCCTCCTGTTCCAGCTGCAGGATGCGCTGGCCCAGCTCGTGGCTCTGGTTGGCCAGGGTGGGCGCGTCGATCAGCACGCCGTTGCGTTCGATGCGGTACAGCGACTCGGAGCTGGTCATCTCCAGCGCATAGATGAACTTCAGCTTCTCGTCGGCCTGCAGCAGCGGCCAGAGCGTGCGGTGCACGTCCAGGGTCTGGTCCGAGTCTTCGCAGGAGTATTCGGCCGCCTTGTCGATGGCGACCTGGCTGAAGGAAATCTGCTTGGCACCCTTGCCGCACAGGTCTTCGTACTGGATGCCGCTGCGCCCCAGGTGGCGCTCGGCCAGGCTGGCCAGGCCGTGGGGTTTGTGCACTTCGAGCACATAACTCTGCAGCATGGTGTCGTGCGCGTAGCCCTGCACCTCGATGCCGTGGTTGGCCAGGACATGGCGGTCGTACTTGACGTGCTGGCCCAGCTTCTTGTGCGCGGGATTTTCCAGCCAGGGTTTCAGTTTGGCCAGCACCTCGTCGCGCGGCAGCTGCGCGGGCGCATCAGGGTAGTCGTGCGTAAGCGGGATGTAGGCCGCCTCGCCCGGCACCACGCTGAAGGAGATGCCCACGATCTCGGCCACCATCTCGGCCAGCGAGGTGGTCTCGGTGTCCAGCGCCACCAGCTCGGCGGCCTGCAGCTTGAGCAGCCAGCGGTCAAAGCTGTCCCAGTCGAGGATGGTGTCGTAGTGCGTGCCCCTCACCCCAGCCCTCTCCCCAGCGGGGAGAGGGAGCCCCTCGTCGAACAGGTCGCCACTGGCCCCCGGTTTGCCCCCCTCGCCCCTCTGGGGAGAGGGCTGGGGTGAGGGGCTGCCGCCTAGCGAACGCGCCAGGCCCTTGAAGCCGTATTTCTCGTAGAAGTCCTTGAGCGCCGCCGTGTCGGGCTCACCCACCCGCACGGCGTCCAGCGCCGGCAGGCCGGGCACCCAGCCATTGAGATCGCAGTCGGTCTTGATGGTCAGCAGCTGGCGGCCGGTGGGCAACCAGTCCAGCGCCTTCCTCAGGTTCTCGCCGGCCGCGCCCTTGATGGCGTCGGCGTTGGCCACGATGTTGTCCAGCGAACCGTATTCCTTCAGCCACTTGGCGGCGGTCTTGGGGCCCACCTTCTCCACGCCCGGCACGTTGTCTACCGTGTCACCCACCAGGGTCTGGTAATCGATCATCAGATGCGGGGGCACGCCGAACTCGGCCTCCACACCCGCCACGTCGCGGCGCTTGCCGTTCATGGTGTCGACGATGGTGATGTGCGGCGTCACCAGCTGGGCCAGGTCCTTGTCGCCGCTGCTGACGATCACCTCCACGTCCTGACTCGCACCGGCCACGGCCAGGGTGCCGATCACGTCGTCGGCCTCCACACCCGGCACATCCAGCACCTTCCAGCCCATGAGGCGCACCACCTCGTGGATGGGCTCGATCTGCGCGCGCAGATCGTCCGGCATGGGGGAGCGCTGCGCCTTGTACTCGGGGTAGATCGCGTCGCGGAAGGTCGGGCCCTTGGCGTCGAAGACGCAGGCCGCGTAGTCGGCCGGCACGTCCTTGCGCAGGCTCTGCAGCATATTGATCATGCCGCGGATGGCGCCGGTGGGCGGACTCGTCGGGTCCCCCGGCACAGCGCGCAGGTCCGGCATGGCGTGGAAAGCGCGGTACAGGTAGCTGGAACCGTCGACCAGCAGCAGGGTTTTCTTGTCGCTCATGAGCAGGGTCCGTAGGGCAGATGCCGATTGTGCCTGCGCCCGGACCCTGTGGCGGCGCCCTCTACAATTGCGGAATGCCCGCCTCCCTCCCCCGTTTTTCCCAACTGCTGGTGGCCCTGTGCGGCCTGGCGGCAGCCGCGGCCCTGGCCCAGAAGCCTGCGGCGCTGCCCCGCGACGTCGCCCCGCCCCCGCCCGGCGGCACCGAACAGAAGATCGAGCGCATCCGCCACGAAGACGCGGGCGCGCGCATCGACGAATTGCGCGTGGGCGGCGAGACCAAAAGCATCACCGTTCAGCCCAAGGGCGATGCCCCGGCCTACCAGGTCGCGCCCGAAAGCAATAACCGCAACCCCGCCAGCACCGACCGCGAACGCAGCGGCACCGGCGGGTGGAACATCCTGAAGTATTGATCCGATGGCTGTCTTTACCGAAGTCTCTTTCGACGAGGCCAACATCCTGCTGCAAGGCCTCCAGCTCGGCCCACTGCAGGAACTGCGGGGCATCCAGAGCGGCATCGAAAACACCAACTACTTCGCCACCACCGACCAGGGCCAGTACGTGCTGACCCTGTTCGAGCGTCTCACCTTCGAACAGCTGCCCTTCTACCTGCACCTCATGAAGCACCTGGCGCTGCAGGGCATCCCGGTGCCGGACCCGGCCGCCAACCGCGACGGCGACATCCTGCACCGGCTCAAGGACAAACCCGCCGCCGTGGTGAACCGCCTGCGCGGCCAGCACGAACTCCAGCCCACGGCAAGCCACTGCGCCGCCGTGGGCGGCATGCTGGCGAAAATGCACCTGGCCGGGCGCGACTACGCACGCCGCCAGCCCAATCTGCGCGGCCTGGCCTGGTGGAACGAGACCGTGCCCCTGGTGCTGCCCCACATAGCCGCCGAGCAGGCCGCCCTGCTGCGCGGCGAGCTGGCCTACCAGAACCACGTGGCCACATCGCCCGCCTACACGGCCCTGCCGCGCGGACCCATCCACGCCGACCTGTTCCGCGACAACGTCATGTTCGACGGCCCGGCCGACGCGCCCGAGCTCAGCGGCTTCTTCGACTTCTATTTCGCCGGCATCGACACCTGGCTCTTCGACCTGGCCGTCTGCCTGAACGACTGGTGCGTCGACCTCGTCACGGGCGAGACCGACCCGGAGCGCAGCGCCGCCTTTGTGCAAGCCTACGCCGCCGTGCGCCCCCTGACAGCGGCCGAGCGCCAGCTGCTGCCGGCCATGCTGCGTGCCGGCGCCCTGCGCTTCTGGATCTCGCGCCTGTGGGATTTCCACCTGCCGCGCGAGGCCAGCATGCTGCAGCCGCATGACCCCACGCATTTCGAACGCGTGCTCAGGCAGCGCGTGCTGCACCCGCTGCATGCGGCCGAACTCCTCGAAGCGACCCCCGCATGAAACTCAACATCGTCCCCGCCCGCACCGGTTTTGCCTGGGCACGCGCCGGCGTCCGCACCTTCTGGCGGCAGCCGCTGGCGCTGGCGGGCCTGTTCTTCATGTTCATCACGCTGATCTCGGTGGCCAGCCTGGTCCCCTATGTGGGCAGCGTGCTGGCCCTGGTGCTGCTGCCGGCCGCCACCCTGGGCCTCATGGCCGCCACGCGTGAAGCCTCCCTGGGCAGGTTCCCCATGCCCACCATCCTGATCAGCGCCTTTCGCGCGGGCCGCCAGCAGGCGCGCGCCATGGTCCTGCTCGGTGTCGTGTATGCCGCAGGTTTCCTCGTCATGCTGGGCGCCTCGGCCCTGGCCGACGGCGGCGCTTTTGCCCGCATGTACCTGGTGGGCGGCGAACTCAGCCCCGAGCTGCTGCAATCGGCCGCCTTCCAGAACGCCATGTGGATCGTCATGGGCATCTACCTGCCCTTTTCCATGCTGTTCTGGCACGCCCCGGCCCTGGTGCACTGGCACGGCGTCTCCCCGGGCAAGAGCCTGTTCTTCAGCTTCGTGGCCTGCACGCGCAACTTCGGTGCGTTCACGCTCTACACACTGGCCTGGCTGGGCCTGTTCATGGGCGTGGGCATGGTGGTCATGGTCCTCACTGTCATGCTGGGTCAGCCCGGCCTGATGCACACGCTGATGTTCCCCACCGCCATGCTGCTGGCGGCCATGTTCTTCAGCTCGATCTGGTTCACCTTCCGCGACAGCTTTGTCGCCGACGATGAACCGCCCGCCGCGGCCGCCGGCAACGAGCCGACAGCCACCCCCTGAATCCCACCGGCGCGTGAGCGCGCCATCAGCACAAGGAAGTTCCGACATGGGCGCGCAGTGGAAAGCAAAAGGCAAGGCGCAGGTCGCCGACGCCAAGGGCAAGCTCTTCGGCAAGCTGGCCAAGGAAATCATGGTCGCCGCACGCGGCGGCGCCGACCCTGCCCTGAACTCACGCCTGCGCCTGGCCGTGGAGCAGGCCCGCAAGGCCTCCATGCCCAAGGACACGCTGGAGCGTGCCATCAAGAAGGGCGCCGGCCTCACCGGTGAGGTGGTGAACTTCGAACACGTGATGTACGAAGGTTTTGCCCCGCACCGCGTACCCGTGATGGTGGAATGCCTGACCGACAACGTGAACCGCACCGCGCCCGAGATGCGCGTGCTGTTCCGCAAGGGTCAGCTGGGCACCTCGGGCTCGGTGGCCTGGGATTTTGACCACGTGGGCATGATCGAGGCCGAAGCCTCTGCCGCTGCCGCCGATCCGGAACTGGCCGCCATCGAGGCGGGTGCGCAGGACTTTGAAGCGCCTGGTGAAGACGGTGTGGCGCTCTTCATCACCGATGCCGCCGACCTGGACCTGGTGAGCCGCGCCCTGCCGGCCCAGGGTTTCACCGTGCTCTCGGCCAAGCTGGGCTACAAACCCAAGAACCCCGTGGACCCGGCCAGCCTGAGCGCCGAGCAGCTGGAGGAGGTGGAAGCCTTCCTCGCCGCCCTCGACGCCCACGACGACGTGCAGGACATGTTCGTGGGACTGGCGGGCTAAGGCCGCCAAGGTTACAGCTTCAGGCCGGCCGGGTCGGCCGTCAGGTAGCCCACCGCAGCACCGAAGCGGTCCTTGTAATTCGCCTTGACCAGCGGGTCCAGCACGTCCTTGACCTTGTCGTGCAGCGGTTTTTCCCAGTCACCCGGGTGCTGGAAATTGCTCATGATATAGGTCCAGCCGTTGAGCGCATCGACCGACTGCAGGCCGGTCGATTCCGCACCCGCCGGGCACGACAGGATGCGCGACAGTCGCTGCGTATCGACGTTGTAGGCCCACAGGAAGTTGTTGACGTGGCGGCCGCTGTCTTCACCGATGAACAAGGTGCGCAGCTTCTCGGAGAACTTGATGTTATCCGGATTGGCAATGTGATCGGCATGGGACAGATTGCCCAGCGCATCGGGCATGGCCAGGTCCTTGCCCACTAGCGCTGCGGGAGCCGCCATGTCCACCGGCACCCATGTGCTGTCGATGGCAGCGCCGGCCCGGTCCTGCTGCCCGCCCTTGAGGTTGAGCGCATAGACGGCGCCGGACTTGGGGCCTTGCACCTTGATGTCGGTCGTGCCGTCCACCATGGACTCCTGGATGTAGCTCATGGCCGAATAGGCCACCTTGTCGCGCGCGTTTACGGTGGTGCCCTCCATCTTGGTGAAACCCATGCTGCCGCCCGCCAGGGCCGCGTAACGGTGCGTCTCCAGGAAAGCCGCCGCCTTCTCCATGCCCGGCGCGATCTTGATCCAGTTGTCCTTGCCGGCGTAGCGGATCTTCGTGTAGCCGGCATCGCGCGGATCGGCCGTCTTGACGTCCATGATGTCGGTCGGCTTGAGCTTGTTCGCCAGCGCTTCGATCTCGTCACTGTTGGCGTGACCAAGTTTGATCCACGACAGCGTGGCGCTGCCCGGACCGACAGCGGAGGTCTGCTCCCACTTGGCGACGTACAGCGTACCGGCGGACAGGCGCGCAGCCTTGTCGGCGATGAACATGAACAGACCGCCGTTGGTGGTGTCGTCGCCCATCAGAACGGTGCGCTGGTCGGGCATGACCTCGACCAGTTCATGCGAAATCCGGCCCAGGCAAAAGTGCTTGACGATCGAGCCCGAACCATCCGGGTGCACCGTGACTTCCGGCAGGTGGCCGTAGTGATAGGGGTTGGCGACGCTCTCGTCGCCAAACAGGTTCCTGCTGAAAGCCTTGAAACGCTTGTCGCCGGGGTTGAAGGCATCGGGCTCGTACTCCTCGCTGGACAGATGGGTGTTCCAGGGCGAGAGGCTGGCGCCGCAGGTGATCCACAAGCCTTGCACCGACGAGGTATCGACGTTGTGGTACTTCACCAGGCTGAGCTGGCCGGTGGTCTGATCCTGGTCCAGGGTCAGCACGGCGATCGGCGACGGCAGCGTGCCATAGGTCTTGGCGCCGCCCAGATTGCGGGTGGCGTACTCGAACTGCACCACGGCAAAGAGCGCCTTGCCCTTGATGCCGGGCACTTTGGGATTGGCCAGCTGCAGCAGCGAAGTGCCGTCCGGGCAATCCGAAAATACTTGGCGTTCCTTGCCCGGCGCCGACCTGTCGACGATGGGACGGTTCAGGATGTCGTAGTAGCCGCCGGCCAACAGCTGCCCCCCCTTGCCGTCCGGCACCAGGTCCCCGGTCACGAAGAAAGGCCGATAAGCCAGCTTGTAGCTCTGCACACTGCCGTCGGTGCGCCGGACCTGCAGGCCGGAGGCCACCGTGGTGGCGGCCATGGCCGCCGGATCGGCCAGCGTCGGCGCGGCCATGGCCGTGAAGCTGGCGGACAGGAAGTCACCGCCTGCCGCCGTGGCGCCGCCTGTCGCGCAGCCGGTCAGCAGTGCGCCGGAGGCCAGCGTCCCCAGGGGCAGCAGAGGCGAACTGGCAAGCAATTGGAGCGCCTGGCGGCGGGACAGCGAAGACAGGGTCGGCATGGCGGGACTTTCAGCGGGTTGGACACGAAGCCTGGAGCAGGCACACGCATGTTATAAAAACCGCGTGACAGTTTCGTGAAGCCCTCGGGCCGAGGCGCTGCCCGACGCGCGCGGATTCAGACCACCGGCGTGAGCTTGGCCACCGACAGGGCCAGCCACTTGGTGCCGTGGCGCGGGAAGTTGATCTGCGCACGCGCATCGTCGCCCGAGCCCTCCAGCGTGAGCACCGTGCCCTCGCCGAACTTGTTGTGGAAGACCCGCATGCCGAGTTTCAGGCCGGTAGCAGCTTCCTGCGCCTTGGATGCCATCGGGGCCGGGCTGCTGCCCGTGTCGCGGCCATGATTGCCGCCCTTCCAACCCTCGCTCCAGCCTTCACGCTGGTGCCTGTAGCCTGAGGCCGGTGGTGCAAAACCGCTGCCGAAACCCTGGTTCTTCGGCGTGATCCACTTGAGCGTTTCCTCGGGCAGCTCGTCGAAGAAACGGCTGCGGATGTGGTACCTGGTCTGGCCGTGCAGCATGCGTGTCTGCGAATGGCTCAGGTACAGACGCTGGCGGGCGCGGGTGATGGCCACGTACATCAGGCGGCGTTCTTCCTCCAGGCCGTCGAAGTCGCTCATGGCGTTCTCGTGCGGGAACAGACCCTCTTCCAGGCCCGTGATGAACACCACGTCGAACTCCAGGCCCTTGCTGGCATGCACGGTCATCAGCTGCACGGCCTCCTGCCCTTCCTGCGCCTGGTTATCTCCGGCTTCGAGAGCGGCGTGGGTCAGGAAGGCGGCTAACGGAGACATGACTTCGCCGGTGTCGTCTGGCGTGCCCCCACCCCCGCCCTCTCCCGGAGGGAGAGGGGGCCATTCACTCCCTCTCCCTCCGGGGGAGGGTTGGGGTGGGGGTACGTCCGGCAGCGCCTCCGCCTCCCGGCCGAAACCCTCGATGCTCACAAAACTCTCGGCCGCGTTGACCAGTTCCTCCAGGTTCTCGATGCGGTCGGCGCCTTCGCGCTCGGCCTGGTAGTGCTCGACCAGTCCGCTGTGCTGCAGCACCAGCTCGATGATCTCGCGCAGGGTGATCCCTTGCGTCTGTTCGCGCAGTACATCGATCCTGGCGACGAAGGCGCCGAGATTGGCGCCGGCCTTGCCCGGCAGGGCGCTCACCGCATCGTGCAGCGAGCTGTTGGCAGCCCGCGCCGCATCCTGCAGCTGCTCGATGGAGCGCGCGCCGATGCCACGCGGCGGGAAGTTCACCACACGCAAAAAGCTGGTGTCGTCCTTCGGGTTCTCCAGCAGGCGCAGGTAGGCCAGCGCGTGCTTGATCTCGGCCCGCTCGAAGAAGCGCAGGCCGCCGTAGACGCGGTAGGGCAGGCCGGCGTTGAACAGCGCCGTCTCGATCACCCGGCTCTGCGCATTGCTGCGGTAGAGCACGGCGATCTCCTTCTGAGAAAACGTAGCCCCCACGCTTGCCACTTCGTGTGCTGCGCTGCCCCCCGAGGGGGCCCTCTCGCCTTCGGGCGGCCGTGCGGCGCTCGCACCTTCGCGCACGAGATGTTTGATCTCGTCGATCATCCACTGCGCTTCGGCGTAGTCGCTCACCGATTCGTAGACGCGCACGGGCTCGCCCGCGCCCTGGTCGGTGCGCAGGTTCTTGCCCAGGCGGTGCTTGTTGTGGCTGATCAGCGCGTTGGCCGTGTCCAGGATGAAGCTGCAGCTGCGGTAGTTCTGCTCCAGCTTGATCTGGTGCTGCACATTGAACTCCCGCACGAAGTCGGCCATGTTTCCCACGCGCGCGCCACGGAAGGCGTAGATGCTCTGGTCGTCGTCGCCCACGGCCAGCACGGCAGCTGCACCGCCGTCGTCGCGCAGCGTGCCGGCCGGGGTGTAACCCGCCAGCAGCTTGATCCAGGCGTACTGCAGCTTGTTGGTGTCCTGGAACTCGTCGATCAGGATGTGGCGGAAGCGCCGCTGGTAATGCTCGCGCACGGCATCGTGGTCGCGCAACAGCTCGTAGCTGCGCAGCAGCAGCTCGCCGAAGTCCACCACACCCTCGCGCTGGCACTGGTCTTCATAGAGCTGGTAGACCTCGACCTTCCTGCGCGTGTCGGGGTCGCTGGCCTCCACCATGTTCGGGCGCCGGCCGTCTTCCTTGCAGCCGCCGATGAACCAGGCCAGCTGCTTCGGGGGAAAGCGTTCCTCGTCCACATTGAACTGCTTGCACAGGCGCTTGATGGCGCTCAACTGGTCCTGTGTGTCCAGAATCTGGAAGGTGGCCGGCAGGCCGACCGTGCGGTGGTGCGCGCGCAGCAGGCGGTTGCACAGGCCGTGGAAGGTGCCGATCCACATGCCGCGCACATTGACGGGCAGCATGGACTGCAGGCGCGTCATCATCTCGCGCGCCGCCTTGTTGGTGAAGGTCACGGCCAGCACCCCGCCGGGCGAGACCTGGCCCGTCTGCAGCAGCCAGGCGATGCGCGTGGTCAGCACCCGCGTCTTGCCCGAACCCGCCCCGGCCAGGATCAGCGCCGGCACGGCCGGCAAGGCCACGGCCGCGCGCTGCTCGGCGTTCAGGCTGGCCAGCAGGGGCGATTCGGCGTGGGAGGGGAACAGGGAAGAAGGGGCGCCGGTGGGCGGCAGTACAGAGGACATGCCTCCATTGTAGGAAAGCCCCCGGGTGTGTCCGGCTCGCGCCTCAGTTCAGCGGCATGCGCGCGGACGAACTCCTGAAATCGGTCGATGCCCTGTCGTGCATCTCGGTCAGCGTTTCCAGCAGCTCGGCCTGACGGTTCATGAGGTTCAGGAAGGCCTGATTGGAGGGCTCGGCACAGCGGAAGCGCGCCAGTTCCAGCAGGCGCTCCGCGAGCCGGCCCATCTCGATATGGATGGCGTGGCTCGCCAGCAGATACTCTTCGGGTCTCATTTTTTGTCTCGCTCTTTGTTCGGCGCACAGCGGCGAGGTGTCTTGCGCACTTCGCTCGTCCCCACGGATGGGAAGTTTAGCCAGCACCCTGACGAGGACAGCGAAAGATTCCGCAAAGAGCAGCGGCAGTGTTGCGCGCCTGCCGCAGAAGAGCCCTGGGGGCCCGCATCTTTGCCGCGACCCCTCCGGGTTTTCCCAGGTGCAGGACATGCGCCTGGGACCCGGTGTCGGACTCAGACCTTGCCAAAGACCAGCCGGATCGCCAACTGGTGCAAGTGCTGCCAGGGCGCGGTCAGGTCCTCCAGCACGCTGAAGTGGTTGCGCTCGGGGATGGTCTCGCACACCGGCACCACCTGCTTGCCCCAGGCCTGCTGGATCAGCCTGTTGTGGCGGATGAACTCGGCGCTCTCTTCGGCGCCGGCCACGGTATAGAGCACGCCCTTCTTGGGCGCCGGCAGCCCGGCCGGGCTGGCCAGGCGGACCTGCTCGGGCGTAAGGCGCAGCGAGTCCTTGAGGAAGGGCGTGTGCAGGATGGGCTCCAGGTCGTAAAGGCCTGAGATGGACAAGGCCCCCTTGACCAGGTCGGCCGGCAGGTCCTTGCCGTAAGCCGGCCAGAGGCAGCTCAGCAGCATGGCCGCCAGGTGGCCGCCGGCCGAGTGGCCCACCACATAGATGCGGCTCGGGTCTCCACCAAACCGCTTCGCGTTGCGGTAGATCCAGGCCAGGGCCTGGACCATCTGCAGCGTGATCTGGGGGATGGTCACGGCCGGGCACAGCGCGTAATTGGGCAGGAAGACGCAGCCCCCCGGGTTCTTGAAGGCCGGGGCGATGAAGGAGTGCTCGGACTTGTCGAGCGAGCGCCAGTAGCCCCCGTGGATGAAGACCACCACGGGTGAGCCCGGCTGGTTGCTGGGAAACACATCCAGCTTTTCCATGGGGCCGTCGCCATAGGCGATGCCGGTCTGGCAGGCATGGGCTTCACGCGCGTCTTCCGAGGCGTCGGCCCAGCGCGCGAAATGCATGGCATGCTCGGGCACCAGGGCACGGTTGTTGTACATGCGGTCCAGCCAGGCGGGGGCGAATTTTTTCATGTCAGGGCTCCGGATGAAAGACAATGGTGCGGTTTCGCTGGGATAGGATTATCTTGGCATATCTGGAGGTAACAAGATGAACATCACCGTGTTGGGAACCGGCAAGATGGGCTACCCGATGGCACGCCGCCTGTGCGACGCCGGCCACACCGTGCACGTCTGGAATCGCACGCGCGCCAAGGCCGAAGGCCTGGCCGCCCATGGCGCCTCGGTGCACGACACCGCCACCGCGGCCGTGCAGGGTGCGGAATTCGTCGTCACCATGCTGGAACACGGCCCCGTGGTCGAGCAGCTGCTGTTCGAGACCGGCGTGGCCGGCGCCATGAAACCCGGCACCGTGCTGATCGACATGTCCTCCATCAAACCGGCCGAGGCCCGCGCACATTCCGAACGCCTGGGCGGCATGGGCATCACCCACCTGGACGCCCCGGTCTCCGGCGGCACCCTGGGCGCCGAAGCCGGCACCCTGGCCATCATGGCCGGCGGCCGGACCAGCACCTTCGAGCGGGCCAAACCCGTTTTCGCCGCACTGGGACGCGCCACCCTGGTGGGCCCCAGCGGCTCGGGCCAGCTGGCCAAGCTGGCCAACCAGATGATCGTGGGCATCACCATCGGCGCCGTGGCCGAAGCCCTGCTGCTGTGCCAGAAAGGCGGCGCCGACCCGACCAAGGTCAGGGAAGCCATCAGCGGCGGTTTTGCCGACAGCCGCATCCTGCAGGTGCATGGCCAGCGCATGGTGGAGCGCGACTTCGCCCCGCGCGCCTACATGACCGTGCAGCTCAAGGACATGCGCAATGCCATGGAAACCGCCGCCAGCATGGGTTTCACCGCACCCATCACGGCGCTCCTGGAGCAGTTGTACGCCGAGGGCGTGGACCACGGCCTGAGGGATCTGGACCAGTCCGGCCTGTTCGTGGAACTGGCGCAGCGCAACGGGATGAAGTGACACGCTCTGTGAATCGATGGGGAAGCAGTCTGAGCCAGGGCCTGCTCACACTAATTTCTCAGGTGCGAACGGGGTGCAAACAGCGCCAATCCAGGCGCACTCCTAGCCCAGGCTGGCCGCCTGGGCTAGTAGACTGAATCTGTGAGATCGCCGGCAAGCGGCTGACCAGCGCTGCGGCAGGCAAGGCGCAAAGCACAGACGGGCCCGTAGGCCCGGCGAGCATTTGCAACGCCGCATGGCACAGCGAGGGGCAGACGAGTGCCAGTGAANTGCAACGACGAGTTCTGCTCTGGGCTGAGCTGCTGGACCGCCTTGGTCGGGCTGCCCAGGATCATGGAGCCATCCGGAAATTCCTTGCCCTCGGTCACGAGCGCGCCCGCCCCCACCAGTTCTGGCCGATCTTCGCGTGGTTCAGCACGATGGCGCCGATGCCGATCAGTGAACGTCGCCCACGGTGCAGCCGTGCAGCATGACTTGGTGGCCCACCGACACGTTCTCGCCCAGGGTCAGCGGCACGCCGGGGTCGGCGTGCAGCACGCTGGCGTCCTGGACATTGGTGTTGCGGCCGATGTGGATGTGTTCGCTGTCACCGCGGATGACGGTGCCGAACCAGACACTGACATTTTCTTCCAGGGTGACCTGGCCGATGACCTGGGCACTGTCGGCGACGTAGGCGTTTTTGCCTAGTTTGGGGGCTTGACCGTCCAGCTCGTAGATTGCCATTTTCTTGTTCCGTCTCTGGTTTCGGGGATTGAGGAGGATTGTAAAGAGGGTGATTTTCCCAGGGCTGGTGGCGGACGGATACCTGATATCCTTTTGTCATGAAAGTCAGCGAGGTTCTACGCATCCTTCAAAACGATGGTTGGAGCCTGGTGGCGACAAGGGGGAGTCATCGACAGTTCAAGCACGCGAACAAGCCTGGCCGCGTCACCGTTCCTGGAAAGCCAAGCGACGACTTGGCGTCGGGTACGCTGAACAGTATCTTCAAGCAGGCTGGTCTCAAGTGAGGTTTTATGCGCTACGCAATCGTCATTGAAAAAGCCGAAGGAAATTACTCAGCCTATGTGCCCGACCTGCCTGGGTGTGTGGCGACTGGCGCAACCGTCGCCGAGGTCGAATCTGAAATCCGTGAGGCCATCGCCTTCCATCTCGAAGGATTGCGCGAAGACGGTTTGCCCGTACCCGCAGGCGCCAGCCAAGTCGAGTACATCGACATCGCCGCGTAAGCAAGCGGGGGCGACCAACCCGTTGATGCACTTGTGCCAGCGGGCTTGTGATCGTGGCTTTGCCGGGTCTCGCCCCGGCGGGCGAGGTACTTTTCTTTGCTTCGCCAAAGCAAAGTACCCAAAAGAAAGGCGAGCCGGATTCGTCGACCCTCCGCTACGCTACGGGCACGCTGCGTTGCTCGGCCCAGGCGGGGTGCGCGCAAACTCGCTGCGCTCAAACATGCGCGCCCCTGATCCGCCCGGCCCTGCGCTACTCGCCTCCTCATTACGGCGTGAGAACCAAATACCGGAGACAACAAGGACACGCCATTGGACGGTCAAACGGAATATTGATATAAGACTCACTTAGAACAATCAAGGGAAAATCAATGAGCAACATCTTTCGATTCGCTTCGATCACATTGATTGCACTCTGTTCATCGACCATGGCTGCTGACGTTGATGTCAACATCCGTAGTCATCAACTCACGACTACAGCTCCAGGTGCTCGATTTGAAGTAATGCAGTCAACACTCGCGGCCCGATGGACCTTTCGACTTGATCGTTATACAGGCAAGGTTTGGCAGCTAGTCAGAACTTCCGACGACGATAACGCGTGGGAAGAAATGATGGTATTCGACCGCCCCCCAGTCCTACAACCTATCAAACCTCGATTCCAGCTATTCACATCCGGTCTCGCTGTTCGTCACACATTCCTGCTCGATGGTGACACGGGCAAGACATGGCAGGTCGTCACAGGCAAGCGAAAAGAAAAGGATGGGACAGAAGTGGAGTACAACGCGTGGCAGCCATTCGCAGGCCAGTGAACTTGTTTCAGCATATCGCTTTTGGATGCTGTCAATTCAAATGCAAGACCGCTCACTGCTTGACCATTGAGACGATCACCAGTACGCGCCATGGCACGTACTGGTTCGGTTGTTTGCTGTTTGGACTCCCCGCCGTAATGAGGAGGCGAGTAGCGCAGGGAGCGGCGGAAAAAGAAGCGCAGATGTTTGAGCGCAGCGAGTTTCTGCGCTTCCCGCCGATTCCGAGCAACGCAGCGTGCCCGTAGCGCAGCGCAGGGACGACGAATCCGGCTCGCCTTTCTTTTGGGTACTTTGCTTTGGCGAAGCAAAGAAAAGTACCTCGCCCGCCGGGGCGAGACCCGGCTTGCCACGCCTGCCAAGGCATGCGCAGCAAAGAAGCTCAGTCCGCCTGCAGCGCAGACAGCTCAGCATCACTGAAGCCCGCAGCCCGCCGAGCATCCAGATTGAACGGCTTCTTCAACTTAGGCGCCTCGTACTTCACCGTCAACTCGGCATAGGTACGCACGGGGTCGAGACCGCGTTGAGCACAAGCCCACGCATACCACCGGTTGCCGGTAGCCACATGCCCAATCTCATCCCGCAAGATGATGTCCAGAATCTCCCCGGCGCGATGGTCGCCGATGGAGACGAGCTTGGTCTTCACCGCCGGTGAGGCGTCCAGCCCCCGGGCTTCCAGCGTGCGCGGCACCAGCGCCACGCGGGCCAGCAAATCACCGCGCGTGCGCTCCGCCATCGACCACAGGCCGTCGTGGGCCGGAAAGTCGCCGTAATCGAAGCCCAGCGTCAGCAGGTGATTGCGCAAGAGCGTGAAGTGGTAAGCCTCTTCAAACGCCACCTGCAGCCAGTCGCGGTAGAAGGCCTCGGGCAGGCCGGCAAAGCGCCAACAGATGTCCAACGCCAGGTCGATGGCGTTGCGCTCGATGTGCACGATGCTGTGCACCAGGGCCGCATGGCCACGTGGGGTGGCCAGAGAGCCGGTCTTGATCCGGGTATGGGGCAGCAGTCGCGGGCGCTCGCTGCGGCCGGGCACGCCGGGCGGTTCGGCGAACTCACGGACGCAGTCGATCGGGCCCGTGCGGTCCAGCGCGGCCACGCCGGCGGCCTTGGCCACGGGGTCGGCCAGGGCCAGCAGTTCGAGGCAGCGTGCACGCAGTTCCATGGTGGCGAAATTATCGCCCGAGTGAAAATGTCGTCACGGGTGACGTTGCGTTGCATCCGTTCGGGCTGAGCCTGTCGGAGGGCTTCGACAGGCTCAGCCCGAACGGGAAGGTGTCGTGAACACCGAAAACGTCAATAGAATGATCGGCAAACACCCAGAACCATCATGACCACGCCCACCGAAGCCTCTACGCCGCCAGCCACCGGCGACCAGACCGCCATCGCCCGCCAGGCCATCCTGGACGAGGGGCGCAACGTCATCGGCTATGAGCTTTACGACCGTTCGCTGGACGCCAACACGCACACCGCCGCCAGTGATGCCGAGCTGCTGTTCAATGTGCTCTCCCATGCCGAGCACCAGTCACTCATGGGCCGCAAGACCATGTTCATCAACTGCACGCACGAGAGCCTGGCCGGGCGGCACCTGGAACTGATCCACCCCGAGCGCGTGGTGCTGGAAGTCCCGCCGGTGGCGGGCCATGGCCCGACCGAGATCGAGGCACGCCTGCCCATGCTGACGGAGGTGAAGCGCAAGGGCTTCAAGCTGGCCTTCAGCCAGCTCATGCTGGCCCGGCCCTACGCCGCCTGGCTGCCCCTGGCCAGCTACATCAAGGTGGACATGCAGCAGATCAAGCCCGAGGTGATCGATCCGCTGGTGAAGTTTGCCGAGAAGCACAGCGGCGCCAGGCTGATCGCCGAGAAGGTGGAGACGGCCGAGCAGTATGAACGGGCCGCGCGGCACGGCATCAAGCTGTTCCAGGGGTACTGGTTCGCCACGCCGGTGCTGGTCAAGGGCCAGACCCTGCGCCCGGCCCAGGCCAACATCATCCAGCTGATCAACCTGGTGCGGCGCCAGGCCGAGGTGGGCGAGATCGAGCAACTGCTCAAGCGCGACCCCACGCTGTCCTTCAACCTGCTGCGTTTCATCAACTCGGCCGGTTTCGGCCTGAGCTGCGAGATCACCTCGTTCCGCCACGCGGTGATGATCCTGGGCATGCAGAAGCTGTTCCGCTGGGCCGCGCTGCTGATGACCACCTCGCGCGTGGGCGGCACCTCGCCGGCCGTGGGCAATATGGCCGTGGTGCGCGGCCGGCTCATGGAGTTGCTCTCGGCCGAACTGCTGCCGCCCGAGGAGGCCGACGACGCCTTTGTGGTCGGCGTGTTCTCGCTGCTGGACACCATGCTGGGCCTGCCCATGGAGCAGGCGCTGGAGTCGATCTCGCTCTCGGCCCACGTGACCGACGCACTGCTGCAGCGCAAGGGCATGTTCGCGCCCTTCCTGGAGCTGACGCTGGCCTGCGAGTCGGCCGACGAGGCGGCCTTTGCCCGCGCCGCCACACAGCTGCATCTCTCCAACCACCAGGTCAACTGGGCTCACCTGCAGGCCCTGAGCTGGGCCGAGAACCTGGACCCGGCCTCGGCTTAGAACTTCGCGATCACCGGGCCGCCGCGCTGCAGCCCCCGCTGGTAGGCCGGGCGGGCGTTCATGCGTTCGCGGAAGGCCCGCACATGGGGGTAGGGCGTGATGTCGGTGCCGCGTGTGAGCGCGGCCTCCACGGCAAAGCTCATCTGAAAATCCGCGATGCTCAGCGCCTCGCCGGCAAACCAGGTGTTGCGGGACAGGTGGCTTTCCATGAAGGCCAGCGCATCCAGCACATTGGGTTCGATCAGCTTGGCGATCACCGTGGCGCAGAGCTGGCGCGCGATGGGTTTCACGAAAAAGGGCATGGGCTGGCGCGGGATGCTGATGAAAACCAGCTTCATCACCAGCCAGTTCATCAGCGAACCCTCGGCGTAGTGCATCCAGAAGCGGCACTGGCGGTGCGCCGGCGTGCCCGGCCCGGGGACCAGTTGCGCCAGCTCAGCGCCGGCCTGGGCGCCATAGCGCTCGGCCAGGTACTCGATGATGGCGCCGGACTCGGCGATGGTTTCCTCGCCGTCGGTGATCACGGGCGACTTGCCCAGGGGATGGATCTGCCTGAGCTCCGGCGGGGCCAGGCGGGAGCGCGGGTCACGCGCGTAGACCTTGAGTTCGTAGGGCAGGCCCAGTTCTTCGAGCAGCCAGAGGATGCGTTGCGAGCGCGAGGTTTCGAGGTGGTGAACAGTGATCATCGCCTGATCATAGAGCCTGTTCACGGTTTCGCAGGGACCCCTGCGAGACCGTAAACAGGCTCTTATCCGCGTGGGTGATGCTGCGCATGCAGGGACTTGAGGCGCTCGCGCGCCACATGGGTGTAGATGGTGGTGGTGGAGATGTCGGCGTGGCCCAGCAGCATCTGCACGGCGCGCAGGTCGGCCCCGTGGTTCAGCAGATGGGTGGCGAAGGCGTGGCGCAGGGTGTGCGGCGAGAGCGGCGCCGTGATGCCGGCGGCCAGGGCGTGTTTTTTCACGATCATCCAGAACATCACCCGGCTCATGGCCTCGCCGGCCCGTATGCCGCGCAGGGTGACAAAGAGGTCGTCGGTCTGTTTGCCCGCCAGCAGGGCCGGGCGCGCCTCCTGGAGGTAACGCTGCAGCCAGTGGGAAGCCACCTCGCCGAAGGGCACCAGGCGTTCCTTGTTGCCCTTGCCGAAGACACGCAGCACATGTTCGGACAGGCTGACGTTGTAGGTCTTGAGCCCGACCAGCTCGCTCACGCGCAGGCCGCTGGCGTAGATGAGTTCGAGCATGGTGCGGTCGCGCAAGGCCAGGGGCGTGTTCTCGCCGGGGGCGGCCAGCAGGGCTTCCACCTGGGCCTCGGTCAGCGTCTTGGGCACGCGCAGGGCCTGCCGGGCGGCCTGCAGGCGCAGGGTGGGGTCGGCGTTGATGCGGCGCTCGCGCAATGCCCAGCGGAAGTAACGCTTGAAGACGGTGAGGCGGCGGTTGGCCGTGGTGGCGCGCGTGGCCGCGTGCCGGGCCGAGAAATAGGCGTTGATATCGGGCTCGGTGCTTTCCAGAAGCGTACGCCCGCGGGCCGTGAGCCAGCGGGCGTAAAGCGTGAGATCGCGGCGGTAGGCTGTCAGCGTGTTGCGCGACAGGCCCTCCTCCAGCCACAGGGCATCGACGAAGGCATCGATGGATGTATCGTCCATGCCCGGCGGCACGCGCTCAGTCGAGGCGCAGCTTGGCGGTTTCCACCACCTTCTTGTAGACCTCGTACTCGGCTTTCATCTGGGCAGCGAACTCGGCAGGCGAATTGGCCACGATCAGGGAGCCGGTGTCCTCGATGCGCTTGCGCACGGCCGGGTCTTCCAGCGCCTTGCGCACGCCGGCGTTGATCTTGTCCACGACCTCCTTGGGCAGGCCCTTGGGGCCATAGATGCCGTAGTAGGCCATGCGGTTCACCGGCTCCAGGCCCACTTCCTTGAAGGTGGGCACATTGGGCAGCACGGCCAGGCGCTGCGGCGCGGCGACCACGATGGCTGTCAGACGGCCGGACTGGATGAAGGGCAGGGCCGAGGGCAGGTTGTCAAAGATGATGGGCACCTGGCCCGCCACCGTGTCGTTGAGCGCCGGGCCCGCGCCGCGGTAGGGAATGTGGGTGATGAAGGTCTTGGTCTGGCTCTTGTAGAGCTCGGTCTGCAGGTGGCCGATGCCGCCGGTGCCCGAGGTGGCATAGGAGTACTTGCCGGGCGATTTCTTCAGTTCGGCAATGAAGCCCTTGTAGTCCTTGGCCGGGAAGCCGGGGTGCACCGCGATCACGTTGGGCGTGGCCGCGATGTTGATGATGGGCGTGAAGTCCGCCATCGGGTTGTACGGGATCTTCGGGTTGATGGCCGGGTTGGCGGCCGTGGTCGAGACAGTGGCCATGCCCAGGGAATAGCCATCGGGCGTCGCCTTGGCGGTCTCATTGGCGCCCACCACACCGCCGCCGCCCGCCTTGTTCTCCACCACGACCGACTGGCCCAGGGCCTTGCCCAGGGGTTCGGCGATGACACGCGCGATGATGTCGGTGGTGCCACCGGGTGCGAAGGGCACCTGCAGCTTGATGGGCTTGTGGGGGTAAGCCTGGGCCATAGCGGAGCCGGCGGCTGCCAGCAGGCTGAAAGCGAAGAGAGCGCGTCGCAACATGGTGAGGGTCTCCTGAACCAGTAAGGGATGGTGGATTCTAGGCCCGCCAGGGGCCGGAGGTTAGTCGGGTATCCACGTACGTGATGGCCCCTGCAGGCACCCTCGGGGCGGGCTTCGCTGGTATTCTTGCCCTGTGAACTACGCCCAGTTGCTCTTCCCCGATTTCTCCCTGATCCTGTGCGGTTATCTGGTCTGCCGCTACACGGCGCTGAACCGCCCGGTCTGGGACCAGGTCGAGATCCTGGTCTATTACTTTCTCTTCCCGGTGCTGCTGTTCCACAGCATCGTGCGCAGCCCGCTGGACCTGGGTGCTGCCTCCAGCCTGATCGGCGCCGCGCTGACCATGGGCGTCATCGGCATCGCCCTGTCCTATGCCCTGCCCTTCCTGCCCCTCATCGGCCGCCACGTCGACGCACGCCTGCACGCGGCCAGCGCACAGGTGGCCTTCCGCTTCAACTCCTTCATCGGCCTGGCCCTGGCGGACCGCCTGGCCGGCCCCGAAGGCCTGCTGCTGCTGGCGGTGCTGATCGGCTTCTGTGTGCCGCTGTTCAACGTGGGCGCGGTCTGGCCCATGGCGCGCCACGCGCAACGCAGCGTGGGCCGCGAGCTGCTGCGCAACCCGCTGATCGTCGCCACCGTGTCGGGGCTGATCGCCAATGTGCTGGGTTTCCGGGTCCCGGTCTGGGCCGATCCCACACTCAGCCGCATCGGCGGCGCCTCGCTGGCGCTGGGCCTGATGGCGGCGGGCGCCGGCCTGCGTTTCTCCAGCCTGGGCCGGGGCAAGGCGCTGACCGTGGCCGTGCTGGCCATCAAGCACCTGCTGCTGCCGCTGGTCGCCCTGGGCCTGTCCCGGGCCTTCGGCCTGTCGCCGGTGCAGACCACCATCCTGCTGGCCTTCTCGGCCCTGCCCACGGCCTCCAGCTGTTATGTGCTGGCCGCGCGCATGGGCTACGACGGGGCTTATGTGGCCGGCCTGGTCACCCTGTCCACCCTGCTGGGCGTGGTGAGCCTGTCGTTCGCGCTGGGCGTGCTCAGGACTTGAGCTGTTCGGCCATGAAGGCGTGAATGGCCTCCAGGTCGGGCTTGAGTGGCGTGAATGCAATGCCCTCGCGGCGCAAGAGGGCGCGCATGCCGCGGTCCACTTCCCTGGCCTGTTCCTCGTCCTGAAAACGTCCGGTGCGAATGTACTTGCGCTCGCCGCGCTCCACCATGATGTTGATGTTGTTGTGCTGCTTGTACCAGTCCAGGATCTGCTTGCGGGTCTTGCCCGTGTCGCAGATGTTGTCGGGATAGAACTCGTTGTAGTAGAGGACCTGCGGCAGCGAGCATTCGCCGACCAGGAACTGCACCTGGCCGTCGAGCAGCTCCAGCATGTGGAACTGCTCCTGCGCGATCTTGTACTGGTTGCGCAGGGCCTCGTAGTCTTTTTGCCACACCAGCGATTTGGCGTAGTCCGGTATCAGTTCCACCGTCTTGTGGTGCAGGTGCAGGTACAGGATGATGGCGGCAGTGAACAGCGACTTTTCGCAGCCTGGCCCGCCGATGATGTTGATCACCTTCGTCGGGTACATGCGCATCTTGTTTTCCGGCAACTGGGGCGAGACGTAGGTGTATTGCATGGTCATGTTCCGACTCCGTCACTCAAGCGGGGGCCTGCGGTTGCGGCTGCTGGGCCAGGGCCCAGGCCGCGTGTTCTCGCACCAGGGCGCTGCCCTGCTCCAGCTGCCGCTGCAGTGCCACGACTATCGCAGGGTCATGCGCCGTGCGCAAGGCATTTCCCAGAGCCACCACGATGTTGCGCACCCAGCGCTCATGGCCGATGCGCCGGATCGGGCTGCCTTCGGTGCGGCGCAGGAACTCGGCCTCGCTCCAGGCCAGCAGCTCCAGCAGATCGCCCCCGCCCATGCCGGGACGCGGCGTGAAGTCCGGCAGGGGACTGCGCTGCGCGTACTTGTTCCAGGGGCAGATGAGCTGGCAGTCGTCGCAGCCGTAGATGCGGTTGCCCATCAGCGGGCGAAGTTCCACCGGGATGGGGCCGGCGTGCTCGATGGTCAGGTAGGAGATGCAACGCCGCGCATCGAGCCGGCCCGGGCCCAGGATGGCCTGGGTGGGGCAGACCGTGATGCAGGCCTCGCAGCTGCCGCAATGGTTGCTGGTGGGCTCGCTGGCCGGCAGGGCGATGTCCACATAGATCTCGCCCAGGAAGAACATGGAGCCCGCTTCGCGGTTGAGCACCAGGGTATGCTTGCCGCGCCAGCCCTGGCCGCTGCGCGCGGCAAGTTCCGCTTCCAGCACCGGGGCCGAGTCGGTGAAAACGCGGTGGCCGAAGGGCCCGGTCTCAGTGGCCATGCGCTCGGCCAGCTGCTGCAGGCGCGCGCGCAGGACCTTGTGGTAGTCGCGGCCCCGGGCGTAGAGCGAGACGACGCCCTCCCTGGGGCGCTGCAGGCGCTCGAACTCGATGGCCTGCCAGCCCTCGGGCCTGCTCGCCGGCAGGTAGTCCATGCGCACGGTGATCACGCTCACCGTGCCCGGCACCAGTTCGGCCGGGCGGGCGCGTTTAAGACCGTGGGTGGCCATATAAGCCATCTCACCGTGGAAACCACGCGACAACCAGGCGCGCAAACCCTCTTCTGCGGACGACAAATCGACACCGGCCACGCCGATTTGGGAAAATCCGAGTTCACGGGCCCAGGCCCGTATCCGGGAAATGAATTGACTGCTGCTGAACGTCACGAAGCCATTGTAGAAACCCGCGTCCTGCCTGACGAGTCCGCCACGCAGGCCCTGGCCGCCGTGCTGGCGGCGCAGCCGTCCCTGCGCAACGCCCTGATCGAACTGCAGGGCAGCCTGGGCGCCGGCAAGACCACCCTGGTGCGCCACCTGCTGCGGGCCCTGGGCGTGCCGGGCCGCATCAAGAGCCCCACCTATGCCGTGGTCGAGCCGTATGAGGTTCTTGTCCCCGTTCCGGCCGAGCCTGTCGAAGCCGGGAGCCGCCCTTCGGCAAGCTCAGGGCGAACGGTGTTGAACATCTGGCACTTCGACTTCTACCGCTTCAGCGACCCGCGCGAATGGGAGGACGCGGGCTTTCGCGACCTCTTCGCCAGCCCCGGCCTCAAGCTGGCTGAATGGCCCGAGAAGGCCGCCGGCCTGCTGCCTGTAGCGGACCTCGCCGTCGAGCTGCAGGTGCAGGCCGACGAATCACGCCTGGCCACATTGACGGCACGCACGCCCACGGGTGCCGCGCTGCTGCAGGGCCTGCGCGAGGTGCAGGCATGATCCAGCGGCGCGAACTGCTGCAGACCGGCACCCTGGTGCTGCTGCTGGGCCGTGCCCATATCGCGCACGGCGCGGCCATCGTGGCCGTGCGGGTCTGGCCGGCCGAGGACTACTCACGCGTCACGCTGGAATCGGACACCGCGCTCAAGGCCAGGCAGACCTTCATCGGACAGCCGCCACGCCTGGCCGTGGACATCGAGGGGATCGAGCTCAACCCGGCCCTGCGCGAGCTGGTGGCCAAGGTGCTGCCCGAGGACCCCAACATCGCCGGCATCCGCGTGGGGCAGTACGCACCGGGTGTGGTGCGCCTGGTGATCGATCTCAAGCAGGCCATCAAACCCCAGGTCTTCACGCTCAAGCCCATCGAGCCCTACCAGCACCGCCTGGTCTTCGACCTCTACCCCACCACCCCGCCCGACCCCCTGGCCCAGCTGATCGCCCGGCATCTGGGACCCCAGGTGGCCCGCCCGCCCGCTTCGGCGGTTGATCCGCTGGGCGATCTGATCGCGCGCCACGCCGACACCCCCCCGGTGCCCGCCCTGCCCGCGCGCGGCGGCGTCGGCAACCAGACCGACCGCCTCATCATCATCGCGCTCGACCCCGGCCACGGCGGCGAGGACCCGGGCGCCATCGGCCGCAACGGCACACGCGAGAAGGACGTGGTGCTGCGCCTGGCGCACCACCTGCGCGACCGCATCAACAGCAGCAGCATCAACGGCCATACCCTGCGCGCCTACCTCACACGCGAAGGCGACTTCTTCGTGCCCCTGCATGTGCGCGTGCAGAAAGCACGCCAGGTGCAGGCCGATCTGTTCGTGAGCATCCACGCCGACGCTTTCTACACCCCGCGCCCGCAGGGCGCCAGCGTGTTCGCGCTGAGCCACGGCGGGGCCTCGTCGAGCGCCGCACGCTGGATGGCGGCCAAGGAAAACAAGGCCGACCAGATCGGCGGCATCAACGTGCAGGCCAAGGACGCCCAGGTGCAACGCGCCCTGCTGGACATGAGCACCAGCGCGCAGATCAAGGACAGCCTGCAGCTCGGCGGCACCCTGCTGCAGGAGATCGGCCGGGTGGGCAAGCTGCACAAGCCCCGCGTGGAGCAGGCCGGTTTTGCCGTGCTCAAGGCCCCCGACATCCCCAGCGTGCTGGTGGAAGCCGCCTTCATCAGCAACCCCGAAGAAGAAGCCAAGCTCAACAGCGAGCGTTACCAGAAGCAACTGGCCGACGCGCTGATGCGTGGCATCGAGGGCTACTTCGCCAAGAACCCGCCGCTGGCGCGCAACCGCAGCGTCTAGCACCGCAGCCGCCTGCACGCATGGATTGGATCGTCCACTACCCCGCCCTGCGCCATCTGCACATGGGCCTGGCCTTCAGCAGCGGCGCCCTGTTCGCGGTGCGCGGCGCCGCCGTGCTGGCCCGCCAGCGCTGGCCCCTGCACCCCATGCTGGGCCGGCTCAGCGCCATCGTCGACACCGGCCTGCTCGCCGCGGCCCTGAGGCTGCTGTGGGAGCTGCGTCTCAACCCCCTGGTCACGCACTGGCTGCAGATCAAGCTGGCCGTGCTGCTGCTCTACATCGGGCTGGGCATGCTGACGCTCAAATACGCGCGCCAGCGGGAGGCCAGGGCGCTGTGCTACATCGGCGCGCTGGCCTGCTACGGTTTCATGGTCTCGGTGGCGCTGACCCACTCGCCCTGGGGCGTGTTCGCCAGGTTCTGACGACTGGGGTCCTGAATGTGTGAAGAAATCGTAGCGAGCGGGCCGAGGGCAAGGCGCCCAGCGCGCAATGACCGAGACATATCGAAACGATAGGCGAGGGAATGAGCACTGCGCAACGCCGCCATCGGCCCGCGCAGTAGATTTATTCGCACATTCAGTCGTTGTCCAGATGCGGGGGCGACAATCCCTCGGCGGGTTCGCCGGTTTCAGGGTCGATCCAGTCGGCGATGCCCAGCTCGCTCTCGGCCTCCTGCAGGCTCTCGCCGGGCTCCGGGGCTTCCAGGTCGGCCGCAGCCTCCATATCGGCCTGGGCCTCCTCGAAGCTGTCGTAAGGGCCGAATTCGCGCCCGCCATCCGTCAGGCTCCAGTAGTAGCCGCCAGGACGCTTGAGCACCAGGCCCACCAGCACTTCCTCAGCCTCGGGCACCGCCTTCATGCTGGGCGTCTCGTGGCGGCGGTGGCTGTCTGTGTCGGCTTTCTTGCGTGGCATGTCTGCACCTTCCTGCTGACGACCGGCATCGTGGCAGCCGGCCTGAACTGACCCAATGATGCACACAGCCGGCCACTGCCGGCAAGCTGGTCATTCATCCACCCCACCGCGCGAATGCTCAGGCGCTGCGCGACTTGCGATGGGCCTTCCAGGCGCCGTAGAGCACGACGAGGCCGGGTATCAGGATCATGGCCCAGATGATCTTGTCCAGATGCAATTTCACAAAGGGGATGTTGCCGAAGAAATAGCCAATGGTGATGATGCCACCCACCCACAGGACGCCACCCAGTACGTCGTAAAACAGGAACTTGGCACGTGTCATCTCGGCCACGCCGGCCACAAAGGGTGCAAAGGTGCGCAGGAAGGGCATGAAACGCGCCGCCACGATGGTGATGCCGCCGTACTTCTCGTAGAAGGCATGCGCCTGGTCGAAGGCCCGTTTGTTGAAAAAGCGCGAGTCCTCCCACTGGAAGACTTTGGGGCCGAAGTAGCGCCCGATCGTGTAATTGCTCTGGTTGCCCAGCACCGCGGCGGCAAACAGCAGCCCCACCGACAGAGGGTAGCTCATCAGCCCCACGCCGCACATGGCCCCCACCACGAAGAGCAGCGAGTCGCCCGGCAGGAAGGGCATGACCACCACGCCGGTCTCGACGAAGATGATGAGAAAGAGCAGCGCGTAGACCCAGGCGCCGTAACTCTGCACGAAAGCCTCCAGGTGCTTGTCCACGTGCAGGATGAAGTCGATCAGAAAGGCGAGTATTTCCATGGGGGGGATTATCTCAGTCCCACCCTGCCCCGACCTGCGGCCGGCTCAGAGGCCGAGAGTGAATTGACCGTGGTCGAGCAGACCCTGCAAACGCCCCCGATCAAGGCGCAAAGCACAGCCATAGCTCGGGCTACGGCGAGCATTTGCAACGCCGAGTGGGGGTGTTTGCGGGGGATGAGCGGCCATGGGCAATTTGCTCTCAGCCTCTCAGACCGCGCAGTAGCGTTCCTGGATCTCGGCGTTCCGCAGCAGCTCGCCGGCGTCGCCCTGGTGCACGATCCGGCCCTGGTCCAGGATGTAGGCGCGGTCGGAGATCGAGAGCGAGCGCTCCACGTTCTGCTCCACCAGCAGGATGGTGGTGCCGGCCTGTTTCATGCGGACGAAGAGCTGGAACATCTCGTGCACCAGCAGCGGCATGATGCCCTCGGAGGGTTCGTCCAGCAGGATCATGCGCGGCCTGGCCATCATGGCGCGGGCGATCGCCAGCATCTGCTGCTCGCCGCCGGAAAGCGAGGTGCCCTCCTGGTGCAGGCGCTCCTTCAGGCGCGGGAAGGTCTCGGCGATCTCGTCGATCATGGCGGTCATCTCGCCGCGGCGCGGGCTGGCCAGCAGGCCGAGCTGCAGATTCTCCAGCACGGTCAGGCCCGGCACGATACGCCGCTCCTCGGGCACATAGGCCAGACCGTGGTGGAAGCGCACGTGCGGCGGCTGGCCCAGCAGGTCCTGGCCGTCGAAGACAACCTGGCCGCGGCACTTGCCGACCAGACCCATGATGGTGCGCAGCGTGCTGGTCTTGCCGGCGCCGTTGCGCCCCATGAGCGTGACGATCTCGCCGGCACGCACCTCGAAATCCAGGCCCTGGATCACATGGCTGTGGTCGTACCAGGCGTTGAGTTGTTGGACTTTCAGCATGATCTTCCTTAACCCTGGCCCAGGTAGACGCGCCTGACCTCGGCGTTGTTGCGGATCTCCTCGGGCGTGCCATCCACCAGCAGCTCGCCGTGGTGCAGCACGATGAGCCGGCTGCACAGGCCCATGACCATCTTCATCTTGTGCTCGACCAGGATCACGGTGCGTTCCTGCGCGAGCTGGCGGATCAGCGCCATCATCACCAGCGTCTCCTCGGGCGACATGCCAGCGGTGGGCTCGTCCATCAGCAGCAGCCTGGGCTCGCAAGCCAGGGCCATGGCCACTTCCAGCGAGCGCTGCTGGCCATGGGCCAGGTCACCGGCGAGCTTGTCGCGGCAGGCCTGCAGGCCCACGCGCGCCAGCAGGGCATCGGCGCGCTCGATGAGTTCGACGTAATGCTGGCGCGGGCGCAGCAGCTGGAAGCGCGTGGTCTGCATCTGCAGCGCCACCCGCACGTTCTCGTGGGCGCTCAGGTGCTTGAAGACGTTGGTGATCTGGAAGCTCTTGGCAATGCCGAGGCGGGCGAACTCGTGCGGGGCGATGCCCGTGATGTCCTGCCCCTGGAACAGCACCTGCCCCGCGCTGGGCGGCACGCCGCCGCTGATCACGTTGAAGAATGTGCTCTTGCCGGCGCCGTTGGGCCCGATGATGGCCGTCAGCTCGCCGGCGCGGAAGGACACGCTCACATCGCTGAGCGCCTTGAACTTGCCATAAAAACGCGAAGCGTGGCGCACTTCGAGGATAGGGGTATCACTCATACAGCACCTCCCTGGCTGCGCTGCCAGCGCTCCAGCCGGTGCAGCAGCGTGCCCCACAGGCCCTTGGGGAAGAACAGCACGAAGACCATGAAGACCAGGCCCACCACCCCCATCCAGTAGCGCGTGAGGTTGGTGATCACATCCTCCAGGTAGAGGAAGACGGCGGCGCCGACGAAGGGACCGAAGAAGGTGCCCATGCCGCCCAGCAGGCACATCATCACGGCCTGGCCCGACTGCAGGTAGTGCAGCGAGTCGATCGGCACGATGGACAGGTGCAGCGCGCGCAGCGTGCCCGCCAGGCCGCAGATGCCGGCCGAGAGCACGAAGACCAGCAGCTTGGCACGTGCCACGTCGTAGCCGCAGGCGGCGGCGCGCTTCTCGTTCTCGCGGATGGCCTCGATCACGGCGCCGAAGGGCGAGCTCAGCACGCGCGAGAGGAACCACAGGGCCAGCGCCACGAAGGCGTAGATCACGTAGTACTTGTTGAGCGGGTCGAGAAAGTTGATCGAAATGCCCGGCAGCTCGATGAACTCCACTTTCACGCCGCGCAGGCCGTTCTCGCCGCCGGTCCAGCGGTCGGCCTTGTAGAAGGCGTAGTAGACGATCTGGCCCAGCGCCAGCGTCACCATGGAGAAATAGATGCCGCGCGTGCGGATGGCCAGGAAACCGATCACCAGCCCCACCCCGCAGGACGAGGCCACGCCCGCCAGGATCGCCGCCCACCAGGGCCAGCCGGCGTGCACCACCGCGATGCCCGCGAGATAGGAGCCGACACCCAGGAAGGCCGCGTGGCCGAAGGACAGCATGCCGGTGTAGCCGAACAGCAGGTTGAAGCCCACCGCGTAGAGGCCGAAGATCAGGATGTTGACCGACAGCGCGTCGTAGGGCATGAGGAAGGGAAACACCAGCAGGAACAGCAGGGCCGAGGCCACGCGGTGCTGCCGCGCCAGCGTGAGAGGGGACATCAGAAATTTTTTCATGGTGCTCGGTCAGCTCATCAGTCCGGCCTTGCCGAAGAAGCCCTGCGGGCGGATCAGCAGGACCACGGCCATCAGGACGAAGATGGAGAGTTCGGCGTACGCAGGCGCCACCAGCGAGGTCATCGCGAAGACGATGCCCACCAGCAGGCCGGCCACCACCGCCCCGGGCAGCGAGCCCATGCCGCCCACCACCGTGACCACAAAGGACTCGGCCAGGATGGGAATGCCCATCTCGGGGTTGACCGCGCGCGTGGGCGCCGCCAACAGGCCCGAGAGGCCGGCGATGGCCGTGCCGATGCCGAAGACCAGCAGCCAGACGCGCGCGATGTCGATGCCCAGCACCTTGACGATCTCCGGGTCGCGCGAGCCGGCGCGGATGATCAGGCCATAGCGTGTCTTCTCGATGAAGAGCCACAGGGCCAGCACGATGGCGGCCGTGGCGCCGATCAGGAACAGGCGGTAGAGCGGGAAATACCCGAAGCCCAGGAACACCGAGCCGCGCAGCGCGGCGGGCGTGGAACTGGGCATGCCTTCGATGCCGAACAGCAGGCGCATCGCGTCGACCAGCACATAGGACAGGCCGAAGGTCAGCAGCAGCGGGTAGTCGATGCCGCGCCCGTACAGCGGGCGCACCAGGAAACGCTCGCACACCAGGCCGATGGCCCCGGTGGCCAGCGGCACCAGCAGCAGGCTGAACCAGAAACTGCCGGTGATCCCCAGGAAGTAGACCCCGAGGAAGGCGCCCACCATGAAAAAGGCGCCGTGGGCGAAATTCACCACGGTGAGCATGCCGAAGATCAGGGAGAGGCCGATCGCCAGCAGGGCGTAGATGGCGCCCAGCGCGATGCCGGTCATCAACTGCAGGGCCAACAGTTGGGGCGAGATGTCTAGCATGCGGTTGCTTCTGTGGAATCAGGAAGATCCCGCGGCACACAGGCGCCGCGGGAACGGAAAGCGCCGTGGATCAGGTCGAGATCTTGTGGCCCAGCTCGTCGCAGCTGCGCAGGTTCTTCTCGTCGGCGTTCTCGATGGCCAGCACATTGAAGACGTCGTACTTGTCCTTCATGTTTTTCGACTTCGATTCGACGATCACCACCGACTGCACCGACTGGTGGTCGCACTTGCGGTAGAACTGCTCGCCCTTGTACCAGTTGTAGCGCAGCTGGCGCAGGGCGATGCTGACCTTCAGGGACTCCGTCGAGTTGGCGTTGAGCATGGCCTGCAGCACGCTGCGCACGCCGGCGTAGCCCAGCGCGCCGTAGTCCGAGGGCACGGCGCCGCCGTTGGCCTTGCGGAACTTGTCGTTGAAGGCCTTGGCCGCCGGGATCTTGTCCTCCATGCCCCAGTAGTAGGAGGTGCCGCCCAGGATGCCCTCGAAGGCATCGGCGCCGCCGGCCTGGCGGGCCGTGTACAGCAGCACCGGCGCGATGATCTTGGTGTTGGCCTTGATACCGAAGTCGGTGGCCTGCTTGGCCGAGTTCACCAGGTCGCGGCCGAAGTTGCACAGCACCAGGATGTCGGGCTTGAGCGACTGGATGCGCGGCAGGAAGGCCGAGTAGTCGGCCGCACCGATGGGGTGGCGGATGTCGGCCAGGGTCTGCACGCCCAGGGCCTGGCCGGCGCGCTGGAAGCCGCGCACCATCTCGTGACCGTAGGCATAGTCGGCGGTCAGGTAGACCACCTTCTTGCCGAACTTCGGAAAGGCGTAGCGCGCCACCGCGCCGGCGGTGAGATGCGGATTGAGCGCCTCGTGGAAGGTGTACAGGCTCCAGTCCTTGGCCTCGTTGATGGCGTCGGACTGGCTGATGGAGTTGAACAGCACCTTGCGGTCGCGGCAGACCGCGTTGATGGAGAGCTGGGTGGCCGCCGACAGCGAGCCCACCACGAAGTCGACCTTGTCCTTCTCGATCAGCTCCAGCGTGCGGGTCGCCGCCTCGCCCGGGTTGAGCTTGTCGTCGCGCACCAGCAGCTCGGCCTTGCGGCCCTTGTAGCCGCCGGCCTCGTTGAAGTCCTTGATGGCAATCTCGGCGGCGCGCACCTGGTCCTGCGCCTCGGCGGAAAAGGCGCCGGTCAGCGGCACCGGGAAGCCGATCTTGATCGGGGTCGATTGGGCCCGCGCCACGCCCATCCAGGCCGGCGCCACGGCGACGGCCGCGCCGCCGACGATGAGGGACCGACGGCCCGGGTTGCTGGGGGAAAGCTTCTCAGTCTTCTCAGTCATCTTGTGTCTCCGGTGGTTGTCAGGGTTTGAAAGAAATACCAGCTGCCTGGTGCATTCCAGGTCGAGTTGTCATGCGGGGACGGGCGAGAGGTCGATGGCGGTCTCCATCATCACCTCGCGCGCGTCGCGGTCGATCGAATCGGCGGTCGCCCCCGGCTGGGCGTGCGACTGCATGTAGGCGCCCAAACGGCGCGCGCGCTGCACCGCCGCCTGGCCGGCCGGCCGGCGCAGCTGCTCGAAGGCCCGCAGGGCCTGGGGCGTGGCGCCGTGCGCGGCGATGCAGTCGCTCAGGGCCATGGCGTCCTCGGCGGCCTTGGTCACGCCCATGCCCACGTGCGGGCGCGCGACGAAGGCGGCGTCGCCCATCAGCGCGACGCGGTCGAAGGCGATGCGCTCGCTGCACAGGTCGTAGATCGGCTGCAGAAAGGGCTGCGCCGTCTTCTCCAGCATCTCGGCGAACTGCGGGGCCAGCTTGTCGCGCGCGGCCTGCCGCACGGCGGCCACGTTGCGCCAGTCCACCCTGTGGGGCGGCAGGCCCAGCGGATGGTGCCGGCCGTCGGCGTCGCTCATCAGGGCCTGGAGCGCGCCGTTGTCAGGCGCCGGACGGTACCAGACGAAGTTGTAGCGGCGCTGGCCGCGCGCCACCGAGTTGCCGGCGCCGGCCACCGGGTAGCCGATGAGCTGCTCGTCGGGCGGCAGGCCGAAACCGAAGGTCTCGAACACCGTCTCCAGGGTGTGGCGGGACAGCACCGCCTCGTCGCACACGCCGCGCCAGGCGACGTAGCCGGCGTACTGGATGGGCACCTCCGGCGCGAGCGCATGGCGCACCGCCGAGCGGATGCCGTCGGACGCCACCAGCAGCTCGGCCTCGAAACGGCGGCCGTCCTCGCACTGCACGCTCACACCCGCCCCGGTCTGGCGCACCTGGCTCACGGCCGCGCCCTGCACATGACGCTCGGCCGGAAACACCGCCTGCAGGATGGCGTACAGCCGGCTCCAGGAGGTCAGCACCTGCGGGATGCGGGCCTGGGCCACGGTGTGGCCCGCGCGGTCCAGCACCACGCGGCGCTCGATCGCCACGCCCAGCGGCGCCTCCGAGGTGATGCCGCAGCGCGACAGCGCCGTCACCAGCGGGCGGTGCGTGACGATGCCGGCGCCACGGCCGTCGAGCGAGCCCGTGGCCTTCTCCAGCAGGGTCACGTCGTGTCCGTCGCGCAGCAGCATATTGGCCACGAGCAGGCCACCGAGCGAACCACCGGCGACGAGCATGCGTGCCATCAGGCGGCGGCTTTCGCCTGTTTGGCGTCCAGCTCGGTCTTTTCCTGCGCCGGGTAGTTGAGTTCGATCACCACGCCGCTGGGGTCGTCCAGGAAGAGCTGGTGCAGGCCGATCAGCGGCACGGTGCGCTCGCGGCATTCGATGCCGAGTTTTTTCAGGTGCGCGAGCATACGCTCCAGGCCCTGGGCGAAGAGCGCGATATGGTCCACCGCGCCGCTGCCCTGCAACGAGGAGGCGTCACGGTCGCCGAGGTAGCGCTTGAGGCCCTCGGGGTCGTTCCTGTCGATGCCGATCACGTGCACCATGGCGTTGGCCCAGCTGCCGGTGTCACCGCTGTAGAGCCACAGGCCGGGAAAGGGAAAAGGCGGGCGCGGCCCCACCGTCAGACCCAGCACCTGTTCGTAGAACACCCGTGTGGCGTCCATGTCGGTGGTGCGGATCGAGAAATGGTTGAGTGACAGGGCCATCGTGATCTCTCCTTCGTGGGACGTCTAGGCCAGCGCCAGCACGGGGCTGCGGCTTCGGGCGCGGGGTTTGCCGCCCTGGCCGAACACCTCGGGCAGGGTCTGCAGATAGCCCAGCACGCGGTCGTGCACGAACACCGCGTCGAAGGGGTCGGTCTTGGGGGTGGCCATCTCCAGGCCATAGACCCAGCGGCGCATGCCCATGTAGAAGATGCTGCCGTGCAGGCCCATGAGCAGCTCCATCTCGCGCGGCGTGGGCGGGCCGCGATGGGGCAGGCCCAGGTAGCGCCGGCTCTCGCGCACCAGGCGCGGAAAGAGCTTCTCGCCCAGCAGGGCGAAATAGCGGTCGGTGATGTAGCGGTCGCTCAGGCCCGAGAAGACGAACACGCGCACCCAGTCGCGCTCCAGGATGCGCTTGGCGTACTGGGTGTAGAAGCGGGTGAGCTTGGTCTCCACGTCCAGCGATTTGTCGTCCAGCAGGACCTCCCACTCGCTCTCCCAGCGCGCGGCGAACAGGTCGGCGTAGACGCGTTCGATCAGGGCCTGCTTGGTGGGAAAGTAGTGATAGAGCAGCGTGTGCGTGATGTCGAGTTCGCGCGCCAGGTCGCGCAACTGCCCGTCCAGGCCGTGCTCGGAAAAGAAGCGCACCGCCCCGTCCAGGATCTGGCGTTCGCGCTCGGCCGGCGACAGCCGGCGCCGCGGCGCGGCCGCTTCGGCGACGGGTTTGACAGGGTTTTTACGGATGGATGTGGTCACGGGCTTGCTTGATAGTCCGGGTTAATTTAACGCTTGGTCAATAAGCCGGAATCAGGACAAACCCCAAGCATCCTTCGACGACACAGGACAGCCCATGGAACTACAAGGCAGCGTGACCATCCCCTCCACGCCGGACAAGGTCTGGCGGGCCCTGAACAACCCCGACATGCTGCGCCTGTGCATCCCCGGCTGCGAGGAGGTGCGCCAGATTTCGCCGGAAGAGATGCACGCGCGCGTGCTGCTCAAGCTCGGCCCCGTGCGCGCCAACTTCGTCGGCAAGGTGCTGCTCACCGACGTGCGCCCGCTGCAGGGCTGCACGCTCAACTTCGAAGGCTCGGGGGGCAGCGCCGGTTTCGCCAAGGGCAGCTCGGTCATCACCCTGGCCGCCGTGGCCGAAGGCACGCGCCTGGACTACACCGCGCGGGCCTCGGTGGCGGGCAAGCTGGGCCAGATCGGCGGCCGCCTGATCGACGCCTCGGCGCGCCAGCTGGCCGACCGCTTCTTCGAGGCCTTCAAGGCGCAGCTCAGCGCCGCGCCGGTGCCTGCGCTGCCGCTGGCCCTGGCCGCGCCCTCGCCTGCCGGCCTGCCCGCCCTGGCCCGGGCCGAAGCCCACCCCGCTGCGCCCGGCGGCTGGTTCGACCAGGAAAAACCCCGCCTGCTCTGGTTCGCCGCGGGCGTGGCCTCCACCGCGCTGGGTGTGTGGATGGGCGCGCACTGGCTGCGCTGAGCACGACGCACGCTACACATCTGCCGCGAGGACCCCGCCCATGAAAGCTCCCGCCTTTTCCTACGCCCGCCCCCGGCAGCTCGCCGAGGTGCTGGCCCTGCTCGACCGCCACCGTGACGAGGCCCGCCTGCTGGCCGGCGGCCAGACCCTGCTGGCCACGCTGAACATGCGCCTGTCCGAACCCGCGCTGCTGATCGACCTGCAAGGCGTGACCGCGCTGCGCGGCCTGCAGTTCAGCGGCAACACGCTGCGCATCGGCGCCATGGTCACGCACAGCGAGATCGAAGCCTCGGCCGAGGTGGCGCGCCATGCGCCGCTGCTGGCGATGGCGGCCCCCCACATCGCGCACCGAGCCATCCGCAACCTGGGCACCTTCTGCGGCTCCATCGCCTACGGCGACCCGGCCGCCGAATGGCCGGCCTGCCTGCTGGCACTCGACGGCGTGGTGGTGGCGCGCAGCGTGGCGGGTGAACGCCGCATTGCCGCGAAAGATTTCTACACCGGCCTGTACACGACAACGCTGCAGCCCAATGAAATGATCGTGGCCTGCGAACTCCCGCTGGCCACCAGCGGTCAGCGCTTCGTCTTCGACGAGCTCTCGCGCCGCCATGGCGACTACGCCGTGGTCGGCCTGGCCGCCAGCGCGCACCTGCAGGACGGCATGCTCGGCGGCGTGCGCCTGGCCTGGCTGGGCACCGGCAGCATGCCCCAGCGCTCGCCCGCCACCGAGCAGGCGCTCGACGGTCAGCGCCTCAGCCAGGCCGTGCTGGCGCAGGCGCTGCAGACCCTGCGCGCCGAACTGCAGATCGAAGGCGACCTGACCCACAGCCCCGCCGCCAAACAACATCTGGCCGGGGTAATGCTCAAGCGCGCCCTGCACACCCTGACCCAGCAGCCCGCGCTGCAGGCCTGAACGCCGACGAGGACCCCCATGAGCACCACCCACGAAGCGCCCGACGAACTCGACACGGGCGCCCGCCCGGTCACCCTCACCGTCAACGGTCACTGCGGCCAGCACGCGGTGCAGCCGCGCACCCACCTGGTCGACTTCCTGCGCGAGAGCCTGGGCCTCAAGGGCCCGCACCTGGGCTGCGAGCACGGCGTCTGCGGCGCCTGCACCGTGCGGCTGGACGACACGGTGGTGCGCGGCTGCCTGGTGCTGGCCGTGCAGGCCGACGGCCGGCGCGTGGAAACCATCGAGGGCCTGAGCGAGCGCGGCGCCATCCGCGACCTGCAGCAGGCCTTCATCCGCCACAACGCCCTGCAGTGCGGCTTCTGCACCTCGGGCATGCTGATGGCCGCCAGCGAGCTGCTGGAACACAAGCCCGGGGCCAGCCGCGAGGAAGTGCGCGCCTGGATGAGCGGCAACTACTGCCGCTGCACCGGCTACCAGGCTATCGTCGACGCCGTCTGCGAGGTGCTGGCCGCCCGCCGCCAAGGAGCCCCCGCATGAACGCCCCCGAATCCCGCGCTTTGCAACGGTCCCTCGAAGACGCGCTGACCACCCGCGCCGAAGCCCCGCACACCCCGGTGGCCGAGCCGCTGGGTGGCGCGCTCAAGGACGCGCGCCACATCGGCCAGGCCATCCCGCGCCCCAACATCGAGCGCCTGACCGAAGGCCGCGGCCAGTACGTCGACGACCTGGAGCTGCCGCGCATGGGCCATGTGGTGTTCTGGCGCTCGCCGGTGGCGCACATGAAGATC
The DNA here is from genome assembly GCF_054780335.1 of Curvibacter fontanus. Lineage (NCBI taxonomy): Bacteria > Pseudomonadati > Pseudomonadota > Betaproteobacteria > Burkholderiales > Comamonadaceae > Curvibacter > Curvibacter fontanus. Next base: position 39,753 of record NZ_BAAGWN010000006.1, read on the forward strand.
CTGCGCATCGAGCGCGACTACGCGCGCATGATGCCCGGCGTGCTGGCCGTCTACGACGGCGCGGACCTGGCGACCATCTGCAAGCCCTGGGTGGCCACCCTCACCCACCTGGCCGGCATCAAGTCGGCACCGCAGTACCCCATGGCGATCGAGCGCGCCTGCTGGCAGGGCGAGCCCGTGGTGGCCGTGGTGGCCGAGACCCGGGCCGAGGCCGAGGACGCGCTGCAGTACGTGCAGGTGGAATGGGAGGCCCTGCCCGCCGCGCTGGACATGAACACCGCGCTGAATCCTGAAACGCCCGTCATTCATCCTGAACTCGGCGACAACCTGTGCTTCGCGCGCAGCCTGGACACCGGCGGCGTGGACGAGGCCTTTGCCCAGGCCGACGTGGTGGCCGAGGCCACCTTCGACTTCGGCCGCCACACCGGCGTCACGCTGGAGCCGCGCTGCCAGATCGCCGACTACAACCCCGCCGCCGGCCAGCTCACCGTCTACCACTCGCAGCAGGCACCGCACATGATGCAGGACCTGTACGCGCGCCAGTTCGGCCTGGCCGAAGCGGCGGTGCGCGTGATCTGCAAGGATGTGGGGGGGTCCTTCGGCATCAAGGTGCACGCCTACCCGGACGACTTCGCCACCGTGGCCACCTCCATCCTGCTCAAGCGCCCGGTGAAGTTCGTGGCCGACCGGCTGGAGTCCTTCACCAGTGATATCCATGCGCGTGAGCACCGCGTCCAGGGCCGGATTGCCGCCAGCAAGGAAGGCGACATCCTGGCCTTCGAGATCGACGACGTCACCGGCATCGGCCCCTTCTCCATGTTCCCGCGCACCAGCGGCATCGAGGGCAACCAGGTCGTCAACCTCACCGGCGGCCCCTACAGGCACAAGGCCTACCGCGCCAAGCTCAGCGTGGTGTTCCTGAACAAGACCCCCACCTGCCAGTACCGCGGCGTGGGCCACCCGATCGCCTGCGCGGTGACCGAAGGCCTGGTGGACCTGGCCGCAGCCAAGCTGGGCATGGACCCGCTGGCCTTCCGCCAGCGCAACGTGATCCCCGACCACGCCTACCCGGCCACCGGCGCCTCGGGCATCAAACTCGAAGTACTCTCGCATGAAGCGTGTTTGCGCAAGATCGAGGCGCTGATGGACTACCCCGCACTGCGTGCCGAGCAGGCCGCGCTGCGCGCCAAGGGCATCTACCGTGGCATCGGCTTTGCCACCCTGATCGAACTGACCAACCCCAGCGCTGCTTTCTACGGCGTGGGCGGTGCGCGCATTTCCTCGCAGGATGGCGCCACCCTCCGCCTGGAGCCCACCGGCGGCGTGGCCGTGATGGTGAGCGTGGGCGAACAGGGCCAGGGCACCGAGGCCATCTACGCGCAGATCGCCGCCGACGCCGTGGGCGTGCCCATGAGCGCCGTGCGCCTGGTCACGGGCGACACCGAGACCGTGCCCTACGGCGGCGGCACCTGGGCTTCGCGCGGCGCCGGCATCGGCGGCGAGGCCGTGCTGCAGGCCGGCCTGGCGCTGCGCAGCAACATCCTCAAGGTGGCCGAGGCCATCTTGCAGCGCGACGCCGCCGGCATGAAGGTGCACGACGGCGCGGTGCAAGACGCCGCCACCGGCGAGACCCTGCTGCCCCTGATGGAGCTGGGCCGCGTGGCCTACTACCGCCCGGACACGCTGCCCGCCGGCTTCACCTCGGAGCTGATGGTCACGCGCCACTATGCGCAGCGCGACTACCCTTTCATCTTCACCAACGGCGTGCAGGCCTCCTATGTGGAGGTGGACACCGAGACCGGCTTTGTGAAGCTGCTCAAGCACTGGGCGGTGGAAGACTGCGGCCGTGTCATCAACCCCAAGCTGGTGGACGAGCAGATCCGCGGCGCCATCGTGCAGGGCATCGGCGGCGCGCTGTTCGAAGAGTGCCTCTACGACGACCAGGGCCTCATGACCAACGGCAGCATGGCCGACTACCTGGTGCCCATGGCCAGCGAGATGCCCGACATCGAGGTGGCCCACGTCGAGACGCCCACGCGCAGCTCGGTGCTGGGCGCCAAGGGCGCAGGCGAGGCCGGCACCGCCGGCGCGCCGGGCGCGGTGGTCAATGCCATCAACGACGCGCTGCGCCCGCTGAAGGCGGAAGTCTGGTCACAGCCGGTCACGCCGGAGAAGGTGTTGCGGGCGCTGGGGCATATCTGAGCTGGCGCGTATTCGACGGTTTGCTCACGGAGGAACTAGACACTGAGTTGCCTCCTGGTCAGAACTCTTGAGGCTCTATTTGATCAGAATAGTGGGATCACAAGCGCAGCGAATTTCATTCAAGTACGACTCGAAACCCTCTCGAACCGAGATCTCCGGCGCGTCACATCTACTACCCATGCAAATAAAAATTGCCTTATCCACAGCCGCTTGTGGGCACACACTTTTTCGAACCCAATCTAAGCCGTAGGTATCGAGTGCCAAAAGCAAGACATGCTCGAGCATCACAACGCGGCCGGCAAGCACAGGCCGTATGCTCGCAAGCTTGGAGATTGCCCGGAGTGCACGCTTATCACCAGTAAGCAAACGGGCTCCAGGCGTTGCGATGACTGCCGCTAACAACACCGCCTCTCCCGGATCGATATCGGATGCATTCTCGAAGACCGACAGATCAAAAGCAGTTGCGGCTAGCGGCGCCTTCATCGAAGTAACAGCAGCTAATACCGCTTGTGCGGCATCAGCCGTCTGAAATAACCTGCCATCAGGCTTAGATAAACATCTTTGAGCACGATACCGCACAGAACTCAGAGTGACACATTCGACAATAGGCGTCCCAAGAAGGGCGGGCAGCTTATCCAGCAACTGCCAATGCGCCAGTTTGCATATCGCGTCAACGTCAATAAACAGGCTCACGGTTGATTAGGCCGCTATATCCCAGCCAGTGACTTGCGATACGAGATCTTGCAGATCTTCTGCAATCAGGTCCAGCTTGAGATTCCGTTGAAGATGCGACAGTAGTGAGTCCTGCGGATTCAGATCCTCACTCAAGAATCGAAGAGCCGAAACGGCATCTGGCCATCGCTTGGTGTTGAAAGCATGCCTCAAGATAAAGTTGCCGGCTTCAATGCCATGAACTTGCGACGCAGCACGTGCATTTACAGCGAGCTCGACCGGTTCTGCATCTCGCGACCACGTGGCGATTTGTTCCTCAACATACTGCCCTCCTAAAACTTCCAACGCGAATGCATCCGCCTCGGCTTCTTCACGATCATCGAGAGACTCTGAGGAATATTCAGCCGTCTCTTGCAGAGAGATATCCACTATGCTGGATCCAGGCTGCAGATGTCCTCGTACGATATGCCCCATCTCATGCGCCAAGATAAAACTTAGCCATGCTCGCGAGGACTTCTTCTTCGCAAGAACAATCACTGGCCGATCCCCCACCTGCAAAGCTGCTCCATCCATCTTGCGAACTCCTACTGGAAGATTGGGCAAAGGAATTACTGGAACACCATATCGCCAGCATAAGGAAAGCAGGCCATCAAAACTAAGCATTCCACCTTGGAGTTGACGAGCCTCCTCTTGCACCTGCACAGTATTTGTCGGGAACGGTCGGTATGGCCGCTCCATTGCGGCCACAACCGCCTGTGAAAGAGATGAAGCAATGAAGCTAGCGGCAGACAATGCGTCAACATCAACGTTAGCCTGGTGCTTGAATGCGAGGCGAGAGACGGCTCCTTTGGGAACAATCCGTCCCAGATGAAGCGATTGAAGGTCAATACTAAGACGACGACTCAAGTGAAGTGCGAGCTCAGCTACTCCATCTGAAGTGGACTCAATATCCGGAGTCCACCAATCGGGCAGGAGCCGCCGTACCTGGGCACGTGTGAGCCCAAGTTTTTTGACTGTCTCGTAAAGAGACTTGGCGGTGATATTCAGTGCTTTCTCCTGGATACTTGCGTTGAATGCTTGGACAAAATAGGGGCTAATGCTTCAACCAAATCGGCGATCAGAGCGGCCCCCGCGTCGGAGCCATCCCAGACTTTAGAAAATGCCTCTCTGACCCTGGGGTTATCCAGTGGGTCAAGCATACCACCTATGCCGTCTACAACATCAATCCTGGCATACTTCAAGACAACATGAATGTCACGCGTCAAATTCTTGGTGCGGCCCGTCAAAAACCGGGACAATGTCGGCTGTGCCACGCCTGCAGATGAAGCAAGCTCACTAGCAGAGACTCTTTTTTTGGAAAGGTATTCCTTTAATGCCGCTCTTGCCACCAAAGCTTGGCGCGAATGCGGTCGAGATATTCTTGGCATAATATGCCGACTATAATGCAAATCATGGCATCCGCCCCCATCACTGAAAAAGAGCTTCGCTGCCACGTCATACGCGAGCTCACATATCGCGTGGCGCAATCTCACGCCTCTATTTACGAGGAGCTTGTGATTGAACAAGGTGCCTCGCGCGTTGACATTGCGCTAGTGGGCGATATTTTGGAAGCCTTCGAGTTAAAAAGTGACTTTGACGACTTCGGGCGCCTGCACAACCAGATCCACGCCTACAACAGAGTCTTTGATCGCATCACGCTAGTGACGGGACTGACTCACGCACAAGGCGCAATCAAGCTCATGCCTTCTTGGTGGGGCATCTGGGCCGTAGGTCGCCATTCAAATGGTGACCTAGTCACAGAAGTAGTACGTGAAGCAGGTGTTCACGAGCGCCAAGAAAGTCGAAGCCTCGCTATGTTTTTATGGCGAGATGAAGCCGCGCATGCATTGACATCAGAGACCGGCGCATTCGTCTCCAAGAAGGCCACTAAAAGCCAGTTGCATGACTCCCTAGCAGCCGAACTCAGCCTTGATTCCCTGCGCATCCGAGTCTCAGAGACACTACGAGCGAGGTCAAGTAACAAGTTGGCTACAAGGCCGCAGCAGTCAGGACCAAATGATGGCTTGTCGCGTCCCGACGCCAGCTGCTCGGATTTCCATTGCCTAATTTAGCGTTCGCCGCCTTGTCGTAGCAGGCATCGCCAAAGCTGAATGCTGCACCAGAATATATAGCGTCACCCAACAGCAATAGGCAGAGGTTTTTGTATTGGTTGGGCTTGCCTTTCTTGAACCCACCAGCCTTGAACAAACGCCAGAACCCATCAGCCGCGTACCGAATTGCCACTGAAGGGTTCACCATCTTCGGGTCCATGTCTGGAACCGGAGCAGGATTGCTAACTGTGTAATCAGAATATCTGATCATCTTGTATTTGGCATCTTTTCGGAGGATCTTCCAGATTTGCCACTCGACTCGCGGCAGATCTTTTACACCCTGTCCCATACCCATTAGATTTATTGGGAAAGCCCCCCCAGCCAAGGTTGTGCTTGCCACGTTTACAGCTAATGCGGCGTCTAAGTAAGGCTTTACCAATGCCACTCTTGCAGCCGAAGCCTCGTTGACGATCGAGAATTGATCGATCAACAGGTGCAAGCGCGATCTGGTCAAGCCTTCTTTCGCTAAAAGTTTTACCATCTCATCAATCGTGTCGGCTTGCGTAAAGCCGGTGATGATGCGCAGCACGACCTCAGGAAACGTCTTCAGATCGCCTAAATCCTGCGGTTGCTGGATGAGCATCGACTGAGTAATGACTGGGATGATCTTTCGCTCTGATAGTTTTGCTAGCTGCGTACAAATCACCTGCAGTAACTGCACCTGCCTTTTATAGGCTGGCGCCACATACCGCACATCGATAGCAAATGTCGCGCCCTCAGGGAACGTTTTCTTCAACTCACTAGCCAGCTTAGCCAGATAGGCAGGCAGCACCGCCCTCAGGCCTGCTGCATCCGGAGTCGCGACTATTGGTGGCAATTCAATAAGGGGAACTAACGCGTCCCACTGCGCCGAAGTGAGATGTTGCAAGGCAATGCGTTCGCCCTGCTTCCATTTCAAGATGGGGAGATATTTCCAGTGTGTAGCCATGATTCCTCCGTTTTTTGCTTAAGCAATTTTTTGTCGACAGGAGACCGGCAAAAGAATCCCGCCCTTTGAGTTCTAAGAAAGAACCCCAGAGAAGAGCGTATTTGAATAAACCACTTTTGGCAACCAGGAGTGATTGACGTGGAGATATTGACTGTCATCAGGCGCTGGCATTACAAGAGCACATTTCAATTCGCGAGATCTCCAGGCGTACAAGCCTGGCTCGCGACACAGTGAAGAAATTAGCCGCGGTCAGATGAGACCGAGCCGACGTATGCAAGACGGGTCGACTCAAGCGCCGAAACCAAGTGACCGCAGCCGGCCTAAAGTGCTCAACCGACCCTCGAGATCGGAAGACTGCTTCTAGCCGCAACAGGGCGCTCCGCGCAGCCTAAAATGCCCCGGTGAACGCCCCCCTCTCCCCCGCCCCCCGCCGCCCCATCCGTGAACTGCCGGATGAGCTGATCAGCCAGATCGCCGCTGGCGAAGTGGTGGAGCGCCCCGCCTCGGTGGTGCGCGAGCTGGTGGACAACGCGCTGGACGCCGGCGCCACCCAGATCACCGTGCGCCTGCTGGCCGGCGGCGTGCGCCTGATTTCGGTGGAAGACAACGGCATCGGCATCCCGCGCGAGGAACTGCCCATCGCCCTGAAACGCCACGCCACCAGCAAGATCGCCAGCCTGCAGGATCTCGAATCCGTGGGCACCATGGGTTTCCGTGGCGAGGCGCTGGCCGCCATCAACTCCATTGCCGACTGTGCCATCCTCTCTCGCGTGGCCGAGCAGTCCAGCGCCTTTCTGCTGGACGGCCGCACCGGGGAGATCCGGCTCGTGGCGCGCAGCGCCGGCACCACGGTGGAAGTGAAGGAGCTGTTCTTCAGCACGCCGGCGCGGCGCAAATTCCTCAAGACCGACGCCACCGAACTGGCGCACTGCATCGAGTCCGTGCGCCGCCACGCCCTAGCCCGGCCCGACGTGGGCTTCGCCATCTGGCACGAGGGCAAGCTCGTGGAGCAGTGGCGCGTATGCAGCGGGCCCGAAGCCCTGCAGCAGCGCCTGGCCGACGTGCTGGGCGAGGACTTCATTAGCGAGTCGGTAGCCGTGGATTTCCAGACGGCCGCCGCGCCCGGCGCCTACCATGGCGTCCGGGTCTGGGGCCGAGCCGGCATCCCCGACGCCGCGCGCAGCCGCGCCGACCATCAGTTCTGCTACGTCAACGGCCGTTACGTGCGCGACAAGGTGCTTACCCACGCCGCGCGCAGCGCCTACGAAGACGTGCTGCACGGCCACAAGCAGCCGGTCTACGCGCTCTACGTGGAGATCGACCCGGCGCGCGTGGACGTCAACGTGCACCCCACCAAGATCGAGGTGCGCTTCCGCGACAGCCGCGAAGTGCACCAGGCCGTGCGCCATGCCGTGGAAAGCGCCCTGGCCGCGCCGCGTTCATCGGGTGCGGGCCTGACGGAGAGCCCTCACCCCACCCCTCTCCCAGGGGGAGAGGGAGAAAATTCAGCCTACGCGCCAACGTGGTCGCAGCCCGCTATTGATTTCGGAGCAGCCGAGACCTCGGCCCGGGGCCATGAAGTGCGCGACCTGGGCGCGCTCTGGCAGCCGGCGTCCGCCGGACAACAGCCGCCCGCCCCCGTTCGCCCTGAGCTTGTCGAAGGGCTGGCCCCAAGGGCTTCGACAGGCTCAGCCCGAACGGAAGACGCACAAGCCTGGCCCCTGGGCCGCGAGGGATCAGAAAACACGTGGCCCCTGGGCCGCGCGCTCGCCCAGCTGCAGGGCGTCTACATCCTGGCCGAGAACGCCCAGGGCCTGATCGTGGTCGACATGCACGCCGCGCACGAACGCATCGTCTACGAGCGCCTCAAGAACCAGCTCGACGTGCAGGCCATTGCCAGCCAGCCCCTGTTGATCCCCGCCACCTTCGCCGCCACGCCGCAGGAAGTGGCCACGGCCGAAGCCCACGCCACCACGCTGCTGACCCTGGGCCTGGAGATTTCACCCTTCTCGCCCAGGACCCTGGCCGTGCGCGCCGTGCCGTCCACACTGGCGCAGGGCGATGCCGTGGAACTGGCGCGCAGCGTGCTGGCCGAACTGGGGCAGCACGAGGGCAGCACGGTGATCGAACGCGCACGCAACGAACTGCTGGCCACCATGGCCTGCCACGGCGCCGTGCGCGCGAACCGCAAGCTCACGCTGGAAGAGATGAACGCCCTGCTGCGCGATATGGAACAGACAGAACGCTCCGACCAGTGCAACCACGGCCGCCCGACCTGGCGGCAGGTGACCTTGAAGGACCTGGACGCCTTGTTTTTGCGCGGACGCTAGAAGCTCAGACCGTCGCCAGCAGGCGTATGCGTCCCTCGCTCCTGGCTTTCTCGAAATAACGGCCATCGGCCGTGATGAACTCCGCGCCCGGCGTCTCCAGGGCCACCGCGTGGTACAGGGTATCGAAGACATGGTGCTGATGCCGGATCGCCAGCTCCAGCGCACGGGCGTAGATGCCAGGGTCGTCGGCCGTCTCGAATTCGATGTCGAGCAGATCCAGCATATCGTCCAGCGCCTGCTGTGGTTTGAGCCGCGCCAGCACGGCCGCCACCTCGGCCACGAAATGCGGCGGCTGCAGCAGCCGCACTTCCCCGCTGGCCACCTGCCCCAGCAGACCCAGGGCCTGGGCCAGGTGATCCTCACCAGCCGCATCGGCCAGAAACCACTTCAGGGCCACGCTGGCATCGAGGACCACCGTCACGGCCGGCCTTCTTCACGTGCCGCCCGCAACTGGCCCTGCGAGACGCGGGGCGCCTGCTGCCGGCGGCGGGCGATGCGTTTGTAGGCCGCCATGCTGCGCTGCCGGCGCCGCGCACGCTCCACAGCCTCGCGCATCAGGTCCGCGATGATGGCGCTCTTGTTCTGCCCTTCGAATGCGGCATTGAAGGCATCCTTGACGTCTTCCGGAACACTGAAATTGACGGTGGACATGGCGCGCATTTGATTGTTGAAAATTTCAACAATATTATGGCCACCCATGCCAGACCGCACAAGCAGAATCTGGGGGTATTTCGGGACGGCCTGAACTTTTCCGGCGCGCAAGACATCCTATGCCCCCATGAAACGCTGGCTCCTGCTCCTCCTCGCCCTGATCACGGCCTTCGCCCTGGTCCCGGGTTGCGCCGAGCCGCTGCCGGGCGAGGGATCAGGGCAGGCACTGATCTGGTAGTCTCGCTGGCGATGTCTGCCTCCTCTGCTGCGGCTTCCGCCATGTCCCCCGCCCTGATCGTGCTCGTGCTGTCCCTGCTCCTGGGACTGCAGCCGATCACCACCGACCTTTACCTGCCTGCCCTGCCCGCGCTGACCGCGGGCTTCGGCGCCACGCTGCCGCAGGCGCAGCTCACGCTCACGGCCCTGTTGCTGGCCTTCGGCCTCTCGCAGCTGGTCTGGGGCCCGCTCTCGGACCGTTTTGGCCGCCGGCCCATTCTGCTATGGGGCCTGGCCGCCTATGTCGCGGCCTCGGTGCTCAGCACGCTGGCGCCCACCATGGCGCTGCTGATCGTCGCACGCGTGCTGCAGGGCGCGGCCATGGGCGCGGGTGTGATGTGCGCGCGCGCCATCGTGCGTGACCTCTACCGCCCCGTGGAAGGCGCACGCGTGATGTCCAAGGGCCTCACGGGCCTGGGCGTGATCGCCTGCCTCAGCGGGCCGCTGGGCGGCCTGCTCACGGACATCGCCAGCTGGCGTGTGGCGCTGCTGGCACTGGCCGTGTTCGGCGCGGGCGCACTGGCCCTGGTGGTCTGGCGTTTCGAAGAGACCGTGCCGCAGAAGAACCCGCAGGCCCTGCAGCCCGCCACGCTGCTGGCCACCTGGCGCCAGATCCTGGGCCACCGGACCTTCTGGGCCTGGTCGGCGCTGTCGGGCGCCTCCTACGGCGGGCTGTTCACGGTGCTGGCCTCCTCGTCCTTCATCTTCATCCAGCTGCTGGGGGTCTCGCGCTGGGCCTACGGGCTCATCATGTGCTCGGTGTCCTTCACCTACATCCTGGGCACCGTGGTCTGCCGCTGGCTGCTGCCGCGTTACGGCATGCAGCGCACCGTGGCGCTGGCAGCCACCTTCACCCTCACGGGCGGCACGCTCATGGGCCTGTTCGCGCTCGCGGGGCTGCACAATGGCTGGACCATCATGGGGCCGTTTTATCTTTTCATGCTCGCGCACGGCGTGCACCAGCCCTGCAGCCAGAGCGGCGCCGTGGGCCCCTTCCCTTACGCGGCGGGCGCGGCCTCGGCGCTCAACGGCTTCGCCATGGCGCTGGTTTCCTTCCTCATGGGCAGCGTGCTGGGCGAGGTCATGGACGGCACGGCGCGGCCCCTGATGTACGGCGTGTGGTTCTGGAGTGTGCTGGTCTCGCTGGCGGCCTGGACCCTGGTGCAGAAACATGGCAAGTCCGAGCATTGAATTTCCGACCTGCCTGGCGTTGGCCGGTCCCACGGCCAGCGGCAAGACCGCCGCCGCGCTGGCCATCGCAGCCGAACTGCCGGTGGAGATCATCAGCGTCGATTCGGCCCTGGTCTACCGCGGCATGGACATCGGCACGGCCAAACCCGGCGTGGCCGAGCTGGCCGCCGTGCCGCACCACCTGATCGACATCCGCGACCCGCTGCAGGCCTACAGCGCGGCCGAGTTTGTGCATGACGCCACCGAACTGATCCATGCCATCCACGCACGCGGCCGGCGCCCCCTGCTGGTGGGCGGCACCATGCTTTATTTCAAGGCCCTGTTCGAGGGCATCGACGACATGCCCAGGGCCGACGCGACGCTGCGCGCGCAGATCGAGGCCGAGGCCCAAACAAAAGGCTGGCCGGCCCTGCACGCCGAACTGATGAAGGTGGACCCGCTCACGGCCGCGCGCCTGGCGCCCGGCGACTCGCAGCGCATCCAGCGCGCGCTGGAGGTCTGGCGTGTCTCGGGCCAGCCCCTGTCCTCCTTCCACACACGCAGTGACGCGGCCCGGCCCTCGGACCTGGCCCGCGCCACCACGCTGATCTCGCTGGAACCGACGGACCGCGCCTGGCTGCACGAACGCATCGCCCGGCGCTTCGACACCATGCTGGCCGGCGGCCTGCTGGACGAGGTGCAGCGCCTGCGCGCGCGCGGTGACCTGCACGCCGATCTGCCCTCCATGCGCTGCGTGGGTTACCGCCAGACCTGGGAAGCCCTGGACGGCCGGGCCCCCATGGGCGAGCTGCGCGAGCGCGGCATCTACGCCACGCGCCAGCTGGCCAAGCGCCAGATCACCTGGCTGCGCAGCATGCCGCAGCGCCGTGTGGTGCCCTGCGACGCGCCCGACGCCCTGCAACAAGTGTTGCAAATCGCGCGTGACTGGGCCGCCACAAGATCAGCTTAAGCCCCGGGAACTCGTTACCATGGCCCCGAACGCCAGGCCACGCCACTGGAGCCATCTCAGGGAACAGCACATGGACATGAACAGACGCTTGCTACTGGGCGCCACCGGCGCCCTGGCGCTGTCGGCCTGCAGCACGCAGCAGATGGTGAATCTCGCCATGTCCAGGAGCCCGGAATCGGCCCTGCGCAACATGGCCCAGAGCCGGGTCAACTCCTACACCTACAACCCCCAGCTCGCGCTGGCCGACCTGCGCCGCATCAAGAACGAGTACAACAAGCTCATGGGCAATCTGCAGCAGGAGAGCGGCGAGCAGTGGGGCCAGCGCGAAGCGGGCACGCTGCCCAGCCGCACGCGCTACGTGAAGTACACGCAGAACTACAAGAACCGGGTCGTGGTGGACTACGACGCCGGCACCATCCTGATCGAGCACCTGGACGAAGACGCCGCCCGGGACAAGCTGCGCCGCGCCACCGTCGTGGCCCTGCTCACGCCCGGCGACCCGGGCGCCGTGGACCTGTTCTCGGACAAGGAGGTCACGCTGAGCGGTCAGCCCTATCTGCAGGACCTGGTGGTGGACCAGAACAACACCGTCATCAAGACCCGCGAGGACGTGGAGCGTTACGCGAGCTACCTGGTCGAGAACCGTCTGCAGCAGCGCAATATCGACGTCAACGGCGCACCGAAAACCGTGTTCTACGTGCAGATGAACATGGTCAACGCCGCCATCGACAAACGCGCGCTGCAGTACGCGGCCCTGGTGCGCCAGAACTCGGACAAGACCCGGGTCAGCCGCAGCCTGATCTACGCCATCATCCGCATCGAAAGCTCCTTCAATCCCTACGCGGTCTCCAGCGCCCCGGCCTACGGCCTGATGCAGCTCGTGCCCACCAGCGGCGGGCGCGAGGCCTACCGCAAGGCCCGGGGTGAGGACGTGATCCCGAGCAAGGAATTCCTCTTCACCCCCGAGAACAACATCGAGTTCGGCGCGGCCTACCTGGGCGTGCTGCTCTACGACAGCCCGCTGCGCGAGATCCGCGACCCGGTGTCACGCGAGTACTGCGCCATCGCCGCCTACAACACCGGCCCCAGCAATGTGTACCGGGCCTTCAGCCACAAGAACGGGCGGGCTCGCCAGGACGAGGCGCTGGACGCCGTCAACGCCATGCGCCCCGACGAGGTCTACAACGCGCTGCGCAGCAAGCTGCCCTATGACGAGACCCGTTCTTACATCGCCAACGCGGTGCAGGCCAAGAAACGCTACGCGATGATGTAGGGCCGGGCGCGTTTGCGCTCCTCGTCCTTTCTCCCCTTGTATGCAGGTTCTGATCGATTTCACCGACGCGCCCACCGGCCGGCCCGGCGCACTGCGCCACGCCTTTGACACGCCCCTGGCAACCCTGGTCGCAAGCTCGGCCCAGCAGGTCCCGGCGCTGCTCGATGCCGTGGAGCGCCACGCGCGCGCCGGCCGCTGGTGCGTGGGTTATGTGCGCTACGAGGCGGCCCCGGCCTTCGACGCCGCCTACACGGTGCACGCGGCCGACGGCCCGCTGGCCTGGTTCGGCGTCTACGAAAGCGCGCTCGACTGGCCCGATGCCCCGGCCCTACCGCCCGCCCACGCCGACTGGACCGGCGGCCCGGACCGCGCGGCCTTCGACGCCGACATGGCGCGCATCCACGCGGCCATCGCCGCGGGCGAGCTCTACCAGGTCAACCACACCGCGCCGCTTGACGGCACGCTGCAGGGCGAGGCGCTCGCGCTGTTCCAGGCCCTGCAACGCGCGCAGCCCGGCGGCTACGCAGCCCTCATCGATAGCGGCCACGAGCAGCTGCTCTCGGTCTCGCCCGAGCTCTTCTTCGACTGGAACGGTGAGCACATCCTTGCGCGCCCCATGAAGGGCACGGCCCCGCGCGGTGCCGACGCCGCAGCAGACCAGGCGAATGTGCAGGCCCTGCGCAGCTCACCCAAGGAGCGCGCCGAGAACGTGATGATCGTGGACCTGCTGCGCAACGACCTCTCGCGCATCGCCGAGCCGCACAGCGTGCACGTGCCTGTGCTCTTTCGCACCGAGGCCCTGCCCACGGTCTGGCAGATGAGCTCGGACGTCACGGCCCGCGTGCGCCCGGGCACCACGCTGGCCCGGGTCTTCGGCGCGCTTTTTCCCTGCGGCTCGATCACCGGTGCCCCCAAGGTGCAGGCCATGCGCCTGATTCACGGCCTGGAGGCGCAAGCACGCGGTGTCTACTGCGGCGCCATCGGCGTGGTGCGGCCGGGCGGTCACGCCACCTTCAACGTCGCGATCCGTACTGTCACCATACGCGGGCAGCAGCTGCGCTGCGGCATCGGCAGCGGCATCACGAGCGATGCAACAGCAGCCGGCGAATGGCAGGAATGGCGCCACAAGCGCGCCTTCCTCGACCGGGCCAGCCAGCCCTTCGAGCTTCTCGAAACCCTGCGCCTGCAGGATGGCCGGCTGCTTGAGACGCCGCGGCATCTTGCGCGCATGGCGCGCGCGGCACAGCATTTCGGGTTTAGCTGCGAACCGGCCGCCCTGCAGGCGGCGCTGACGCAGGAGGTCACCCTGCATCCTCAGGGCCTGCGCCGCATGCGCCTGCTGCTGGCCGCCAACGGCTCGGTACGCGCCGAAAGCTACGCGATGGACGCAGCGCCCGCACGGGTGCGCGTGCAGCTTGCACACGCAGCCCTCGACGCACCCGGTGAATTCGTACGCCACAAGACCACGCGTCGCGCCCACTACGAAGCCCTGGCCCCGCGCGACCCCGCCGTCTTCGACACCCTGTTGTGGAACCCGCGTGGCGAACTGACCGAGGGCACGCGCTGCAACGTGGCCGTCAAGCTGGGCGGGCGCTGGCTCACGCCGGCGCTGGCCTGCGGCCTGCTCGACGGTGTGGCGCGGGCGGTCTATCTGGAACAGGGCCGCATAGAAGAGGCCGTGATTCCCGTCGAGGCCTTGCAAGACGCCGAGGGCCTGGCCGTGTTCAATAGCCTGCGCGGCTGGATCGAGGCCGAGCGGGTCCACGGTTGAAGCAGACATCCGTTCGCCCTGAGGCGGTCGTCGGGCCCTTCGGCTCAGATCAAAACAGGCTTCGACAAGCTCAGCCCGAACGGAAAATATCTCCTCCATAGCGGTCACGCGACTGTCACATGCGCTGCCTAGCATGCAGGTTTTCCAACCACCGCAAACCTGTACACCATGCGCCTCGCTCCCCTGCTGGCACTGCTGAGCCTGACCACGCTGGCGCCTGTCCAGGCCCAGACCGCCTTCCCCGCCACCCTGGCCGGCCATGCCGCCCTGCCGGCCACCACCTTCATGGCCGCGCCCAAGGATGCGCCGGCCAGCCTGCAGACCTCCGGCAAATACACCACCCCCGACGGCCGCCGCGAAGACCGCCTGAACATCATCGCCGGCACTTCCTTCCTCTCGGCCAAGGACGCACCCCGGCCCACCGGCATCAGCCTGCCCTTCCAGGGCCAGCCGGTGCAGGGCTTCTCGGGCATCAAGGCGATGAAGGACGGCAGCTACTGGGTGCTGACCGATAACGGTTACGGCAGCAAGGCCAACTCGGCCGACGCCATGCTGATGTTCCACCGCGTCTTGCCCGACTGGAAGAGCGGCAGCGTCAAACGCCTGCAGACCGTGTTCCTGCACGACCCGCAGAAGAAGGTGCCCTTCCTCATCGTCAACGAAGGCACGGGCAAGCGCTACCTGACCGGCGCCGACTTCGACATCGAATCGATGCAGTTCATCGGCGAGCACGTCTGGTTCGGTGACGAACTCGGACCCTACCTGATCAAGACCGACCGCCAGGGCAAGGTGCTGGCCGTGTACGACACCCTGGTCGACGGCAAGCTGGCCCGCTCGCCCGATCACTACACGGTCACCACACCCGCCACGCCCGGCGCCTTCAGCACCCCGGTACGCCGCTCGCGCGGTTACGAAGGCATGGCCGCTTCCAAGGACGGCCGGTTCCTCTACCCCCTGCTCGAAGGCCCGCTGTGGGACGAAGCCGGCAAGCAGTGGGAAAACAAGGACGGCCGTGAGTACCTGCGCGTGCTGGAATTCAATGTGGCCAGGGGCGAGTGGACCGGTCGCTCCTGGAAGTACGCGCTCGAACTCAAGGGCAACAACATCGGCGACTTCAACATGATCGACGCCGACACCGGCCTCATCATCGAGCGCGACAACGGCGAGGGCCTGGAAGACACGGCCTGCAAGGGCCCGGCCCGCCCGGACTGCCAGAACATCCCCGCGAAATTCAAACGCGTCTACAAGGTCAGCCTGAAGGACGTGGACGCCGATGGCTTCATGCGCAAGATCGGCTACATCGACCTGCTGGACATCCAGGACCCCAAGGGCCTGGCCAGGGTGGGCGGCAAGAACGGCAAGTTCACCTTCCCCTTCGTGACCATCGAGGACGTGGACGTGGTGGACGCCGAGCACATCGTCGTCGCCAACGACAACAACCTGCCCTACTCCTCGGGCCGCCAGCTGGGCCGCAACGATGACAACGAGTTCATCCTGCTGCACGTGCCGGAACTGCTGAACGCCCGCTGAGCGCCCCGCCGGTTCAAAGGCAGAACGGGGGCCTCGGCCCCCGTTCCCGTTTCACTCGATGCGCAGCTTCTGCCCGCCCTTGCCCTGCTTCTTGGGCAGCGTCAGCGTGAGCACGCCGTTGTCGTATCTGGCCTGGGCCCGGCCCTGGTCCACGTCCTGCGGCAACTGGATGCCGCGCGAGACCGAACCGAAGTAGCGTTCGCTGCGCAGCAGCCTGTCGTCCTGGGTCTGGCTGTCTTCCTGCTTCACCTCGGCACGCACCATGACCATGCCGCCCTCGATGGTGACGTGGATGTCTTCCTTGCGCACGCCGGGAATCTCGGCCGAGACGGTGTAGGCGTCGCCGTTTTCCTTCACGTCCATCCTGATCTGTCCCGGGCTGGGCAACGGGTCGCC
Organism: Curvibacter fontanus; assembly: GCF_054780335.1. NCBI lineage: Bacteria > Pseudomonadati > Pseudomonadota > Betaproteobacteria > Burkholderiales > Comamonadaceae > Curvibacter > Curvibacter fontanus. The sequence continues at coordinate 56,072 of NZ_BAAGWN010000006.1, forward strand.
GTGCAGGGGGTTGACGTAGAAACCGGGCGCCACGTCGCGGAAAAAGTCGTCAAAGAGGCTGCCGCGCGAGATGAGAGTGTTCATATCTTCCTCCTGGGGTCAACAGGCCGGCGGTCCCCATGACCGGCAACGGCCATGCAAAAAATATAGGGGCCCTCCCACCGTTCTCAAGGGCCGGACGCGGCACCGCTGACGCAGATCAAACACAACCGGGTCCATTTACACCCCCAGGGGCATCCTGATTTACCCTAATCAGGGCACTGAACCGGTTCTCAGAACATGCCCCCCTCCGTATCATGGCTGCGGTATCCACCCGCCTAACAAGGAGCGTTGAGAATGACCCCCACCCTGATCCTGGCGATCAACATCGCCGCCATTGCCGTCATGCTGCTGTGCCTGACCACCGTCTACCGCCTGCGCAGCAACATCCCGGGCGGCGTGGTCGGCAAGCAGTGGGGTTACCTGACCTCGCTGGTCACCCTGTTCACGCTGGGCTATTTCGTCACCCCCTTCTTCACCAGCCTGCCCACCGAAATCATCAACCTGGTGGTGGCGCTGATCTTCTTCTTCGGCGCGGTCTACGTGCTGATCACGGTGCGGCTGATCTACCGCATCATCGAAGAGATGACGCGCTGAGAAAGCTCCCGTCATGGACACCTCACTGATCCTGGTCAAGACCGACAAGGGGGTCGAAGAGATCCGCAGCCGCTCCTTCGGTCTGTCCCAGACACTGCGCGCCCTGCTCATCATGGCCGACGGCTCGATCAGCATGTCCGGCCTGTTGCACCGCACGGCGCAGTCGCCCCTGGCCCGGGAAAACATCGAATGGCTGGTCAGCGAGGGCTTCGTCGAACCGGTGCCGCCCAAGGGCCGCCCGGCCTCGCGGCTGTCGCCGCGTGATGCGCTGATCGCCCTCAGTCGTGGACTGCTGGGCGCCGAGGCCCCCAAGGTGATCGAGCGCCTGAAGGACGTGCCCGAGAGCCCTGCCGAACTGCAGGCCGCCGTCGAGCGCTGCCACAAGTTCATCAAGCTCACCATCGACGAAACCAAGGCCGCGCAGTTCCTGCAGGCCGGCCGGGCCCTGCTGTCATAGAACACGTGAACGCCAGACGGGGTAAAACCCGCCTGCGCCACGCATCGGCGAGTGCTCAGGCCGGCTGCATCGCCAGCTGCGGCTGCCAGTACGGATAGTCCGTGTAACCGGCCGGACCTTCGGTGTAGAAGGTCGCCGGGTTCGCCTTGTTCAGTGGCGCGCCGGCCCGCAGGCGCGCGGGCAGGTCCGGGTTGGCCAGGAAGGGCACGCCGAAAGCCACGGCGTCGAGCTGGCCCGCGGCCACGGCCTGGGCCGCCTCCTCGCCGCTGTAGCCCATGTTGCCGATCAGCACGCCCTGGTAGGCCGCGCGCGCGGGTGTCATCAGGTCGCCCTTCTGGAGGCCCTTGAAGTCGCCGCGCATCAGGTGCAGGTAGGCCAGGTCGAAACGGTTGAGTTCACCGGCCAGCCAGGTCGTCAGGCCCACGGGGTCGCTGTCGATCATGCTGTTGAAGCTGTTGAGGGGCGACAGGCGCAGGCCCACGCGCTCGCTGCCCCAGACGGCGCAGGTGGCCTCGAGCACCTCGAACAGCAGGCGCGCGCGGTTCTCGCGCGGGCCGCCGTAGGGGCCGCTGCGCTGGTTGGCGCCGTCGCGCAGGAATTCGTCGAGCAGGTAGCCGTTGGCCCCGTGCACTTCCACGCCGTCAAAGCCCGCGGCCCTGGCGTTCTCGGCCGCTTGTCTGAAACCGGCCACGATGCCCGGCAGCTCGTCGTCGCGCAGCGCACGCGGCACGGCATAGGCCACCTTGCCCTTGGGCGTGTGCACCATGTCGCTGGTGATGGCAATGGGGCTCGGACCCACGGGCTGGGCGTCACCGTTGAGATCCGGGTGGCAGGCGCGGCCGCCGTGCCAGACCTGCAGGAAGATGCGCCCGCCGGCGGCGTGCACGGCGTCGGTCACGCGCCGCCAGCCTTCCACCTGCGCTTGCGAGTACACACCGGGCTCCTTCCAGAAGGCGGAGTTGCCGGCCATGGCCATGGTGGCCTCGGCGATCAGCAGGCCGGCGCTGGCGCGCTGCGCGTAGTGCTCGGCCATCATGGCGCTGGGCAGGTGGGCCTCACCGGCGCGGGCGCGCGTCAGCGGGGCCATGAAAACACGGTTGGGCACGCTCAGCGCGCCCACTTGCAGCGGGGTGAACAGGGTGGTCATGGGATGGGGAAAAGAGGAAAAAGAAAAAGACCGCGTCATCTTGCCCCAGCCTGCGCGCCACTGCAGGCCACACGACAGAACACGGATCAAGAGTGCGGGTACTGCAGGGCCCTGTGCACGCTAATCTTCCGAATGTGCAGAGGCCCCAGCCTCCCAGGCCAGCATGGCGCTCTTGCGCTCGTCGCCCCAGCGGTAGTGACCGCTCTCTCCGCTCTCGCGGATCACGCGGTGGCAGGGGATGAGGTAGGCAATGGTGTTGGCCGCCATCGCGCTGCCCACGGCCCGCTGCGCCTTGGGCCGACCCGCCAGCGCGGCGAGCTGGGTGTAGGACACCCGCCGTCCCGGCGGCAGGCGCAGCAGCGCCTCCCAGACCTTGAGCTGGAAGTTGGTGCCGCGCAGCAGCAGGTGCAGGCGGCCCGGCTGCGGCGTGGCGGGGAACACCTGCTCCATCAAGCGCCGGGCTTCAACATCGTCCTGCTTCAATTCGGCCGCAGGCCAAGCCGCGCGCAATTCTTCCAAGCGCTGCGCGCCGTCCTCGTCAAGAAAAGCCAGGTAGCAGATGCCGCGTGGCGTCCAGCCCGCGAGCACGCCGCCGAAGGGCGTCTCCGCCTCGCCCCAGCTCAAGCCCACACCGGCGCCGCCACTCTTGATCTCGCCCGGTGTCATGGCCTCGCAGCTCACCAGCAGGTCGTGCAAGCGCCCCGGGCCCGAGAGGCCGCTGGCCTGCGCCGCGCCCAGCACGTCCTGCGCCTCGCGCAGCGCCGTGCGCGCGTATTCCTTGGTCAGGTACTGAAGAAAACGCTTGGGCGAGATGCCGGCCCAGGCCGCGAAGACACGCTGCAGATGGTGCTCGCTCAGGTGCACGGCGTCCGCCAGCTCGGCCAAGGTGGGCTGCTGCAGGGCGTGTTCGCGCAGGTAGCGGATGGCCTGCGCCACCACGGCGTACTGGCGTTGCGGCGGGACCAGCAGTTCATCCATGCGGCACCGCCTTGCGCGCCCACAACGTGCGCGGGTCGAAACCCGTCACCAGCGCCGTGCCCGTGAGCACCACCAGCGCGCCGGCCAGCGTCTGCCAGCCCACGGCCTCGCCCAGGAAGAGGTGGCCCCAGAGGATGCCGAAGACCGGGATCAGGAAGGTCACGGTGAGCGCGGAGGCCGCGCCCAGCGCCGCGACCAGGCGGAAGTACATCAGGTAGGCCAGGCCCGTGCACAGCAGGCCCAGGCCGGCCACCGCCCCCCAGACCACGGGCGTGGCCGCCACGGGCAGCGGCGCATGGCCCGCGAAGGGCAGCACAGGCCACAGCAGCAGCGTGGCAGCCCACATGCTGCCGTGGGCGTTGGCGTAAGGCAGGAGCGCGTTGCCGGCCGATTTGGCGTAGTGGCTGGCGATGGCGTAGCAGCAGGGCGCCAGCAGCACACCCGCCAGCACCCAGCCCGAACCGGGCCGCAGCATGGCCGGGTCCAGGCCCATGAGCAGGGCCACCCCCGCCACGCCCAGGGCCAGGCCCGCCGTGACACGGCCCCTCAGCGGCTCGCGGCTCCAGGCCCAGGCGATCACCGCGCCCCAGATCGGCGCCGTGGCGTTGACCACCGAGAGCAGCGAAGCCGTGAGCGTCTGCGCAGCCCAGGCGAAGAGCACAAAGGGCAGCGCGCTGTTGAACAGGCCCAGCACCAGGTAGTGGCGCCAGTGCGTGCGCAACGCCAGACTGTGGCGGAACCAGCGCCCCGCCAGCGCCAGCAGCAGGGCGCCCAGCAGCACCCGCCATTCGATCAGCCAGACCGGCCCCAGTGCGGGCACGGCAATGCGCATGAACAGGAAGGAGGCGCCCCAGATGGCGGCCAGGGTGATCAGCTGGAGCAGATGGGCAGGTGTCATCGGTGTCGGAGCTTTGCGTTACAGGCCTATTCTCGCTGCCCCACCGGGCCGCGGCCACCCGTTTCTTGCGCACTTGCCCCGGGAAATCGCGTATTCTGGGCGGGCATGTCTTGCCGCCGACAGAACTAGCCGCTACCCTGTCACCCAAGAAGACCCATCAGGACGATCCGCATGAGCTCCCAAACCCTTACCCGCCAGGCCGATGACCGCAGCACCGCCGCCGCCGGCGGCAAGTTCGAACTGCTGCTGTTCCGTCTGGGCGCATCCGCCGGCACCGAGCAGCGCGAACTGTTCGGCATCAATGTGTTCAAGGTCCGCGAGATCATGGTGATGCCGCCCCTGACCAAGATGGTCAATTCGCCGCCCCATGTGCTGGGTGTGGCCAATATCCGCGGCCAGATCATCACCGTGATCGACCTGCCCGCCATCACGGGGCGCACCCCCGGCAAGGGCGACGGCATCCTGCTGGTCACCGAGTTCGCCCGCACCACCCAGGGCTTTTTCGTCGAGGAGGTGAGCGAGATCGTGCAGGTGGACTGGAAGCATGTGCTCTCGGCCGAGAGCAGCGGCGGCGAACTGGTCACCAGCATCGCCCGCATCGACGGCGATATGGAGAACACCCGGCTGGCCCAGGTGCTCGACGTGGAGCGCATCCTGCACGACGTGCAACCCGATTCGGTGAAGTTCGAGAAGGAAACGCACACGGGGGGCCACATCAAGCTTCCGCCGGGCACCGTGCTGCTGGCGGCCGACGATTCGGCCATGGCGCGCGGCATCCTCGAAAAAGGCCTGACCGCGTTGGGCATCCCCTACATCATGACCCGCAGCGGCAAGGAAGCCTGGGAGCGCCTGCGAAGCCTGGCCGCGCAGGCCAAGAACGAGGGCAAGTCCGTCAGGGACAAGGTCGCCCTGCTGCTGACCGATCTGGAAATGCCCGAGATGGACGGCTTCACCCTGACCCGCAACGTCAAGGCCGACGTGCAGTTCAGCGGCATCCCGGTGGTGGTCCACTCCTCGCTCACGGGCTCGGCCAACGAGGCCCAGGTCCAGAGCGCCGGCGCCGACGCCTACATCGCCAAGTTCCATATCGACGATCTGGCCACCACGCTGCGCGAAGTGCTGGCCAAACGCTGAGGCACAAAAGCATCCTTTCGCTCCGAGCCTGTCCAAGTCCTCGGCAGGCGCCGGCTTGCAGCCCCCCCCTACCTCCGTTCGCCCTGAGCTCGTCGAAGGGCTTCGACAGGCTCAGTCCGAACGGAAAATTTCAGGCATCACGGAAACACCAATAACCGCCTCGCCCATGTCCAGCGACCGTCCCCGCGCCACCAACCCCACCTCCCTCGGCGGCCTGCTGCCCTTTGTGCGGCCCTACCGCACACGCATCGCGCTGGCCCTGCTTTTCCTGCTGCTCGCGGCGGCGGCCACGCTGGTCTTTCCGCTGGCCCTGCGCCAGCTGATCGACGGCGGCCTGCAGGGGCAGGACCGCGGCGCGCAGCTCATGGCCCTGCGCGGGCACTTCGCCCTGCTGTTCGCCGTGGCCGCGGCCATGGGCGTGTTCTCGGCCGTGCGCTTCTACCTCATGAGCTGGCTGGGCGAGCGCGTCACGGCCGACGTGCGCGACGCCGTCTACAGCCATGTGCTGCGGCAGAGCCCCGCCTTCTTCGAGACCACGCAGACCGGCGAGGTGCTCTCGCGCCTGACCACCGACACCACCCTGGTGCAGACGGTGGTGGGCTCCTCCTTCTCCATGGGCCTGCGCAGCGCCGTCATGGGCCTGGGCGCCCTGGGCATGCTGGTCTGGACCAATCCCTGGATCATGGCCCAGGTGCTGGGCGTGCTGCTGCTGGTGGTGGCGCCCAGCGTCTGGTTCGGGCGGCGCGTGCGCCGCCTCTCGCGCGCCAGCCAGGACCGCGTGGCCGATTCCAGCGCCATCGCCGCCGAGGTGCTCAACGCCATCCCCGTGGTGCAGAGCTACAGCGCCGAGGCGCGTGAGGCCGCGCGTTTCGACGCCGCCACGGAAAACGCCTTCGGCACCGCCAAGCGCCGGGTGCGCGCCCGCGCCACGCTCATGGCCTTCATCATCACGACCACCTCGGCCGCCCTGCTCTGGGGCCTGTACCAGGGCACGCAGGCCGTGCTGGCCGGCGAGATCAGCGCGGGCCACCTGGGGCAGACCGTGGTCTACGTCATCATGCTGGCGAGCTCCTTCGCCGTGCTCGGCGAAGTCTACGGCGATCTTCTGCGCGCCGCGGGCGCCACCGAGCGGCTCATGGAGCTGCTGGCCAGCCAGTCGCCCATCGCCTCTCCCGCGCAAGCACTGGCCGCGCCCTCCCCGGCCACCGGCACGGCTATTGCCTTCGAGGCCCTCACCTTCCACTACCCCTCGCGCCCGGCTCAGGCCGCGCTGAGCGACTTCACGTTGCACGTCGCCCCCGGCGAAACCGTGGCCCTGGTCGGCCCCAGCGGCGCCGGCAAGACCACGGTGTTCCAGCTGCTGCTGCGCTACTACGACCCGGGCGCCGGCACGCTCAAGCTCAACGGCGTGCCTCTGCGCCAGCAAAGCCTGCAGGCCCTGCGCGCGCAGATCGCCATCGTGCCGCAGGAGCCGGTGATCTTCTCCAGCAGCGCGCTGGAAAACATACGCTACGGACGACCGGAAGCCACGGACGACGAAGTGAAAGCCGCCGCGCGCGCCGCCTTCGCCGACGACTTCATCCGCGCCCTGCCCGAGGGCTACGGCACCTTCCTCGGCGAGCGGGGTGTGCGTTTGTCCGGCGGCCAGCGCCAGCGCATCGCCATCGCCCGCGCCATGCTCAAGAACCCGCCTTTGTTATTGCTCGATGAAGCCACCAGTGCGCTGGACGCCGAGAGAGAACGCATGGTGCAGGCCGCCCTGGAAACCGCCATGCGCGGCCGCACGACCCTGGTCATCGCGCACCGCCTGGCCACGGTGCAGCAGGCCGATCGCATCGTGGTGATCGATCAGGGGCGGCTGGTGGAACAGGGCACGCACGAGAGCCTGGTGGCGGCCAATGGTTTGTATGCGCGGCTGGCGGCGCTGCAGTTCAAGTCCTAGGGTTAGCACTTAACCCTTTCAGGGGATAGCTCACCCCCCCCCCCGAGTACACCCGGCGCGGGCGAGGTCTTGGTCGAACTCCTAAACTTGGCGCCATCCCAAACCACCGACTACAAGGATCACCATGTTGCGTTTCTCCAAGCTTCCCCTGGTCTCGGCCCTGCTGCTGTCCCTGGGCCTGACGCTGATGTCGGCCACCGTCGGCATCGCCCATGCCGAGGCCCCGATGGTCAAGACCCAGGCGCCCGGTTACCAACGTTTCATGCTGGGCGATTTCGAGATCACCGCGCTGTCGGACGGCACGGTCAAGCTGCCCATGCTCAAGCTGCTGCAAGGCAACCCGGCCCAGCTGGCCGAGGCCCTGCGCCGCGGCTTCCTGCGTGAAACGGTTGAGACCTCTGTCAACGGCTACCTCGTCAACACCGGCAAGAAGCTGGTGCTGATCGACACGGGCGCGGCCGGTCTCTTCGGCCCCACCCTGGGCAACCTGCAGGCCAACCTGGTGGCGTCGGGCTACAAGGCCGAACAGGTGGACGAGATCTACATCACCCACATGCACCCGGACCACGTCGGCGGTCTGGTGAAGGACGGCAAGATCGCCTTTCCCAATGCCATCCTGCGCATCGACCAGCACGATGTCGACTTCTGGCTGAGCAAGGCCAACCTCGACGCTGCGCCTGAGTCCAGCAAGGGCTTCTTCCAGGGCGCGCAGGCCTCGGTCAACCCCTATGTGGCGGCCGGCAAGCTCAAGCCCTTCAGCGGCAGCCTGGAACTGGTGCCCGGCATTCGCTCCGTGTCCACCTACGGCCACACCCCGGGCCACACCGTCTACCAGATCGAGAGCCAGGGCGAGAAGCTGGTCCTGTGGGGTGATCTGATGCATGTGGCCGCGGTCCAGTTCGAAGACCCGAGCGTGACCATCGCCTTTGACTCGGACGCCAAGTCCGCGCAGGGTCAACGTGAGAAGGCCTTTGCCGATGCCGCCTCGGGGGCCTATCTGGTCGGCGGCTCACACATCGCCTTCCCAGGGGTGGGCAACCTGCGTGTGACCGGCAATGGCAAAGGCTATGTCTGGGTGCCGCTGAACTACAGCGGCCTGAAGTAAAACGCACAGCGCCGCGCGCCGGCGCTGCGGGTCCCTCTCAGCGAGGGATCTGGCAAGCCGCCTCGCGCCGGCAGACCATTGCTCAGCCCGGCATACCGGACTTTTCTTTCAGGGGTGGGCACCGTCTCTACTGCAGCGGCCCCTTGAGCCCCTCCGGCAGCGGCAGGGGCATCACAGCGATGCCCTCCTCCATCAAGGCCTCGGTCTCCGCACGCGAGGCCTGACCGCGGATGCCGCGTTCCTCGGTCTCGCCGTAATGGATCTTGCGCGCCTCTTCGGCGAAGCGCTCACCCACGTCTTCGGTCTCGGAAACAATGCGACGGGCCAGCTGCAGGTAGGCGGCCTGCAGGGCCTGGGCCGGGTCGCCGGTCACCACGGGCTGCTTCTCCGTCTTGGCGGGCACCTGGGCTTCGACCGCGCCGAAGTTCAGGCGCGGAGCGCTGGGCAGCTTGTGCACGGCCTTGTCGGCGCACAGCGGGCACTCCAGCAGGCCACGCTCGACCTGGCTGGTGTAGTCCTCGTCGGACGCGAACCAGCCTTCGAACAGATGGTGTGCACTGCACTGGAGGTTGAAGACTTTCATGGACGACGATGTGTTGGCAAGGCCTTCGACTCCTTCGACCTTGCTCAGGACAGGCGGCTCAGGCCGAACGGAGGTGGTGTTGACGATTATCGGGCCGCTCGCTCAGACCGCAGGCCGCCAGTCCAGAGACCATGCGCCCGAGAGGACGTTCTGCAGCCAGAGCACACCGGTCAGGGTCTTGGCGTCGGTCACCTGGCCCTCGCGGCATTGCTGCAGCAGCTCGGCCGGGGTGGCGGTGTAGACGTCGAGGAACTCGCCTTCGTCCAGTTGGCGTTCGCCCTGCGTGAGGCCGCGCGCGAACCAGACTTCGATGAACTCGGTGGAATAGGAGATGACCGGATGCAGCACGCCGGCACGTGCCCATTCGGCGGCGCGGTAGCCGGTTTCCTCCTGCAGCTCGCGTTGGGCGCAGGCGAGAATGTCTTCGCCCGGGTCCAGCTTGCCGGCGGGGAATTCGATCATGACCTGCTGGACGGGGTAACGGTACTGGCGCTCCAGCACCACGCGCAGGCCACCCTGTGCATCGGGCAGCAGCGGGATGATCATGACGGCGCCGGGGTGCTTGACGTACTCGCGCACGGCGCTGCTGCCATCGGGCAGGCGCACGGTGTCGCGGAAGGCGTGCAGGAAACGGCCCTTGAGCAGCTCTGCGCTGCTCTGCTGCGTTTCGATCAGGTGGCGGTCATCCATGATCGCAGCCAGGCCTCAATGATGCCGCTTGTAGAGGTAGCGGTAGACAAAACCCGGGAAGGCCAGGGTCAGGAAAAGCGCGCCGGTGATGGCGTAGAACTCCCAGCCCTGCGGAGCGATGCGACCCGCGCGTTGCTCCAGCAGCAGGGCCAGGCCGCCCACGATGAAGTAGAACAGCACCAGTTCCAGCAGGCGCACCCCGAGGTTCTTGGGGAACCTCAGCGGCAGGACCGCCAGCAGGCGGCCGTTGATGAAAGGCAGGTTGGCGCCGACCAGGGCGGCCAGCACCACGAACCAGACGGCGGCGGCGGACTGGGTCATGTCCCGAGCATCTGCACGACGGCCTGCGCGCACAGGGCCATCAGGCCGCCGGGCACGATGCCCAGCACCAGCACCAGCAGGCCGTTGACGGAGAGCACGGCACGCACGTCCAGCGGGGCCGAGACGGTGCTGGCGGTGATGGGTTCGTCGAAATACATGACCTTGACAACACGCAGGTAATAGAAGGCGCCGATCAGCGACATCATCACGGCGAACACGGCCAGCACGATGTGCAGGGTCTGGCCCGAGGCGATCAGGGCCTGCAGCACTGAGAGCTTGGCGTAGAAACCGACCATGGGCGGAATACCGGCCAGCGAGAACAGGCAGATGGCCATGATGGCGGCGTACAGCGGGCTGCGCTGGTTCAGGCCGGCGAAGTCGGCGATCTCTTCGCTCTCGAAGCCTTCGCGCGCCAGCAGCAGGATGACACCGAAGGAGGCCAGCGTGGTCAGCACATAGGTGATGACGTAGAACATGGCCGAGCTGTAGGCGTTGGCGGCCGAGTAGATGTTGCCGTTGATCACACCCGACATCAGACCCAGCAGCACGAAACCCATCTGCGAGATGGTCGAGTAGGCCAGCATGCGCTTGAGGTTGGTCTGCATGATGGCGGCCAGGTTGCCCACCAGCAAGGAGGCGACGGCCAGCAGGGCCAGCATCTGCTGCCAGTCGAACCACAGGGGCAGCATGCCTTCGACCAGCAGGCGCATGACGATGGCAAAGGCGGCCAGCTTGGGCGCGCCGCCGATCATCAGCGTGACGGCGGTGGGCGCGCCCTGGTAGACGTCGGGGATCCACATGTGGAAGGGCACGACGCCGAGCTTGAAGGCCAGGCCGGCCACCACGAAGACCAGGCCGAAGGTCAGCACGCTGGGGTTGATCAGGCCGGAGTTGACGGCGCGGAAGACTTCGTTCACGTTGAGCGTGCCGGTGGCGCCGTACATCATGGACATGCCGTAGAGCAGGAAACCCGAGGCCAGGGCGCCCAGCACGAAGTACTTCATGGCCGCCTCGGTGGCGGTGGCATGGTCGCGGCGCAGGGCCACCAGGGCGTAGCTGGAAAGCGTGAGCAGTTCCAGGCCCAGGTAGATCAGCAGGAAGTTGTTACCCGAGATCATGATGAACATGCCCAGCAGCGCGAACAGGCTCAGGCTGAAGAGTTCACCGCCGCGCAGCATGTCGCGGTCGGCCGCGTAGGGGCGGCCGTAGACCAGGGTGACCATGACGGCGATGGTGGCGAAGCACTTGAGCCAGTTGCCCAGGCTGTCACTGACCACCATGTCGTTGAGCCCGTAGAGGGTGCCGCCGGCGTTGGCGTACACGGCCTGCAGGGCGGCCACGACCGCCAGGGTCAGCAGGGTGATCACATAGGTGGTGGTGCGCAGGCGGCTCTTGACGGCGAGGTCCAGCAGCGTGATGGCACAGGCCATGACGAGCAGGATGAGCTCGGGGAATACCGCGATCCAGCTGAGGGTGTCAGTCATCTTCAGTCTCTCAAATTCGGTTCGGGCTACGTCAGTTCAGCTTGGACTGGGCCACGTGCTTGAGCAGTTCGGCCACCGAGCTGTCCATCACGTCGGTGAAGGGCTTGGGAAACACGCCCATCCACAGGACGGCGATGGCCAGCAGCGTGAGCATGAGGAACTCGCGGCTGTTGATGTCTTCCAGCCCCTTGACGTCTTCATTGGCCACGGGGCCCAGGTAGACACGCTTGAACATCCACAGCGTGTAGGCCGCGCCGAAGATCAGCGCGGTGGCGGCCAGCCCGCCCAGCCAGAAGTTGGCCTTGACGGCGCCCAGGATCACCATCCACTCGCCCACGAAACCGGCGGTGGCCGGCAGGCCGCAGTTGGCCATGGCGAACAGCAGTGCGAAGGCCGTGAACTTGGGCATGGTGTTGATGACACCACCGTAGCTCGCGATCTCACGCGAATGCACGCGGTCGTAGAGCACGCCGATGCACAGGAACATGGCGCCCGAGACGAAGCCGTGGGCGATCATCTGCACCAGGCCGCCGGCCACGCCGAGGTCGTTGAAGATGAAAAAACCCAGGGTGACAAAACCCATGTGGGCCACGGAGGAGTAGGCCACGAGTTTTTTCATATCCTGCTGCACCATGGCCACCAGGCCCACGTAGACCACGGCGATCAGCGAGAGCGCGATCATGAGCCAGGCCCATTCGCGCGCGGCGTCGGGGGCGATGGGCATGGAGAAACGCAGGAAGCCATAGGCGCCCAGCTTCAGCATGATGGCGGCCAGCACGGCGGAGCCGCCGGTGGGCGCCTCGACGTGCACGTCGGGCAGCCAGGTGTGCACCGGCCACATCGGCACCTTGACGGCAAAAGCCGCGAAGAAGGCGAAGAAGATCAGGGTCTGCGTGCGGCCGTCCAGCGGCAGGGCGTGCCAGGTGGCGATGTCGAAGCTGCCACCCGACTTGGTGTACAGGAAGATCAGCGCGATCAGCAGCAGCAGCGAGCCCAGCAGCGTGTAGAGGAAGAACTTGAAGGCCGCGTAGATCTTGTTGGGCCCGCCCCAGATGCCGATGATCAGGTACATCGGGATCAGGGTGGCCTCGAAGAAGACGTAGAACAGGATGCCGTCCAGCGCGGAGAACACGCCGATCATGAGGCCGCTCAGGATCAGGAAGGCGCCCATGTACTGGTTGACGCGGCTGGTGATGGCCTCCCAGCCGGCGATCACCACGATCACGTTGATGAAGGCGGTCAGGGGCACGAACCAGAAGGAGATACCGTCCAGGCCCAGGTGGTAGTGCACATTGAAGCGCTCCATCCAGGGCAGGAGTTCCACGAACTGCATCTCGGCCGTGCCGAGCTTGAAACCCGTGTACAGCGGCAGCGTGACGAGGAAGCTGGCGACAGCCCCCGCCAGCGCGACCCAGCGCACGGTGCGTGCCTGATCATCACGCCCGAGGACGAGCAGCAGCACACCGAAAGCGATCGGCATCCAGATGGCGAGGCTCAACAAACCCATTTTGTTCTTCTCCTTAGCGGCCGAGCCACACGGCCAGCATGGGCCAGGTCACGAAATACGTCATCAGCACCACGATGCCCAGGATCATGGCCAGGGCGTAGTGGTAGAGGTAACCCGACTGGAACCAGCGCACCACGCCGGCCACCCAGCCCACCACTTTCCAGGAGCCGTTGACCAGGGTACCGTCGATCACGGCCTGGTCGCCGCCCTTCCACAGGCCCATGCCCAGCAGACGGGCGCCGCGCGCCAGGACGTTCTCGTTGAACCAGTCCATGTAGTACTTGTTGTCCAGCAGGGTGTAGACCGGCTGGACCATGCGCTTGATGGCCGCCGGCAGGGCCGGGTTGACCATGTACATGTAATACGCGGTGGCGACACCGGCCAGCGCCAGCCAGAAGGGCAGCGTGCTGAAGGCGTGCAGGGCCATGGCCAGCGGGCCGTGGAAGGCCTCGGCCAGTTCGGCCATCACGGGGTGCCTGGCCGCGTCCACGAAGATCGCGTCCTTGAAGAAGTCGCCGTACAGCATGGGCTGGATGGTCAGGTAGCCGATCACCACCGAGGGGATGGCCAGCAGCACCAGCGGCACCGTCACCACCCAGGGCGACTCGTGCGGCTCGCGGTGCTCGTCATGGCCGTGACCGTGGTCATGGTCATCATGGTGGGCATCGGGGTTCTGGTCGTAACGCTCCTTGCCATGGAAGACCAGGAAGTACATGCGGAAGGAGTAGAAGGCCGTCACGAAGACGCCGGCCAGCACCGCGAAGCTGGCGAAGCCGCTGCCCCAGAGGTGGCTCTCATGGACGGCCTCGATGATGCTGTCCTTGGAATAGAAGCCGGCGAAGAGCGGCGTGCCGATCAGGGCCAGGGAACCCAGCAGCGAGGTGATCCAGGTGATGGGCATGTACTTGCGCACGCCGCCCATCCAGCGGATGTCCTGGTTGTGGTGCATGCCGATGATGACCGAGCCTGCGCCGAGGAAGAGCAGCGCCTTGAAGAAGGCGTGGGTCATCAGGTGGAATACGGCCACCGAATAGGCCGAAGCGCCCAGGGCCACCGTCATGTAGCCCAGCTGCGAGAGCGTGGAATAGGCCACCACGCGCTTGATGTCGTTCTGGATGATGCCCAGGAAACCCATGAAGAGGGCCGTGATGGCGCCGATGACCATGATGAAGCTCAGGGCCGTGTCCGACAGTTCGAACAGCGGCGACATGCGCGCGACCATGAAGATGCCGGCCGTCACCATGGTGGCGGCGTGGATCAGCGCGGAGATGGGCGTGGGGCCTTCCATGGAGTCGGGCAGCCAGACGTGCAGCGGGAACTGGGCCGACTTGCCCATGGCGCCGATGAACAGGCAGATGCAGATCACGGTGATCAGCATGGCGTCCTGGCCCAGGATGGTCCAGGGGAATTCGATGGCGCCGAGCTGGGCGGCCTTGGCGAAGACTTCGTTGTAGTTCAGCGTGCCGGTGTAGGCGGCGATCAGGCCGATGCCCAGGATGAAGCCGAAGTCGCCCACACGGTTGACCAGAAAGGCCTTCATGTTGGCGAAGATGGCCGTGGGCTTGTTGAACCAGAAGCCGATCAGCAGATAGGACACCAGACCCACGGCTTCCCAGCCGAAGAAGAGCTGCAGCAGGTTGTTGCTCATGACCAGCATGAGCATGGAGAAGGTGAACAGGGAGATGTAGGCGAAGAAGCGGTTGTAGCCCTCGTCCTCTTCCATGTAGCCGATGGTGTAGAGGTGCACCATGAGCGAGACGAAGGTCACCACGCACATCATCATGGCGGTCAGGCCGTCGACCATGAAGCCGACTTCCATCTTGAGGCCGCCGACCACCATCCACTCGTAGATGGTTTCGTTGAAGCGTGCGCCGTCCATGGCCACGCTCTTGAGCGTCATGGCGGAAATGATGAAGGCCACCAGCACACCCAGGATGGTGAAGGTGTGCGAGAGGCGGCGGCCGATCCAGTTGCCGCCGAGTTTGGTGCCGAGGATGCCGGCCAGCGCGGAGCCGACCAGCGGGGCCAGCGGCACCGCCAGCAGCGTGGATGCAGAAAGGGTTTGACTCATCTTCTTTACCTTGATGAACCGACGGGTTCAGCCCTTGAGCGTGTGGAGTTCGTCCACATTGATGCTGGACTTGTTGCGGAACAGCAGCACCAGGATGGCCAGGCCGATAGCCGATTCGGCCGCTGCCACGGTGAGGATGAAGAACACGAAGACCTGGCCGTGCATGTCGCCCAGGTAGTGCGAGAAGGCCACGAAATTCAGGTTGACCGCCAGCAGCATGAGCTCGATGGCCATGAGCAGCACGATCAGATTCTTGCGGTTCAGGAAGATGCCGACCACCGCGATGGCAAACAGCGCGGCGCCCAGCGTCAGGTAGTGACCCAGGGTCAGTGTCATGGCTTGTTCTCCTCGGGCGCGGCGGCCGGCGGCGCGGCGCGGGTGGTCTCGACTTTCACGATGGCCAGGCGATCGCTGGCGCGCACGCGCACCTGCAGGGACGGGTCGATGGCCTTGCTGTCCTTGCGCTCGCGCAGGGTCAACGCGATGGCGGCGATCATGGCCACCAGCAGGATGCAGGCGGCCACCTGGACCGGGTAGACGTATTCGGTGTAGAGCAGGATGCCCAGCTCCTTGGAGTTGGAGACGTCCACCGCCGCCTGGCCGATGACCTGGGCCACGGCCGGCTCGTCGGTGACGCGGAAACCCGAGAGCAGCACGGCGGCCATTTCCAGCACCACCACGGCGCCCAGGGTGGCGGCCAGGGGCAGATGTTTCCAGAAACCCTGGCGCATCTGGTCGATCTTGATGTCCAGCATCATGACCACGAAGAGGAAGAGCACCATCACCGCGCCGAGGTAGACCAGCACCAGGGTGATGGCCAGGAACTCGGCCTTCAGCAGCAGCCAGATGGCCGAGGCCTGCGAGAAGGACAGCATGAGGAAGAGCACGGCGTGCACGGGGTTGCGTGCCGTGATGACCCGGAAGGCCGCGAACAGCAGCACCGCCGAGAACAGGAAGAAGAAGCCGGTTTTGACGTCCATGATCGGTTCGTAGTGGTTCGTGGCGCCTTAGCGGTATTTCCCGTCGGCCGCGCGGGCGGCGGCGATCTCGGTCTCGTAGCGGTCGCCCACGGCCAGCAGCATGTCCTTGGTGAAGTACAGGTCGCCGCGTTTTTCGCCGTGGTATTCGAGCACGTGGGTCTCGACGATGGAGTCCACCGGACAGCTCTCTTCGCAGAAGCCGCAGAAGATGCACTTGGTCAGATCGATGTCGTAGCGCGTGGTGCGGCGGCTGCCGTCCTGGCGCACTTCGGATTCGATGGTGATGGCCATGGCCGGGCAGACGGCCTCGCAGAGCTTGCAGGCGATGCAGCGCTCTTCGCCGTTTTCATAACGACGCAGGGCGTGCAGGCCGCGGAAACGCGGCGACAGCGGGGTCTTCTCTTCCGGGTACTGGATCGTGACCTTGCGGGCGAAGGCGTAACGGCCGGTCAGGGCCATGCCCTTGAGGAGTTCCACGAGCATGAAGCTCTTGAGGAAGTCCTTGAGGGAGAAGGTGGTGGTAACGGTAGCGGTGGTCATAGTCCTGCTCCTCGGCTGCCGCCGGGCCGCCCCAAGGCAGACGGCGCCCCCTCGGGGGGCAGCGAATACACGAAGTGATGAGCGTGGGGGCGCAGGTTTTCCCGCTGGGCCGCCCCAAGGGAAAATGCGCCCCCTCGGGGGGCAGCGTCGTACACGAAGTGACAAGCGTGGGGGCTCATACTCAGTTCCAGATGTTCCACGACGTCTGCATCCAGATGCCGACAACGAGCAGCCACACCAGGGTGACCGGAATGAAGATCTTCCAGCCCAGGCGCATGATCTGGTCGTAGCGGAAACGCGGGAAGGTCGCGCGGATCCAGATGAACATGGACACCACGACAAAGGTCTTGAGGCCCAGCCAGATCCAGCCCGGGATGGCGTTGAACAGCACGCTGTCGATCGGGGACAACCAGCCGCCCAGGAACATGATGACGGCAAGGATCGACACCAGCCACATGCTGGCGTATTCGGCCAGGAAGAAGATGGCGAAGCCCATGCCCGAGTACTCGACCATGTGGCCGGCCACGATCTCGGCCTCACCCTCGACCACGTCGAAGGGGTGGCGGTTGGTCTCGGCCACGCCGGAGATCAGGTAGACCAGGAAGATCGGCAGCAGGGGCAGCCAGTTCCAGGACAGGAAACCCAGGCCCTTGTCGGCGAAGTAGCCATCGCCCTGGCCCAGCACGATGTCGGTCAGGTTCATGCTGCCCGAGACCATGAGCACCACCAGGAAGCAGAAGCCCATGGCGATCTCGTAGCTCACCATCTGCGCCGAGGCGCGCAGCGCGCCCAGGAAGGCGTACTTGGAGTTGGAGGCCCAGCCCGCGATGATGACGCCATAGACCTCGATCGAGGTGATGGCCATGACCAGCAGCAGGCCGGCGTTGATGTTGGTCAGCGCCACGTCCGGACCGAAAGGGATGGCCACCCAGGCGGCCAGCGCCGGCATGATGGCCATGATGGGGCCGAGCCGGAACAGGCCGCCGCTCACGGCGCTGGGCGTGATGATTTCCTTGGTCAGCAGCTTCACCGCGTCGGCGATGGGCTGCAGCAGGCCGAAAGGGCCGACACGGTTGGGACCGAAGCGCACCTGCATGAAACCCAGCAGCTTGCGCTCCCACAGCGTCAGGTAAGCCACGGCGCCCATCAGCGGCGCGAGCACGGCCACGATCTTGATCAGGATCCAGAGCACCGGCCAGGCCAGGCTGGCCCACCAGCTGGCGGCGATCAGATTGAGGCCGCCGTTGTACAGCGCATCGATCATGCGGCTACCCCTTGTTCACGGGCGTCGGTCGTCAGCTGCAGCGACGGCGCGCGACGGACCAGGCCGTCGAGTTGGTAGATGGAGGCCACCACCGGCTCGGCCGCCGTGGCAGCGAGCTGGATGGTCGCCTGGGTGGCGTTGGAAAGGTTCGCGGGCCTGGTGGCGGCCGCGGCCAGCACGTCCTGCGAGGACTCGAATCCGAAGCCCTGCAGGCCCAGCAGATTGCCCAGCACACGCAGCACCTTCCAGGCCGGGCGCGTCTCGCCCAGGGGCTTGACCACGGCATGGAAACTCTGCACGCGGCCTTCGGCATTGACAAAACTGCCCGAGGTCTCGCTGAAAGGCGCGATGGGCAGCAGCACGTCGCTGAAAGCCAGGTTGGTCTTGAAGGGGCTGAGCGTGACAACCATCTCGGCGGTGTCCAGCGCGGCCGCAGCGGCCTGGCCGGCGGCCGTGTCGTATTCGGGCTCGACGGCCAGCAGCAAGGCTGCCTTGAGCTTGCCGCCCAGCATCTGCGCGGCGTTCAGGCCGGCGGCCTGCGGCTGGGCACCGACCCATTGCGCGCCCACGGTGTTGGCGGCTTCGGTGAGATAGCCCACGCTGGCGCCGGTCTGGGCACCGATCCAGTTGGCCAGGGCCAGCAGGCTGGAGGCGTTGGCGGCGTGCGCGGCGGCATTGCCCAGCAGCACAGCCTTGCGCTCGCCGGAGAGCAGCGATTCGGCAATCGCCATTGCCTCCGTTCGCCCTGAGCTTGTCGAAGGGCTCGCGAGGGCTTCGACAGGCTCAGCCCGAACGGAAACAGGTGCGGGAATCCCTTTTTTCGCGGCGATGGCCGCAGCCACATTGGCCAGGGCTAGTGCCCACTGCGCGGCCGGCGTCACCTGCGCGTTGGCCACCTTCATGGCCCAGGCATCGGCGCTCGGGTACAGGCTCTTCGAGGTGATGGCGCTGACTTGCGCCCCGTGGCGCACGGCCTGGCGGATGCGCTGCGCGAACAGCGGATGGTCCTTGCGCAGGTTGCTGCCCACGACCAGCACGCGCTGCAGCTGCGTGAGCGCGGCAATCGGCAGGCCCAGCCACCGCACCCCTTCGCTTTTGCCAAATTCGGCGTTGCGCAGGCGGTGATCAATGTTGTCGCTGCCCAGGCCGCGCACCAGGCCAGCGGCCAGGTAGAGCTCTTCCAGGGTGCTGTGCGGGCTGGTCAGGACGCCGATGCTGCTCGCACCGTGCTGGTCCTTGACCTGCTTGAGGCCGTTGGCCACGTATTCGAGAGCGGTCTGCCAGTCGACTTCCTTCCACTGGCCACCCTGCTTGAGCATGGGAGTGGTCAGGCGGTCGGACCCATTGAGGGCTTCGTAGGAGTAACGGTCGCGGTCGGCGATCCAGCACTCGTTGACGGCCTCGTTCTCCAGGGGCACGACACGCAGCACCTGGTTGTTCTTGACCTGCACGATCAGGTTGGCGCCGGTGGAGTCATGCGGGCTGACCGACTTGCGGCGGCCCAGCTCCCAGGTGCGGGCCTGGTAGCGGAAAGGCTTGCTGGTGAGCGCGCCCACCGGGCAGATGTCGATCATGTTGCCGGACAGCTCGGAATCCACCGAGTTGCCGACGAAGGTTTCGATCTCGGAATGCTCGCCGCGGTGGCTCATGCCGAGTTCCATCACGCCGGCGACTTCCTGGCCGAAACGCACGCAGCGCGTGCAGTGGATGCAGCGGCTCATCTCCTCCATGGAGATCAGCGGGCCCACGTCCTTGTGGAAGACCACGCGCTTTTCTTCCTCGTAGCGCGAGGAGGACCCGCCATAGCCCACGGCCAGGTCCTGCAGCTGGCATTCACCGCCCTGGTCGCAGATGGGGCAATCCAGCGGGTGGTTGATCAGCAGGAACTCCATGACCGACTTCTGGGCCTTGAGGGCCTTGTCGGTCTGGGTGCGCACGATCATGCCCTGCGTGACGGGGGTGGCACAGGCCGGCATGGGCTTGGGCGCCTTCTCCACGTCCACCAGGCACATGCGGCAGTTGGCCGCGATGCTGAGTTTCTTGTGGTAGCAGAAATGCGGGATGTAGACGCCAGCCTTCTCGGCCGCATGCATCACCATGCTGCCTTCCTGGATCTCTACCTTCTTGCCGTCGAGTTCGATTTCAACCATGTTGAGCCTTTAGCCGGGCCGCCCCAATAAAGGCGGGCACCCCCTCGGGGGGGAGCGAACGATGAGTGAGCCTGGGGGTCATGTACTGCTCGTGATTCAGACGTAGGCCGGGACCAGACAGGTCTTGTGGGCCACGTGATGTTCGAATTCAGGACGGAAGTGCTTGACCATGGCGCGCACCGGCATGGCCGCGGCGTCACCCAGCGCACAGATGGTGCGGCCCTGGATATTCTCGGCCACGTTGTCCAGCAGGTCCAGGTCCTCGGGGCGGCCCTGCCCGTTTTCGATGCGGTCGACCACACGCGAGAGCCAGCCCGTGCCTTCACGGCAGGGCGTGCACTGGCCGCACGATTCATGCATATAAAAGTAGGAGAGTCGCTGCAGCGCCTTGACCATGCAGCGGGTCTCGTCCATCACGATGACGGCACCCGAGCCCAGCATGGAGCCGGCCTTGGCGATGGAGTCGTAGTCCATCGTGCACTGCATCATGATGTCGGCCGGCAGCACCGGGGCGGAGGAACCACCGGGGATCACGGCCTTGAGCTTGCGCCCGCCGCGCACGCCGCCGGCCAGCTCGAGCAGCTTGGCGAAGGGCGTGCCCATGGGAATTTCGTAATTGCCCGGGCGTTCGACGTCACCGCTGATCGAGTAGATCTTGGTGCCGCCGTTGTTGGGTTTGCCGCATTCGAGGTAGGCCTGGCCGCCGTTGCGGATGATCCAGGGCACGGCCGCGAAGGTCTCGGTGTTGTTGATCGTGGTCGGCTTGCCGTAGAGGCCGAAGCTGGCCGGGAACGGCGGCTTGAAGCGCGGCTGGCCCTTCTTGCCTTCGAGCGATTCGAGCAGCGCGGTTTCCTCGCCGCAGATGTAGGCGCCGAAGCCGTGCGCGGCGTGCAGTTGGAAGCTGAAGTTGCTGCCAGCGATGTTGTCGCCCAGCAGGCCGGCGGCGCGCGCCTCTTCCAGCGCGGCCTCGAAGCGTTCGTAGACCTCGAAGATCTCGCCGTGGATGTAGTTGTAGCCCACCGTGATGCCCATGGCGTAGGCCGCGATGGCCATGCCCTCGATCACGATGTGCGGGTTGTACATGAGGATGTCGCGGTCCTTGCAGGTTCCGGGCTCGCCCTCGTCCGAGTTGCAGACCAGGTACTTCTGGCCCGGGAACTGGCGGGGCATGAAGCTCCACTTCAGGCCGGTGGGGAAACCGGCGCCGCCGCGGCCGCGCAGGGCCGATTCCTTGACGGTGGCGATCACCTGGTCCTGCGTGAGGCCCGCGACACCTGTGTCGCTGTTCGGTGCCGCGCCGTCCTTGCCCAGGATCTTGCGCAGGGCCTGGTAACCACCGCGCGCCTCGTAGTCCTTGAGGTGCCAGTTGCCGCCGTTGAGGCCGGCGTAGATCTGGGGTTCGATGTGGCGGTTGTGGAAGCAGGTTTCGGCGCCGGTGGCGGCAAATTGCGCGAGGAGTTTGTCGACAGACATCATTGGCCCCCCGCCTGGGTTGTGGAAGCGCCCCCCGCGGCGCGCAGGCCGTCGATCAGTTTGTCCAGCTTGTCGTTGCTCATGAAGCTGCACATGGTGCGGTCGTTCACCAGCAGCACCGGCGCGTCGGCGCAGGCGCCCTGGCATTCGCTCTGCTGCAGCGTGAACAGGCCGTCGGCCGTGGTCTCGCCCATGTGGATGCCCAGCTTGTGCTCCAGGTGGTGCAGGGCCTTCTGGCCGTCACGCAGCTGGCAGGGCAGGTTGGTGCAGACGTTGAGCTTGTACTTGCCCAGCGGGCGCTGGTTGTACATGTTGTAGAAGGTCGTGACCTCGTGCACGGCCATGGGGGCCATGCCCAGGTAGGCGGCGACTTCGGCCTCGCTGTCGGTGCTCACAAAACCGAGCTCCTGCTGCACGATGGCCAGGCAGGCCATGACGGCAGACTGCTTCTGCTCAGGCGGGTATTTGGCGACTTCCTTGGCGAAGCGCGCCTTGGTGGATTCCGAGATCATCGGTCAATCTCTCCAAACACGATATCCAGCGTGCCGATGATGGCCACAGCGTCGGCCAGCATGTGGCCGCGCGTGAGCTCATCGAGCGTGGCCAGGTGGGCAAAGCCCGGGGCACGGATCTTGAGGCGATAGGGTTTGTTGGCGCCGTCGCTCACCATGTAGATGCCGAACTCGCCCTTGGGGTGCTCGACGGCGGCATAGGCCTCGCCGGCGGGGACGCGGAAACCTTCGGTGAAGAGCTTGAAGTGATGGATCAGCTCTTCCATGTTCGTCTTCATCGCCTCGCGCGCCGGCGGAGCCACCTTGTGGTTGTCCGTGATGACGGGGCCGGGGTTGGCGCGCAGCCAGTCCACACACTGCTTGATGATGCGGTTGGACTCGCGCATCTCCTGCACACGCACGAGGTAACGGTCGTAGCTGTCACCGGTCTTGCCCACGGGGATGTCGAAGTCGACACGGTCGTAGGCGTCGTAGGGCTGGGTCTTGCGCAGGTCCCAGGCTAGACCTGAGCCACGCAGCATGGGGCCGGTCATGCCCAGGTTCAGCGCGCGTTCGGCCGTGACCACGCCGATGCCCACGGTGCGCTGCTTCCAGATGCGGTTGTCGGTCAGCAGGGTCTCATACTCGTCCACGCACCTGGGGAAACGGGCGCAGAAGTCGTCGATGAAGTCCAGCAGCGAACCCTGGCGGTTGGCGTTGATCTCGGCCACGGCCTTGGCGTTGCGGATCTTGTTGACCTTGTGCTGCGGCATGCTGTCCGGCAGGTCGCGGTAGACGCCGCCCGGACGGAAGTAGGCCGCGTGCATGCGCGCGCCGGAGACGGCCTCGTACATGTCGAACAGGTCTTCGCGCTCGCGGAAGGTGTAGATCAGGATGGTGGAGCTGCCGCAGTCGTTGCCGTGCGAGCCCAGCCACATCAGGTGGTTGAGCAGGCGCGTGATCTCGCCGAACAGGGTGCGGATGTACTGGGCACGGACGGGCACCTCGATGCCCAGCATCTTCTCGATGGCCAGGCAGTAGGCCTGTTCGTTGCACATCATCGAGACGTAGTCCAGGCGGTCCATATAGGGCAGCGACTGGATATAGGTCTTGCTCTCGGCCAGCTTTTCGGTGGCGCGATGCAGCAGGCCGATGTGCGGGTCGGCGCGCTGCACGACCTCGCCGTCGAGCTCGAGCACCAGGCGCAGCACGCCGTGGGCGGCCGGGTGCTGCGGGCCGAAGTTCAGGGTGTAGTTCTTGATTTCAGCCATGTCAAATCTCCCCCCCGAAGCGGCCTTCGGCCGCCTCCCCCTCAAGGGGGCAACACCAGCAGCCCGGCAAAGCCGGTTCTGCGGTGTTCGCTTGAAAAATACAGTCCATCACAGCGAGGCTTGGATTCATCCCTGCAACCCTCCATAGTTGTCTTCACGGATGATGCGCGGCGTGATCTCGCGCGGCTCGATGGACACCGGCTGGTAGACCACGCGCTTGAGTTCGGCGTCGTAACGCATCTCGACGTGGCCGGACAGGGGGAAATCCTTGCGGAAGGGATGGCCGATGAAACCGTAGTCGGTCAGGATGCGGCGCAGGTCGTCATGGCCTTCGAAGACGATGCCGTAGAGATCAAAGGCCTCGCGCTCGTACCAGTTGGCGGCACGCCAGACATCGACCAGGGAGTCGACCACCGGGAAGTCGTCATCGGCGGCAAAGACCTTGAGACGCACGCGCTGGTTCAGGCTGACCGACAGCAGATGGGAGACGACGCAGTAGCGCGCGCCCTCCCAGGCGCCCTCGCCCCAGGCGGAGTAATCGACACCGCAGAGGTCGATCAGCTGCTCGAACTGGCAAGCCGGCGCGTCACGCAGGATCCTGGCGGCGGCACGGTAGTCGGGGGCGGCGACCTCGACGGTCAGCTCGCCCAGCCTGATTTCGGCACGGCGCACCTTGCTGCCCAGGGCGGCGGTGACGGTGTCCTTGAGGGTTTCGAGATTCACGGCATGAGCAGTCATCGTCGCCTCCTTCAAACGCGGGCGATGGTCTGCGTGCGGCGGATCTTCTGCTGCAGCTGGATGATGCCGTAGATCAGCGCCTCGGCCGTGGGCGGACAGCCCGGCACGTAGACGTCGACCGGCACGATGCGGTCGCAGCCGCGCACCACCGAGTAGCTGTAGTGGTAATAACCGCCGCCGTTGGCGCAGGAACCCATGGAGAGCACGTAACGCGGCTCGCTCATCTGGTCGTAGACCTTGCGCAGGGCCGGGGCCATCTTGTTGCACAGGGTGCCGGCCACGATCATCAGGTCGGACTGGCGCGGGCTGGCGCGGAACACTTCGGCGCCGAAGCGGCCGAGGTCGTAGCGGGCCGCGGCCGCGTGCATCATCTCGACCGCACAGCAGGCCAGACCGAAGGTCATGGGCCAGAGCGAGCCGGTCTTGGCCCAGTTCACCACCGTGTCGTAACTGGTGGTGATGAAGCCTTCTTTCATCACGCCTTCAATCATGGCTGCTGTCCTCGTCGAAAAATGCAGTCGCCGCCGGGCCGCCCCAAGGCGACTGGGCCCCCTCGGGGGGCAGCGCAGCGCACGAAGTGGCAAGCGTGGGGGCCATCCTTATTCCCAGTCCAGGGCGCCTTTTTTCCACTCGTAGGCAAAACCCACGACGAGGATGGCGATGAACACCATGGCCGCCCAGAAGCCCACCGCCCCCACCTCCTTGAGCGCCACGGCCCAGGGGAAGAGGAAGGCGATTTCGAGGTCGAACAGGATGAACAGGATGGCCACGAGATAGTAGCGCACGTCGAATTTCATGCGCGCGTCTTCGAACGCTTCGAAACCACACTCGTAGGGGGAATTTTTGGCCGCGTCGGGGCGATTGGGGCCCAGGATGTAGCCGATGACCTGGGGGATGACGCCAACGGCAATGCCGACCAAGATGAAGAGAAGGACCGGAAGGTATTGATCGAGGCTCATCTTGAAATGCTGATCACCGTTGCGCCGCCCGGGCCATGCCCGGGCAGTCATTTATCTGGTGCCGTCGGCGAGACTCGAACTCGCACAGCTTTCGCCACTACCCCCTCAAGATAGCGTGTCTACCAATTTCACCACGACGGCTGGTCTCTTTTGCCGGGCTCGCATGAGGGCCCGATGGCTGACCCGGCAAGCCTCAGAGTTTACTCCGAATTCCCCCCTGCGCCCCGGCGGGAATTCGCATTTCTTGACTCAGGTCATCGCGCCGGAATCTGGCCGGGGCCAGGAACGACAGGCGCCGATGCCGGCGCTGCCTGGACCGGTGCGGAAGTGCCCGGAATCTGGGCGGCCGCGTCGGGCGCGGCAGGTGCTGCCGGCGCGGTCACGGCACTGCCTTCGAGCACGCTGCCGCCCGTGCTGGCCGGGCGTGCGTTGCTGAAATAGGCCAGCGCCAGCGTGGCGACAAAGAACACGGTGGCCAGTACAGCCGTGGTGCGCGAGAGAAAGTTCGCGCTGCCGCTGGCGCCGAACAGGCTGCCCGAGGCGCCGCCGCCGAAGGCCGCGCCCATGTCGGCGCCCTTGCCGTGCTGGATCAGGATCAGACCGATCATGGCCACCGCCGCAATGATCTGCACCGTGATGATGATGGTGATGATGAAACTCATGTTTACTCCTAAATTCGTGGCAATCGAGCAGCCGGTCAGGCGGCCGCGGCGATGATGGTCAGAAAATCCGGGGCCTTGAGCGCCGCGCCGCCGATCAGGCCGCCGTCGATGTCGGGCTGGGCCAGCAGGGTGGCCGCGTTGGCCGCGTTCATGCTGCCGCCGTAGAGGATCTTGATGCGCTCCACCTGCGACGTGGCGGCCTTGAGCTGCGCGCGCAGCACCGCATGCACCTGCTGCGCCTGCTCGGGCGTGGCGGTCTTGCCGGTACCGATGGCCCAGACCGGCTCGTAGGCCACGACGATCTCGCTGATGCAATGCCCGTTGAGGTGGATCACCGCGGCCAGCTGGCGCTTGACCACTTCTTCGGTCCGATTGGCTTCACGCTCGGCCAGGGTCTCGCCCACGCAGACGATGGGCGTCACGCCATTGGCCAGCGCGCGCTGGGCCTTGGCCGCCACCACGGCATCGGTCTCGCCGTGGTACAGCCTTCGCTCCGAGTGGCCGACGATGGCGTAACGCACGCCGAAATCCTTGAGCATGGCGACGGACACCTCGCCGGTGTAGGCACCCAGTTCGTGCTGAGACACGTCCTGCGCACCCAGTTCCACCGGGCTGGTGGCCAGCAGCATCTGGCACTGCGCCAGATAGGGTGCGGGCACGCAGACGGCGATGTCACACGACGGATCCTTCAGACCGGACAGCAGGCCCTTGAGCAGGGCCTGGTTGGCCGCGAGGCTGCCGTTCATCTTCCAGTTGCCGGCGATCAGTTTTCTTGTGCTCATTTCTGATCCCAGGTCAGCACGATCTTGCCGACGTGCTGGTTGGATTCCATCAGCGCATGGGCCCGGGCGGCGCCGCTGCCGGTGGGATCGCTCGCGTCCACGGCCGCAAAGGTGCTGTGGATCACGGGTTTGATCTTGCCGGCTTCGATCAGGGGCCAGGCATGCTTGCGGCAGGCCTGCGCGATCGCCTGCTTGAAGGCGATGGGGCGCGGGCGCAGCGTGGAGCCGGTGATGGTCAGGCGCTTGCGCAGCACCAGACCGGCGTTGAAGCTGCTCTTGGTGCCGCCCTGCACGGCGATGATGACGATGCGGCCGTCCTCGGCCAGGCTCTCGACCTCGCGCGCGACGTACTCGCCGCCCACCATGTCGAGGATCACGTCCACACCCTTGCCGTCCGTCAGGCGCTTGACCTCTTCCTTGAAGTCCTGCGTCCTGTAGTTGATGGCATGGTCGGCGCCCAGCTTCAGGCAGGCGGCGCACTTGTCGTCGCTGCCGGCGGTCACGATCACTTTCGCACCCCAGGCCTTGGCCAGCTGGATGGCGGTGACGCCGATGCCGCTGGAGCCGCCCTGGATCATCAGTGTCTCGCCGGGCTGCAGATGGCAGCGATCGAACACATTGCTCCAGACGGTGAAGAAGGTCTCGGGCAGCGAAGCCGCCTCGATATCACTGAGCCCCTTGGGGTAGGGCAGGCACTGCGCGATGGGCGCGGTGCACAGCTCGGCGTAACCGCCGCCCGCCACCAGTGCGCACACCTTGTCACCGAGCTTGAAGCCGGCTTGCGCCAGGGCTGCGGCATCACCGCCCACGACCTCACCCGCCACTTCGAGGCCGGGAATGTCGGAGGCGCCCGGCGGCACCGGGTAGTTGCCGGTGCGCTGGAACACGTCGGGCCGGTTGATGCCGCTGGCCGCCACGCGGATCAGCAGCTCGCCCGCGCCCGGCACCGGGTCGGGGCGCTGGCCCAGACGCAGCACCTCGGGCGCACCGTAGGAAGTGATTTCGATGGCTTTCATAGACAGATGACGGTATGACTTTGCCGCTGCGCGGCTCAATGACGAAATGACGGAACGAAAATCGCTGCTGTCATTTTGCCCTCGAAGGCGCAGCCGGGATCATGCAAGCGCAGCGAGCGTCATGCACTCTGCTGGTTCAGGCCTGTTCACCGCCGTTGTTCTGTGCCGGACGGTCCAGCAGCGCCTTCATGGACAGCTTGATGCGACCCTTCTCGTCGGTCTCCAGCACCTTGACCTTGACGATCTGGCCTTCGGACAGGTAGTCCGTGACCTTCTCGACGCGCTCGTGGGCGATCTGGCTGATGTGCAGCAGACCGTCCTTGCCGGGCAGCAGGTTGACCAGGGCGCCGAAGTCCAGGATCTTGGTGATCGGGCCTTCGTAGACCTTGCCGATCTCGACTTCGGCGGTGATCTCGGCGATGCGGCGCTTGGCCTCTTCGGCCTTGGCGCCGTCGGTGGCGGCGATGGTGATGGTGCCGTCTTCCTCGATGTTGATCTGGCAGCCGGTCTCGTCGGTCAGCGCGCGGATCACGGAACCGCCCTTGCCGATCACGTCACGGATCTTCTCGGGGTTGATCTTCATGGTGTACAGCTTGGGCGCGAAGTTGCTCACCTCGGCCTTGGCCTCGCCCATGGCTTCCTGCATCTTGCCCAGGATGTGCATGCGGGCTTCCTTGGCCTGGGCCAGCGCGACCTGCATGATTTCCTTGGTGATGCCCTGGATCTTGATGTCCATCTGCAGGGCGTTGATGCCGTTGGTGGTGCCGGCCACCTTGAAGTCCATGTCGCCCAGGTGATCTTCGTCACCCAGGATGTCGGTCAGCACGGCAAAGCGGTTGCCGTCCTTGATCAGGCCCATGGCGATGCCGGCCACATGGGCCTTCATCGGCACGCCGGCGTCCATCAGCGACAGGCAGCCGCCGCAGACGGAAGCCATCGACGAGGAGCCGTTGGACTCGGTGATCTCGGACACCACACGCATCGTGTAGGGGAACTCTTCCTTGGTCGGCAGGCAGGCCACCAGGGCGCGCTTGGCCAGACGGCCGTGGCCGATCTCGCGGCGCTTCGGGGTGCCGAAACGGCCGGCTTCGCCGGTGGCGAAGGGAGGCATGTTGTAGTGCAGCATGAAGCGGTCTTCGAACTCGCCGGCCAGCGCGTCGATGCGCTGCGCGTCGCGTTCGGTGCCCAGCGTGGCAACCACCAGGGCCTGGGTTTCACCGCGCGTGAACAGGGCCGAACCGTGGGTACGGGGCAGCACGCCGTTGCGGATCTCGATGGGGCGCACGGTACGCGTGTCGCGGCCGTCGATGCGCGGCTCGCCGGCCAGGATCTGGCTGCGCACGATGCGCGCTTCGATGTCGAACAGCATGCCTTCGACCTTGACGCTGTCGAACTCGGCGCCCGAATCCTTCAGGGCGGCCATGACGGCGGCGTAGGTCTCGCGGCAGGCCTGGGTGCGGCTCTGCTTGTTGCGGATCTGGTAGGCGGTGCGCAGCTTTTCTTCGGCCAGCGCGTTGACCTTGGCGATCAGGGCTTCGTCCTTGGCCGGGGCCTTCCAGTCCCAGGCCGGCTTGCCGGCGTCACGCACCAGCTCATGGATGGCGTTGATGGCGATGTTGCCCTGCTCGTGGCCGAAGACCACGGCGCCCAGCATGACTTCTTCGGACAGCTGCTGCGCTTCGGATTCCACCATCAGCACGGCGGATTCGGTACCGGCGACGACCAGGTCCATCTGGCTGTCCTTGAGTTGGGTCTGGCCCGGGTTCAGGACGTATTCACCATTGATGTAACCCACGCGGGCAGCACCGATGGGGCCGTTGAAGGGGATGCCGCTGATGCTCAGCGCGGCGCTGGTGGCGATCATGGCGGCGATGTCGGCCTGCACTTCGGGGTTCAGGCTCACGACGTGCACGATCACCTGGACTTCGTTGTAGAAGCCTTCGGGGAACAGCGGACGGATCGGACGGTCGATCAGGCGGCAGGTCAGGGTCTCCAGCTCGCTGGGACGGCCTTCACGCTTGAAGAAGCTGCCCGGGATCTTGCCGGCGGCGTAGGACTTCTCGGTGTAGTCCACCGTCAGGGGGAAGAAGTCCTGGCCGGGCTTGGCGGACTTGGTGGCCACCACGGTGGCCAGCACCACGGTGTCGTCGATGTTGACCAGCACGGCGCCGGTGGCCTGGCGGGCGATTTCACCGGTTTCCATGGTGACCGTGTGCTGGCCCCACTGGAAGGTCTTGCTGACTTTGTTGAACATGGTCATGTGTTTCTCCTGTATGGATCAAGGGAGGTCTGAGCCGCCTCCCCTAGGGCTCGGAGCCACATCACAGAACACGATGCCATTCCAGAGAAAGTCGAGGAAATTCGCCCGATTTCCTCTGGAATGACACAGCTTCGCTCTGTTCCTGTCTGCTCCGAAGTACAAAGCGCCTGAGCTAGAAAACCAACTCAGGCGCTCTTGTTCATCTGTCCGGGGCGATTACTTGCGCAGACCCAGTTTGGTGATCAGCGCGCTGTAACGGTCGAAGTCCTTGGACTTCAGGTAGTCCAGCAGCTTGCGGCGACGGCTCACCATGCGCAGCAGACCGCGACGGCCGTGGTGGTCCTTGGCGTGGGTCTTGAAGTGCGGGGTCAGTTCGTTGATGCGGGCGGTCAGCAGGGCGACCTGGACTTCCGGGCTGCCGGTATCGGTAGCGGAACGGGCATTGGCCTTGACAACTTCGGCCTTGATGCTGGTGGCAATCATTTCATTTTCCTGTCATGCGGGACGAAACCGGCCGGTTTCGGTCGGGACGTCCCAGGGTTTCAACTTGCGCCGGTGGCTGGAACTGCTGCCGGCGTGCGCTTGCGGGATGCAAAGCCTTGAGATTATAGCCGAAGCCGGCTTTCCTCCCTCGCCCCTACGGGGGAGGGCTGGGGTGAGGGGCAAGGCCGGCGGCGAAACTCACCCTTGACGCGCCAGCCAGCCCTTGAGCCGCTCCACCCCCTGCACCAGGCGCTGCGGGTCTTTGGAAGCGAAGCACCAGCGCAGCCAGCCCTGGGCCTCCGGCGCAAAGGCCTCGCCCGGCGCCAGGCCCAGGCCGGCCTCGCGCACCAGGCGCTTGGCCGTGGCCAGGGAATCCTCAAACCCGGCCAGGCGGAAAAAAGCGTACATGCCGGCCGCAGGCTTGGCAAGCTCCACGCCCGGCAGAGCCTGCAGCAGCGGTACCAGGGCGTCGCGGCAGGTTTTGAGGTGGGCCACCACCCGCGGCGTGATCTCACTGGCCCGCTCCAGTGCCACCTGGGCGGCGCGCTGGGTGAAGACGCTGGCGCAGGAGGTGTTGAATTCGATCAGCTTGCCCACGTCATGCGTGACGGCCGGCGGCAGCACCAGCCAGCCCAGGCGCCAGCCCGTCATCAGGAAGCTCTTGGAAAAGCTGTGCACCACGATCAGCCGGTCTTCGGAGGAGGCGATGTCCAGGAAGCTCGGTGCGCAGCCATTAGTACGATCCGACTCGTAATACAGCTGCGAATACACCTCGTCCGCCAGGATCCAGGTGCCGGTACGGCGGCAATGGTCCAGGATGCGCTGCTGCTCATCGCGCGTGAGTGTCCAGCCCGTCGGGTTGCTGGGCGCATTGAGGATGAGCACCCTGGTGGCCGGGGTCACGGCCGCCAGCAAAGCCTCCAGGTCCAGCGTCCAGGCGCCGGCCACGGGCTTGAGGGGAATGGGCTTGAGTCGCGCGCCCAGGATGAGCGGCTGCGCCGTCAAGTTGGGCCAGACCGGCGTGACGATGGCCACCTCGTCCCCCGCTTCCAGCAGGGCCTGCATGGCGATCATCAGGGCGTTGACACCACCCGAAGTCACGGCGATGCGGTCCGGCGCCACGGTGCCGTGCAGGCGGCTCAGGTGCAGGGCAATCGCCGCGCGCAGCTCGGGCAGGCCCAGGTTGTGGCTGTAGAAGGTCTCGCCCTTCTGCAAAGAGTCGATCGCCGCCTGGCGCACGAAGTCGGGCGTGACCTCGTCGCCCTCCCCGAACCAGAAGGCCAGCACATCGCTGCGCCCCAGCCCGGCATTGGCCACTTCGCGGATTTTGGATTCTTCGAGGTCACGGATCACCTGGCGCATGTTCACTCCATCACGAGGAGTCGATTGTGCCGCCTGGGCCCGCTCCCGCGCAGCGGCCCGACATAAAGACAGCTCAAATTTTTTCAAGAGCCGACCCCAAAAAATTTGCGCCTCGCCCTAGGCCTTGAAAAGTTTTGGGCCCGTTCCCAGCTACTCCCTGCGGCCGACAGTGCACACCGCACCCCGGTCACCGATCAACTTTCAAGGAGTACGACCATGCTGTTTGTTCCCGTCATCCGCCGTTCCGCCTTCGCCCCCACGCTGCGCGCTTTCGACCGCTTTTTCAATGAGTCCACGCCTGCCGAGCAGCCGACCAACACCGCCGAAGACAAGGCTTACGAGCTGAGCTTCGACGTGCCCGGCGTCTCGCGCGAGCAGCTGTCCATCGGCATCGAAGGCAATGTGATCCGCATCGAGACCCTACCCGAAGCCAAGCGCCAGTACAAGGCCGCCTACGAGCTGCCGCAGGACATCGATGTGTCCGCCAGCGAAGCCAAGCTGGAAAACGGCGTGCTCACGCTCAAGCTAGCCAAGGTGCTGCCCGAGAGCAAGGCGGTGAAGCTGGCGATCAACTGAGCTCGCCTCCGTCATGCACCCAACGCGCAGTCAAGCCGCGACGCGCTTACGCGTTGTCGCTCTTGGACGACCAGTTAAATTTCGCTCCACTTCCATGCGAAGCGCTGCATTGATCCGGGACTGGTAGCCAGCACCTTGCGCCTTG
>NZ_BAAGWN010000007.1:0-138541 GCF_054780335.1 Curvibacter fontanus
ATGAATAGTGCTGCGGGCCAGGCACGCGGGGCAGCGCAAAAAAGGCCACGCCCGTGAAACACGGACGTGGCCTGCCGCTTGTGCTTGCGCTTGTGGCGCCAGTACGGTTTACTGCGGCACGGTCACCCTCGCGAAGGTGTCCAGCCCCGCGCCTGCCGCGCGCGAGAACAGACGCCCTTCCACCAAGGTCGGTTCCAGGCTGGTGCCGCCCAGAACCTGCACGGCGGCGCCATTGGCAATGACGGTGCCCTTGAAGGTGGAGCTCACGCCCAGCGTGGCCGCGCTGCCGGCCATCCACCACACATTCTTGGCCTGCGCACCACCGGCCAGCACCACCGCGCTGCGGGTGCCGGTGGTGATGGCGGCGCCGGTCTGGAAGATGAAGACCGCATCCGGATTGCCTTTCGCATCCAGGGTGATGGTGAAGTTGCTGCCTACCCCGATCGGGCTGGCGGTGCGATAGAGACCTGGTGCATACACAGGTCCGTTGGTCACGCCAGCGCAGGCGGCCTGCGCATTGGCAAGTTCGCCATCGACGATGGCACACGCATTAGTGGCGCGGTTGGCCGCGTCCACATAGGCGGCGCCAAAAGCAGCTTGCGCGTCGATGGCCGCCTGGTCGCCGTTGTGCACCACGCCGTTCAGAACCGTGACGCCGACCACGCAGTTGTTGCAGGCACCGGCCGGGTTCAAACCGACATCGCCTGTGACCGAGGAGTCCACGGCGAGCGTGACAGCTGCATTGCTGGCAAAGACGCCGTAGGTGGCCGCCGCCCCCAGGGTGGGAGAGGCGCCTGCCGGTCCGGCGCCAGATGTGGCACTGCCGCTCGAGCTGCTCCCGCCGCAGCCGGCCAGCACGGCGGCGGCCAAGAGGGCCGTGAGCCAGAGGCGGGCGGGCAGGTTGGCATGGTTGGATCTGTTCATTTTCTTCCCCTGGTGGGTTGAACCGGAAAGTCCCGGTAGACGGCGCGGTGGCATCCCGGGCTTGCTTGTCCAGGGTGCGTCCGGATGAACTGGGAACAAACCATTCATCGATAGCCCACTGTGCACCGTTTGCAAATGTTGATCTGTGCGCTGTCAAACATATCGCAACGACAGGCATGGCTTTCTTCGCGTCTGTGGTCCGGCAGACAGAGGAAATCCGCAGCATGCGGAAAGATAGACGGGACGCCATGCCATGGCGTTCACCTTGAAATTCTCTTCTCTCTCCAACCGAAAGCTCGACCATGAAACTCACACCCTATCAGACCCACGACACCCCCTCCGTACAGACGGTACAACAGCACCACGTGCAGGCCGCCGATCAACTCGAACAGGCCGCTCGGTGCCACAATGCCGCGGCCCGGCTGATAAGTGCGGGCGATCACAGGGGTGCGCAGGTCCATGCTGAAAGAGCCAAGGCCCATACCGCTCTGGCCAGCGAGCATGTGATCCAGGCCAACAAGAGGGGGGTGGGCCCGACCCAAGTCCCCGCCTGAGGTCCCGCCTGCCCCATGCCCTCAGCCCGGCTGGCGGCATGGCGTCATCGAAAAAAAGAGGGGCGTGAAAACGCTCCTCTTTTTTGTGCGTCGACGATCGACGCGGCAGGGTCCTTGCGATGCTCAGCGATCGACGAACTCGACCGCAGGGCATCCATCTTGCACAGGGATGGCTGTTCACACATCTCTCCTGATCCGGGGCGGATGAACAAGCTGCTGAAACATCGCGCCTAACGCACCCACTGGTTGAGCTGGATGATGGGCAAGAGCACCGCCAGCACGATCAGCATCACGACAGCCCCCATGGTCACGATCAGCAGCGGCTCCAGCAAGGTGGCCAGGTGCATGGCACGGCGCTGCACTTCGGTGCTGAGCTGCCGGGCGGCCCGCCCCAGCATCAGCGGCAACTGGCCGGTCTGCTCACCCAGACGGGCGAACATGGCCAGCAGGCCGGGAAAACGCTTTTTGCGCGCCAGCGCCGTGGCCAGTGGCGCGCCCTCGCGCACCAGCACGATGGCCTCCATCGCATCGGCCCGCATCGCATGGTTGTTCAGCGTGCCGGCTGCCGCCAGCAGCGCCTTGAGAATGGGTACCCCGGCCGCGGTAAGCATCGCCAGCGTGTTGGCAAAACGTGCCGCGTTGTAGCCGCGCGCCAGCCGGCCGATCAGCGGCAATTCGAGCCAGGCCGCATCGAAGGCCTGGCGGAACACCGCCTGGCTCAACAGGTACCGCAGGCCCAGCGCCAACCCTACCAGCAGCAATAGCGCAAGCCAGCCATAACTGCGCACCGCGCTGCTCAGCGCCAGCATGGCCAGTGTGAGCCAGGGCAGCGTGCGGTGGCTGCCGGCAAAGACCGTGGCCACCTGCGGCACCACATAACTCACCAGGAAGAGCACGATCGCGATGGCCACCAGCGTCACGATGAAGGGGTAGAGCGCTGCGCCGATCAGCCGTGAGCGCAAGGTCATGCGCTCTTCCAGATCGTCGGCCAGGCGCTCCAGTACCAGGTCCAGATGGCCGCTCTGCTCGCCGGCGCCGATGACGGCGGTGTAGATGGCGGAGAACTCCCGCGGATGCTGGCCCAGAGCCTTGGCGAAGGTCGCCCCCCCGTTGACCTCGGCGCGCAAGGTGGCCACCAGCCGGCCCTGGGCCGGGTCTTCGGCCTCCTCGCCCAGGGAGGCCAGGGCGCGCTCCAGCGGCAGGCCGGCCGCTACCAATCCGGCGAGCTGGCGCGTCCAGATCGCCAGCTGGGTGGCGCTGAAGACGCGGCCTGCGAAGAGCGCGCGCCGCGCAGGTTGGCCCGGCTGCTGCGCTGCCGATGCGCCCTGCACGGGCTCGACGCGCAAGGGCACCAGCGTCTGCGTGCGCAGCAGGCTGCGTGCGGACTTGGCGCTGTCGGCCTCCATCTGGCCCTTGCGGGTATGGCCCAATGCGTCGAGCGCTTCAAAAAAATAGGCAGCCATGGGTGTGTGACCTAGACGAGGGCGATTCAGTCCCGCGTCACGCGCACGAGCTCGGCGCGCGAGGTGATGCCGCCTTGCACCAGGCGCTCGCCGTCGTCACGCATCAGTACCATGCCGCTGCGCAGCGCCGCTGCGCGGATGTCGGCCTCCGAGGCGCGGTTGTGGATCTGCGCGCGGATGGCGTCGTCGGTCACCAGCAACTCGAACACCCCGGTGCGGCCCTGGTAGCCGGTCTGCCCGCAGTCCGCGCAGCCCTCGCCGCGGCAGGCTGTGCACAGCTTGCGCACCAGGCGCTGCGCCAGCACCCCGAGCAGGCTGGAACTCAGCAGGAAAGGCTCAATGCCCATGTCGATCAGGCGCGTCACCGCGCTGGCGGCATCGTTGGTGTGCAGGGTGGCCAGCACCAGGTGGCCCGTGAGCGAGGCCTGGATGGCAATCTGCGCAGTCTCGAAATCGCGGATCTCGCCGATCATGATGACGTCCGGGTCCTGCCGCAGGATGGCGCGCAGCGCCTTGGCGAAGCTCAGGTCGATCCTGGCGTTGACCTGGGTCTGCCCGATGCCCGGCAGCTCGTACTCGATCGGGTCTTCCACCGTCATGATATTGCAGGCCCCCGCGTCCAGGCGGCTCAGGGCCGCATACAGCGTGGTGGTCTTGCCCGAACCGGTCGGGCCGGTGACGAGGATGATGCCGTGCGGCTGCGCGATCAGCTGCTGCAGGCGCTCCAACGCCCCGCCCTGCAGGCCCACGGCCTCCAGGCTCAGGCGGTTCTCGCCCTTGTCCAGCAGACGCAGCACGGCGCGCTCGCCGTGCGCGCTGGGCAGGGTGCTGACGCGCACGTCCATGGCGCGGGTGCCGATGCGCAGGCTGATGCGGCCATCCTGCGGCAGGCGCTTTTCGGAGATGTCGAGCTCGGCCATGATCTTCAGGCGCGAAATCAGGGCCGCGTGCAGGGCTCGGTTGGGCTGCACCACCTCGCGCAGCGTGCCGTCGACGCGAAAGCGCACGCTGGAGTGGCGCTCGTAGGGTTCGATGTGGATGTCGCTGGCGCCGTCGCGCGCGGCCTGCGTGAGCAAGGCGTTGAGCATGCGGATGATGGGCGCGTCGTCCGAGGTCTCCAGCAGGTCCTCCACGGCCGGCAGCTCCTGCATCATGCGTTGCAGGTCGGCGTGGTTCTCCACCTCTCCCACGAT
Organism: Curvibacter fontanus; assembly: GCF_054780335.1. Lineage (NCBI taxonomy): Bacteria > Pseudomonadati > Pseudomonadota > Betaproteobacteria > Burkholderiales > Comamonadaceae > Curvibacter > Curvibacter fontanus. Next base: position 4,135 of record NZ_BAAGWN010000007.1, read on the forward strand.
GGTGGCGGCGCTCGATTCACCGAGCGCATAGGCCTCGCTGATGCGCTGCATCAGCGCCTGCGGCGCCTGCAGGGTCACCTGCTGCACCGCATGCCGGCGCATCACCTCGCCGATGCCGCCGCTGGGCGAATCGGGGTGCAGGAACAGCGTGAGCTGCGAACCGTCCTCCTGCAACAGCAGCAGCTGGTTGCGGGCAAAGGCGTAGGGCAAGGGGTAGCGCATGGCAACACCTCAGCGCAATGGCGCGGGAGCGGCCTGCGATTCCCCGGGGTAGGCGTCCGGGTCGTCGCGCGGAGGCAGCACCGGGCTGGCCTGATTCGGCAACACGGCGCTTGCGGCGGGCTGCGCCGCCTGCTGCGCGGCGCGCATCTGCTCATAACGCCCCATGGAGAGGGACTCGGCGGCAGCGGCGTCACGGATCACCACCGGGCGCAGGAAGACCATGAGATTGGTCTTCTTGCGCGCGCGCGTCTCGCTCCTGAACAGGGCACCGATGAGCGGCAGATCGGCCAGGCCCGGCACCCGATCCTGGTTGCCGGCGTATTCGTCCTGGAGCAGGCCGCCGAGTACCACGATGGCGCCGTCGTCGACCAGCACATTCGATTCGATGGAGCGTTTGTTCGTGATCAAGCCGCTGGGCGAATTCAGCGAGCTGGCCTGCACGCTGGAGACCTCCTGGAAGATCGCCAGCTTGATGGTGCCGTTCTCGCTGATCTGCGGCTTCACGCGCAGGGTCAAGCCGACGTCCTTGCGCTCGATGGTCTGGAAGGGATTGACGGTACCGCTCGCGCCGACATTGTTGTTGGTGTACTGGCCGGTGACGAAGGGCACGTTCTGCCCGATCACGATCTTGGCCTCTTCGTTGTCCAGGGTCAGCAGGTTAGGCGTGGACAGGATGTTGCCGTCGCCGTTCTGCTCCAGGAAGCGGGCCAGGAAACCCAGCACGTAGACGCCGTTGTGCTGCTGCGCCACGCCGACGTTGAGGCCCCGGCTGGGCATCACGCCACCGGTGGCAGCCTGGGTGGCCAGGGTGATGATGTTGCTGCCGCCGGCGCCGAAATTGGTACCGATCAGGCCGATGCTGGAGTCGCCGGCGCGCCCGATCGGGCCCTGCCACTGGATGCCGAACTCGGCTGCCTTGTCCGCGTTGACCTCGGCGATCAGGCTTTCCACGAAGACCTGGGCGCGACGCGCGTCGAGCTTGTCGATCACCGCGCGCAGTTGCCGGTACTGTGGCTCCGGCGCGGTGATGATCAGCGAATTGGTGGCCAGATCCGCCTGCACCTGCCCGCCCGTCGCCACACTCGCCTGCGTGGACAGCGGAGAGCCGGCGGGCGCGGCCGACGTGGCACTGGGGGTCGGCGCGCGCACCTCGCCGGCCAGCACTGCGCGCAGGGTCACGGCCAGCTTGCCGGCGTCCGCGTTGCGCAGATAGACCACATAGATGTTGCCGCTGCCGCCATCCTCCTGCTGCGTGGGCTGGTCCAGCTTGTCCACCAGGGCCTTGACCAATTGCACGCGTGCCGGGTTCGCGGCGCGCACGATCAGCGCGTTGCTGCGCGGCTCGGCCAGCACCACGGTCTTGTACAGGGTATCGACCTGACCCTGGCCGGTGGCCGCCACGGTGCCCGGTTCGAGCAGGCGCGTGACCAGCGGCGCCAGGTCGGTGGCGGTGGCGTGGCGCAGCACGATCATCTCGACCTGCGCGGCGCCGGCCACGTCGTTGGCCGCGATGATACGGCCCAGGCGCTGCAGGTTGTCGGCGTAGTCCGTGATGATGAGCGCGTTGGTGCCAGGGTTGACGTTGATCGTGTTGTTGGGGCTGATCAGCGGGCGCAGCACCGGCACCAGGTTGGCGGCCAGTTCATGGTTGAGCCGGAAGATCTGCGTCACGATCTGGTTGCCCGCCGGCGCCACCGGCCCGGCTGCCACCACGCTGCCCTGCAGCTTGGCTTCGGACTCGGGCACCACCTTGTAAAGCCCGGCCGATTCGACCACGGTGTATCCCTGCAGGCGCAAGGTGGCGAGAAACTGGTTGTAGGCCGCCATGGGCGGCAGGGGCACGTCGCTGCTCAGGTTCATGGTGCCCTTGACGCGCGGATCCACCACCAGTTGCCTCCCGGTGATGCTGGCCATGGCGCGCGCCACGGCCTCGATCTCGGCGTTGACGAAGTTCAGCGTGACCGGCGCATCGCGCCCCGCTGCGGGCTGCTGGGCGTGCAGCAGCATGGCGGGCCCACCCAGCCACAGGACCAGGACCAGCACACGGCAGAGACGAAAGACAGGGATGTGATACATGGCCTCAGCCAGCTTTCAGGATGGAACGTGGACCCTCGCGGCGTCCGATGATGTTGAGCAGGTTGGCCAGCTCGGCCTCATGGGCCGGCAGGGCACTGGCCACACCGTCGAAGTGCAGCTGCGAGCCCGTCCAGTGGCCCTGGCCGCTGAGCTGCAGACTGCCGCTCAGCGTTTCCAGTTGCAGGCGTGGGCGGGCGCCGCCATCGAGCGTGACGCGGTAGCTGCCCATGGGCTTGAGCGTGGACAGTGGCGAGTGCAGATCGCGGGCCTCCATCTGCAGCTCACCGTCCACCTGCAGTGGGCCGCCAGCCCACACGGCGCGCAGGCCCCGGCTGCGCAATTGCAACACGCCCTCGAGCTGCACCGTGTTCCAGGGGGTGCCCAGGCCGCTTAAAAGCGCCATGGGCCAGGTCGACTCGCTGTCGTCGACGATGAACTGCAGGCGACGGCCCTGCGGCAGCACGCGCAAGCTCAGGGCCTGCGGCATGCAGCAGTCGGCCTGCAAGGCCATGGTCAGGTGGTCCCAGGCCGCCTGCACACGCCATTGCACCCGGCCCGGCAGGCGCGTGGCGCCCAGGCTGCCCTGCGGGCCGGTCAACACCAGCTCGGCCGAGCCGGTCCAGACCGTGCCCTGCACCTGCCGCAGCTGCAGATGCCCGTCGCTGAACTGCTCCAGTCCCGCCGCGAGCCAGCGGGCCGGCGCCAGCAGCAGCAGAGCCGCGCCGACACCGAAGCACGCGCCCGCGCAGGCCCAAAGCCAGAGACCGCGAGCCGATCGGGTAGGGGGGGCTGTCATGGTGCTCATCCTGCGTCCGGGTCCGGCAGGGGCAGGCGGTAGACCAACACACCGTCCCAGACGGCTGCCGGTCCCTGCCCCTGGCGCGTCAGCCGCGCCTCCACCGCCTCCATGCCGGTCTGCACGCGTGACTCGACCAGCCAGTCCGCCAGCACGCCCGAGGGCACCTGCGTGAGCGTGAGCGTGAGCTGCGCCCCTGTCACACGCAGCTGCACGCCGGGCCCCAGGCTCTTGAGCGTGCCTGCCAGCGCCTGCACCCGCGCCGCAGGACTGGCGCGAGGCTGCGCCCGCAGTTGCACGAGAGTGGTTTGCAGGCGCTGCATTTTTTCCAGCTGACGGTCCAGCACCTGATGCCGGCGCGGCGCGTCCTGCACGGTGCGCCAGGCCGGTGCCAGCAGCAGGAACCCGAGCACGAGCGCGCCCGCCACAAAGACGACCCCACGCAGACGGTTCTTGTCCTGCAGCGCCAGGGCGTGCCAGCGATCCGGCAGCAGAGCATGCAGCGCTGTCATGGCTGGCCCTGCGGCTGGATCACCAGCAGATCGCGCTGCGCACGGGCCAGCCAGCCCTGTGCGGCCAGGCGGCTGGAGAGGGCGGCCACGACTTCGGGCGCGAGCGGCGGGCCTTGCAGGCGGAGTTCACCATCGCTCAGCTCGATGGCTGTCGGCGGCGTGTAGCCCGGGGCGGCCTCGGCGATCGTCATGAAGAGATCCACCAGGCCTGGCCCGCTGGCGAGCCCGGCCGCTTCCTGCAGCAACGCCACGGCGCGCTCCATCTGCCGCGGCGGATCGACGACCACGCTGACCTCGGGCAGGGCGCGGGTGAACATTGCATGTATCCATTGCCTTTTTTCATCCAGCAGGTCCTGTTCCTTCCAGGCCAGGACATTGAGCCCCAGGACCTGTGTCGTCAGCAGCAGGACCAGGCCCCAGCGCAGCGGGCGCCATTGCGGCGCCTGGAGCAGGCTGGCGCCAAGCAGCGCCAGTTCCTTGAGGACCCGATGGCCGCGTGTCGCACTGAAATCGAACTGGGCCAGGTTCCACGGCGAGTGCAGGGTGTGCAGCAGGCGCTGGCCACGTGTCTGCGCACGCACCGGTCGCCCCAGGACCTGCTCGGCCAGCGCGGCGACAGCGGGCTCCGCGTTAATCTCGACCGGCCCGGCCTGCTGCACCCAGGCTGCTGCAGCCGCTCCCAGGGGCAGCAGCGTCACGCCTTGCGGCGTGCACAGCACCAGCTGGGCCGGCGCCCCGTCGGCCGTCACATCGGCCGTGGGCACGCTGTCACCCCCCTGGAGCGGCGCGAACTCGGGAACGATGCGCAGGATGCGCTGCGGCAGCACCTCCAGCGCGCGCAGGGCCTCGATCAGCCAGGCCCGCTGGCAAACCGCCACCCAGACCGGCGCATCCCGTGTAGCACCGGGAAAGACCGCGAAATGCAATTGATCGGGTTCGTCGAGAAGCAACTCTTCCAGCAGGCCGACCAGCACCGCGCGCAAACGCGGCTGGCCCGCGAGCCGGCCGCGCAGGGAGCGAGCCATGGTGCCCGGCAAGGTGACCTGGTGCCAGGACATGGCACGTGCCGGCACGACCGCCACCACCGCGTTGCTGCGCCCCGGGCTGGCAGGCAGCAGGGCGGCCGGCGCATGGCCCTGGGCCGACAGGCTACTGCCGTCCGGCGACAGCACATAGTCGTATCCCGTGGCGGAGGTCGCCGCGGGGAACGCAAGGGTGACGATCAAGGTGGACATGTGGCGGCCCGGCCCCCGTCGCACCGCCATGACCGCACGGTGCAGGAGGCGCTCCCTTATTTCTTGAGCGTCATTTCGTTGGTGACGCTTTGCACGCCTTCGACACTGCGCACGATCGCGAGGACGCGATTGACCTGGTCGGCGCTGTCGATGAAGCCGCTGAGCTGGACCTCACCCTTGCGCGTCACGACGGCGATGTCAAAGCTCTTGACTTCCGGAACGGCAAACAGCGCCGACTTCACGCGTGTCGTGATGACGCTGTCGTCAACCGCATCGCCGAGGGTCGTCTGGCCTTCCTTCAGGGTCATGCCGTTCTCGACCCCCTTGACGCCTTCGACCTGGCGCACCACGGCGATGGCCTTGTCCATGCGTTCACGCGTATCGACGAAGCCGCTGAGCTGGACCTGGCCTTTGCGCGTCTCGACCTTGATGTCGAAACTCTTGACGTCATGGTCGGCCAGCAAGGCGGACTTGACGCGCGTGGTGACGACGCTGTCGTCGATCTGCGTTCCCACCGTGGTGCCACTCACAGGAGTGCTCACCGCATCCTCGCGCCGGTCGCATCCCACGACCCAGAGGGAAAGTGCGAAAACCAGCGCAAGGCCTGGCAGGCCGGGGTGGATGTGGAATTTCATGGCGGCTTTCGTGAGGATGGAATGACATCGAAGGCCAACGCTGTTGCAGCATCGCTTCGTCACAGCCTCACTATCGGACATCTGCGTCGCACAATCTGTACGGTATCGCACATACCCCGTCACCGCTTGTCGCTACGCTGATCCCATGTTGCCCGGCCCCGCCTCTGCGAAGCCGGTCGTGACCCAGGGTCCTGAGTGCCGCGGTGTGATGTCCTCTTGCGCCGGCTCAGCGTCTGCCGACAGGAGCATATTGATGAAGCGACCAGACCACCATCACCGCACGGGGAGTTTCATCTCCAGAGCCAGATCGACCGGCGCCTGCACATCGGCGGCCAGCAGGGCACGCCGCGGTGCCACCGCCTTGAGCACCAGGCCATCTGCGACAGCGCTGCCCACCGCATACGCACGGGCCGGCTTGCCATCCACCGAAATCAGGGCCACACCGCTGCCAGCCGCATTGGCCACCACCCCCGAGAGCACAAGGCGCGCCGCCAGGCCGGCCGGTGCCACGTCCAGCGCACGGCTACCGGCGCCCAGGACCTGCGCCAGCAGCCTGCGCTGTTCGGCCGGCGACACCAACTCGGCGGCGGCCCGGGGCACCTCCTGTGCAGCGCCAGCGTGCGGCTGCGTCACAGGCCAGCGCAGCACCCAGTACACCGCGCTGAAAGCGAGCAGCGCCGCCAGGCCGAAAGCCGTTAGGCGAGGCCACCAGAGGTTCGACGTGTTGGATTCCATGCGGACCATTATCACGTCGTCCCTCTTCAATGGGAAGCCCTCATGCTGATGAACGGTACCCATCCTGTGGCCAGTCATCACCGGCGGGGCTTCACACTGATCGAGCTGATGGTGGTGCTCGCCATCATCGGCGTGCTGGCCGCGTTGATCGTGCCCAATGTGCTGGACCGTGCCGCCGATGCGCGTGTGACGGCGGCGCGCACCGACATCGGCAACCTGGTGCAGGCGCTCAAGCTCTACAGGCTGGACAACCAGCGCTACCCGAGCGCAGCACAGGGCTTGTCGGCGCTGGTGGTCAAACCCGGCACGCCGCCGCCGGCCTTCAACTGGCGACCCTATCTGGACAAGCTGCCCAACGACCCCTGGGGCCAGCCTTACCAGTACCTCAACCCGGGCCTGCAGGGTGAGATCGATGTGCTCTCGTTCGGCGCTGATGGCAAGCCTGGCGGCGAGGGAAGGGACGCCGATGTGGGCAGTTGGCAATAGACAGGGATACGCCCCGGCACGACGCCCGCGGGGCCTGACCCTGCTGGAGCTGCTGGTCGTGGTGGCCATCATTGCGATGGCCACCGTCAGCGTCGCCATGAGCATGCGCGACAACTCGCAGGTGCAACTCGAACGCGAAGCGCAGCGGCTGGCCGCCCTGCTGGAATCGGCGCGCAGCATCTCGCGTGCGCACGGCGTGCCGGTGCGCTGGCAAGCCACGGCGCTAGGCTTCCGTTTCGAAGGGCTGCCCGGCAGCGCGCTGCCCGAACACTGGCTCGATGCCGACACCGCGGTCAGCGGCCACGCTGCGCTGAGCCTGGGGCCTGAGCCGCTGATCGAGCGCCAGAGCGTCACCTTGGTTTCCCGGCGACAAGCCGGCCAGAGCTGGCGCATCCTCACCGACGGCTTGCGTCCCTTTGCCGTGGAACCCGCCCGGCTTGCCGCGGGAAGCTGATGGGCTGCCGTCACCGCAAGGCCAGGGGCTTCACCCTGATCGAGGTGCTGGTGGCGCTGGCCATCGTCGCGCTGGCGCTGCTGACGGGTTTGCGTGCCATGGCCGCCCTGAGCCAACTGGCCCAGCGCCAGTCCGATGTGATGCTGGCGCAGCTCTGCGCCGAGAACGCGCTGATCCGCCTGCGCCTGGCGCGCCAGATGCCCGGCACCGGCGACGAGCAGTTCGCCTGCGAGCAGGGGGGGCAGCAGTTTGAGGTGCAGTTGTCGACACGTCCCACCCCCAATCCCAATTTCCTTCGCGTCGAGGCCCGGATCGACAAGCAGGGTGTCCCCATGCTGCAGCTCATCACCGTGCTGGGGCGTTACTGATGCGCCGCCGACACGCCACCGGTTTCACGCTGGTCGAACTGCTGGTGGCCCTCTCGATCATGGCCCTGATGACCGTGCTGAGCTGGCGCGGTCTCGACGGCATGTGGCGCGTGCAGAATCAGACCCGCGAACGTTCCGACGAACTGCTGGCGCTGCAGACCGGATTGGCGCAGTGGAGCGCCGACCTGGATGCCCTGGCCAACCTGCCCGTAGCGCAAGCAGCCTTGGTCGATGCGCCCCGGCCGCTGGACTGGAACGGCCAGGTTCTGCGCATGACGCGTTACAGCGCGGCCCCGGCGCCATCGGGCTGGCGGGTGGTGGCCTGGACCCGGCGTGAGCAGGCCGGCGCCGGTCACTGGCTGCGCTGGCAGTCGGCCGTGCTGCGCACCCAAGGGGAATGGCAGACGGCCTGGGAACAGGCCGGGCGCTGGGCTCAGAGTCCGGGTGACGAAGAAAGAAAAAACGAGGTGCTCATCACACCGCTGACCCGCTGGCAGATCTACTTCTACCGGGACAACAGCTGGAGCCACCCTTTGTCCAGCGCGACCGCCATCACCGGCGCCGCCGGAGCCAACCCGGCGATACCTGCACCAGGCAGCACCCTCCCCGATGGCGTGCGCCTTGTGCTGAGCCTGCCCCCCGGCCCGTCGGTGACGGGGGATGTCACGCGCGACTGGCTGCGTCCGACCCTGGCGGGCAATAAATCATGAGACGACGTCCAACACAACAAGGCGCGGCTCTGCTCACGGCCATGCTGACCGTCACGCTGGTGGCGACTTATGCGGCCGCATCGCTGTGGCAGCAATCGCGCGGCCTGGAGGTGGAAGCCGCCGAGCGCGCGCGCTCGCAACAGGCCTGGGTGCTCATTGGTGCGCTGGACTGGGCCCGGCTCATCCTGCGGGAAGACGCACGCAGCGGCTCGATCGATCACCTGTCCGAACCCTGGGCGCTGCCGCTGCAGGAGTCGCGCCTCTCCAGCTTCCTGTCGCTCGACAGCGGCGAGGCGGAACAGGCGGACGAGGTCTATCTCTCGGGGCAGATCAGCGATCTGCAGGCGCGCCTGAACGTCAACAACCTGGTGCTTGGCAGACAGATCTCGGAAGCGGACCTGCAGGCCTGGCGCCGGCTGTATGTCCAGCTGAACCTGCCCGAAGCCGAACTGAGCGCCTTCGCCGCCAATCTGCTGCGCGCCAGTGACACGGAGCACGCCGCGGCCGCGTCGCCCCTGCCGGCACAACGTGTCGAGCATCTGGTCTGGCTGGGCCTGTCCGCTCGCAGCCTCGCCATCCTCAAGCCCTACATCACGCTGCTGCCCGTGCGCACGGCGGTGAACCTGAACACTGCCAGTGCCGAAGTCATCCATGCCAGCCTGCCGCGCCTGGACATGACTCAGGCCCGGCGTCTGGTCGAGCTGCGCGGCACGGCGGCCTTTCGCAGCGTGGCCGATGCCCTGCGCGAGACCGGCCAACCCTCCGACCGATTGCCGGTCGGCGCGTTAGGGGTCGCCTCACGCTACTTCGAGATCCAGGGTCGCCTGCGCCTGGGCTCGACAACGGTGCGCGAACTCAGTCTGGTGGAACGCCAGGAGCAGGAGGTCCGCGTGCTGTGGCGTCAACGCGAAGTCATCGAAGCAACGGCGTCGACCCTGGTGAGGACCGACGCCGTGCCGATGCGTTAGGACCTGTTCACACCCATCTCTCAAGTGCGAACAAAGGCCTTAGGCCCTGGTTTTAGCGCGTGCCGTTCACCTCGATGTCGACGCGGCGATCCGGCTGCAGACAATAGATCATCTTGGCCGTGGCGCGCTCGCCTACGCAATCGCTCGGCACAGTACGGTGATCCGATTCGCCGGCACCGGTGGCCACGATCTTGCTGGCCGGAACGGCACCGCTCACGATCAGGTAGTTTTTGACCGTTTCGGCGCGACGCTCCGAGAGCTTCATGTTGTAGGACTCGGTGCCGAAGCGGTCGGTGTTGCCGATGACGGTGATGCGCTCGTACTGCAGGCCTTTGAGGTCTCTCGCAAAGCCGTCCAGCGTGCGCTTGCCGGAGGCGCTCAGGCTCACCTTGTCGAAGTCGAAGTCGTTGTCCACGGCGATCACCACACGCTTGAGAACGCGCGGCGGCGGTACAGGAACGGGCACCGGGGCTGCTACCGGTTGAGGCTGGGCGGCCACGGCCACCGGTGCCGGCGCGGGTGCAGGTGGCGCGGGCTCCTGCTGTTTTCCGCCGAAGCGGAACAGGAGGCCGACGGTGAGCAGATCGATATCCCCCCGGTTGCCCACCGCGTCGTTGATGCGGTAACGCTCGGCCTCAAGGCGTAGTGCCAAGGCCTGGGTCAGTTCGTACTGGAGCCCGAGCCCGACCTTGTAGCTACCCTCGCGCTTGCTGGGGCTGGGGTCTGCCACCGTGACGGCTCCGGTGCTGCTGAACCGGTCCACCGTGTCCACATAGGTCAGGCCCGCGCGGCCGATGGCGGAAAACCGCTCGGTGAAGGGCAGCCGGCCGACGACATCCATGTTCAGGCCCTTGAGCCGGATATCACCGCGCAGCGTCCCCGCAGGCGTCGTGGTCGCGTTGAAACTGAAACGCCCCAGGTCGAAGTAACCGCCCTCGACCGAGAAATGGGGGCCGAACTGGTAACCGCCGTACAGCTTGTAACCGATGTCGTTGTTATCCTCTTCGAGGGCTGTTGTCGTCAGGCCAGCACCGAGCAGGGTGCTGGTGATGCTTGTGCCATCGATGTTCGATCGTGTCGGGCCCACGCCCAAACCACCGTACCAGCCTGGCGCCGGCATCGGTGCCTGCGCCTGCGCCATGGCAAGCGGACTGACGGCGAGGACTAAGGTCAGCAGGCTGTATCGGCCCGTAGCTCTTGCAAGTTTCATCATGTTCTCCAGTGAGATGGGTGGGGGGCGTGGCAGGCGGGTTCAATGCAGGCACGCATCAGGTGCAACCGGGAGGCGCACTGGAATGGCCCGGCACGGACACCACATTGCTGTCGAAGATGAAGGCACCGCTGGCGGTCACGGCACCGGCCAGCAAGCGGCCGCAGGAGGTGGCGTTGGTGCCCAGGGAGATGGTGGTGTCGGCCAGGATGTTGCCCTTGAAGTCGGCGTAGGTCCCCACCGTGGCGCTGCTACCGACCTGCCACCAGACGTTGGAGGCCTTGGCGCCATTGGTCAGTACGATCTGACTGCCCGGCACGCCCGGAGCGCCCGCGGCAGTGGTCAGCGTCGAAGGCGCCTGGAAGACGAAGCGGGCGTTGGCGTCGCCCCCACCGTCCAGCGTGAGCACACCCGTCACGCCGATCGACGAGGAGGTGGCCGAGATGTAGACGCCCGGCCGCAGCGTGGCATTGCCGGCACAGCCGACGCCGGCACCAGCACCGCCACCGGTGCCGATGGTCCCGCAGCCCAGCACGGTGGCGCCGGGCAGGTTGGCCGGCGTCAGGCTGGTGTAGGTGGCATTCAGGTCCGACTTGATCGCGCCGGAAGTCACGCCGGCATCCGGGAACAGCGGGCTGCTCACGGTGCCGGTCAAGGTGGGCGCGAAGCCGCCGCAGGCCCCGAAGTCCCCGGCTGCGCCGATGGACGCGGCATTGCAGGTCGCGGTCGGGTCCAGCACGGCATCGCCGTTGAGGTGTGTCAGGGGCAGGGTCGCCGTGTTGCTGACCCCGGCGGCCGAGGCGATCGCCAGTGGTGTGGCCAGGCCAAGGTTGACGGGTCCGACACCGGAGGAGGCCGGAGTGGACGTCTTGAAGTTCCAGGCATAGCTGCAGGCCGGCGGCACACCGCCGGCTGCGGTCTGGACGCCAACGGTGATCACGGCCGTGTAGGACGTATCGGGCAGCAGTGCGGCACTGGTGGTCAGTGTGGCCACGCGGGTGGAGCTGTTGTAGGTCACCGAGGCTGGCGTCAGCGCCATGCCGCCCACCGGCGTGAGCGTGAACGTGGTCGCGTTGATCGTGCCCGCGTTCATGGGCAGGCTGAAGGTCGCCGTCACCCGCTTGCCGCCGCCGGCCACACCGGTGGTGCTGGTCGGCACGAACTGGTTCCCGTTGGTGGGGTCCGAGGCGGTGACCGTGGGGATGGTCGGACCTGCACCCTGCGTACAGGTCGCGCCCGGAAGGATGGCCCCCGGAGGAGCACCGGGAATGCCGCCCCCCCCGATCCCGCCACTGCCAAAAATGGAGTCGCGCCCGCCGTCACCACCGCCGCAGGCGGCCAAGAGGATGGCCAGCACGGGCGCGAGGAGCCAATGGGTCGCGCGATAATTACCGTCAAGTATCTTCATGAACTCACCTCTTAGTCTGATCTCAACAAGCATCGAAGTCAGCAGACCCTGCGTTGACGCAGGTTCCGCTGACGTTGCGCACCCGCTTGTATGTGCGGTGCATTACATCGTCAGTGTTGGCCAGCGCAGCCGCGGGGTCTGTTCGCTGCCACACAAAGATGCGGCGATATGTGCGCTTGAATACAGATGTGTGCCAAGGTGGGTGCGCCACGCAGTTCTACGGAAGTTCAGATCCGCCCCATGAGCAGAAACACCAGGATCACCAGCACGACAACGCTCAGGACCGTGCTGGGCATATAGCCCCAGCTCCGGCTGTGCGGCCAGGTGGGGATGACGCCGATCAGCATCAGGATCAGGATGATCAGCAGGATGGTGCCGAGACTCATGGTGTGTACTCCAGGTGGTTGACGGCCCCAGCCTAGACACCCGCGCGCAAACCTTCGGTGCGCTTGCGCACACAGGCGCGATGCGCTCCCTGAATCCAACACCCCGGCCGGGGTTCAGGGCAGCAGCCTGTCGTAGACCGCGGCATCCTCGGCGTAGCAGCTGCAGGCGGCGGCCTCCAGACCGGGGCGATCCAGCACCGACATGAACCCGTGGCGGTACTCGATCAGCCCGTCACGCTGCAGGCTGCCAGCGGCCTTGGTGATGCCGACACGGCGCACGCCGAGCAGATAGGCCATGAACTCATGCGTCATGTGAAAGCTGTCGGCATGCGAGCGATCCTGGCTCATGAGCAGCCAGCGCGCCAGTCGCGGATTGACCTGGTGGAAATGCACGCAAACCGCCAGTTGGCCCAGCTGCAGAAATCGCACGTGCAGATAACGCTTCAGCACCCGCTGCAAGGGCAGGCTCTCGCGCAGCTGCCGCAGAAAGAGACTGCTCTTCATCCTCCAAGCCCTGCCAGGTCCCTGCACCAACGCGTGAAAAGGCGCCGCCCGCTCGCCGAGCAGCAGTTGCTCACCCAGCATGCCCTCGCTGCCCACCATGCCGATCTCCAGGCTGGGCATGCCTTCATTGAGGGCGACAAAGGAGAAGAAACAGTCGACCGGGAAGTAGACGTGGCGTATCGGTTCGCCGGACTCGCAAAGCACCTCCGCGAGTTTCATCTCGACCGACTGGCATTCGGCCAGAAGATGGGCCCGATCCTTACGCGGCAGGGATTGAAGCAGATGGTTTCCGGAGCTTGTCATGCTGACTTTCGTGAGGTTGAAAACCCGGCGAGGGTCATCGACACGCGCACCGTCGAACGCCCCATCCAAGACCCTGGCTCAGCAGCACAGTTTGCAGGCCGATCTGGCGGGTGACTGTCTTGCAGCACACATAGGCCGGCGATTTATGGCGCCTGCCTTCGGGCGGGCAGCGCCCTGCGGACCGTCAGATCGCCACCACGGAGGGCAGCAGACGGTCGTATTCCTTCTTGACGACGCTGTAGCACTCGCAGACGACCTGCTCCAACCCGGGGCGGTCCAGCACCTCGATATGACCGCGTGAGTAGCGGATCAGGCCTGCCTGCTGCAGCTTGTTGGCGTTTTCGGTCACGCCCTCGCGCCGCACGCCCAGCATGTTGGAGATCAGCTCCTGGGTCATGCGCAGGTCGTTGCCCGGCAAGCGGTCCAGACTCATCAGCAGCCAGCGGCACAGCTGCTGCTGCACCGAGTGGTGCCGGTTGCAGACCGCAGTCTGGGAGATCTGGGTGATGAGCGCCTGGGCATAGCGCAGCAACAGATACATGACGGGCAGGGAACTACCGAACTCTTCCTTGATGACGTGGGCCCGGAGGCGAAAGCCCTGTCCCGCGCTCTGCACCACGGCCCGGCTCGGCGACGTCTCGCCGCCCAGGAACAGCGCAATGCCGACGATACCCTCGAAGCCTACGATGGCGATTTCGGCCGACGAGCCGTTCTCCGTCACGTACAGCAAGGAGACGATAGCCGAGGTCGGGAAGTACACATAACGCTGCGCGCTGCCAGACTCGAACAGCACCTGCCCAAGCTTCAGCTCCACAGGCTCAAGCTGCGGCAACCAGCGCTGCCATTCCTCCACGGGCAGAGCAGCCAGTAGCTGATTGCATCGCGGGTCATGCGGGTTCTTGATCAAGCGTTCACCTTCCCTGCTATCCTCAAACCTCAGACTCGGAGCCGAAACGGTTTACAGTATAGACAGGGTGTGGCGTTCACTCTGTGCGCTACAGCACATAAGAGTATGCAGGGAAACCAAGAGGCCGGCCTACTTTTTCCCCCTATCGATCCACGACTCGCTGGCCTTGCGTCGCCAGTCGGCCAGTTCCTTTTCCGCCACGTCCGAGGCGAGTCCATACTGTTCCTGGATTTTCCCGGCCAGTTGCTCGCGCCGGCCGGCGATCACGTCCAGATCGTCGTCGGTTAGTTTTCCCCATTGTTCCTTGACTTTGCCACTGAGTTGCTTCCAGTTGCCTTCAATACGATCCCAGTTCATATCAACTCCTTGCTGTGTGACAAAAATTTCTCTGCATGCCGACGAAAACTCAGGGCCGGACGACGATCTCGTTACGGACCGAGGTCACGCCTTTGACGCTGCGAGCAATGCTCTCTGCGGTGGACTTTTCTGTCGCATTCTTGGCGAAACCCGAGAGCTGGACAGTGCCATTCAGGGTTTCAACCCGGATGCTCGATGCATCGACCTGCTTGTTGTCGACAAAACGCGTCTTGATGGACGAGGTGATGGCCGAGTCGTCGATGTAAGCTCCGACCGTCTGCTGATCCCGGGTGACGGCACAACCGGAGGCCAGCAGCATAGCCAGAGTGGTCGCGACAATCTTGACAGCCACCGTGTTCTGATGTTTCATAAAAATTTCCTTCGATGATGAGATGAGAGATCTCGCAAGGCGTTGCCGGATCTCAGTTGACGAGCCAGGACATCAGCTCTTCGGCATGCTCGCGCTCTTCTTTCACGATGCCTTCCAGCATGTGACGTGTGGCGATGTCCTGCATGTCGATCTGCGACATGATTTCGTTGTACCTGAAGATGATCCGGCACTGCGAGCTCAGATTGGCCGAGATCATAGATGTGAGGTCCTTGTGGTGATCGTGGGTCGCACGCCCCATGCGCATCAGCAGACGGGGCGAATACTCCAGCTCGCCGCCCAGCTCGACGATATGGTGGGCCAGCCTGTATGCATGGGCCAGCTCCTCGTGCGCATGGAGCAGAAACTCGGCGCTCAGCAGGGGCTGCATGCAGGTGTCAGCCGAGAGGTGGTTGTAGCGCACCACGCACAACAGCTCCTTGATGAGTGAGTCCTTGAGCAGGCTGATGACCTGCTTGCGCCATGGCACACCCTCTGCCGCCTTGTGGGCGAGAGGCTGATTGCCCTGCCGGGGGAACAAGGCGGATTCCTGGCTGACGGCGGACAGGGCACCGACGACGGTTGATTCGAAACTGGCATGCATGTGCATCGCTTCCTTTCCTCGGAGGTCGACCGGCGTGATCGACCGAGGCCCGACCTTAAGGTGCAGGCCCGACGGGGTCAGTTCGCCAGCGCACATTTGGCACCGAGCGCAGCAAGGCAGCACCTGTGTTCGCTGGCGCACGGACCCGCCAGGGCATGGCCCGCATGCTGTGCCATCCCCCGATCCCCAGGGTGGGGACCCGCTCGATTCTTCTCCACATGCATGACAGGACCCACCATGAATCTTTTTTTGACGCCCAAGCCCACGACTCCCAAGCCGTGGCCCGGCCTGACCCTCTGGATGGCCGGCGCGGTGCTGCTGCTTGCCGCCTGCGCTTCGGGCCCACCGCCGCCGACCGCGCAGATGGCCGTTGCCGCGGCTGCGATCGACCAGGCCGTGAGCGCAGGCGCCGCGGAACTGGCACCGGCCGAGCTGGGGGCGGCCCGCGAGAAGCTGGACCGCGCCCGCGTGGCGATGAGTGCCCATGACCACTCGCAAGCCCTGATGCTGTCCGAGCAGGCACAGGCCGATGCCCAGCTGGCCGTGACCCGCACGCGCGCCGCCAAGGCAGAGAAGGCGGCTGCCGCATTGCAGGAAGACCATCGCATCCTGCGTGAAGAAATCCGGCGCAATCAACGTTGATCCCCACCCTCAAGGCTCCCTATGAAGCACCTCCTCTCCTTTCCCCTGGCTGCAATCGCCCTGGCCGGCCTGAGCGCCTGCAGCACGCTGCCACCCGACAAGACCCCGCTAGCCCTGGCCCGCAGCGAGCACCAAGCCGCTCGCGACAACCCGCAAACCGCGTCCCTGGCCGCCAGCGAACTGCAGCTTGCGGATACCGCCATGCAACGCGCCAACCAGGCCGAGGCGGCTCGCGAGCCTGAGGCCACCGTCAACCACCTGGCTTACCTGGCCGGCCAGCGCGCGACCATCGCGCAGGAGGTCGGTCGGCAAAAGGCGGCCGAGCAACGCGTGAACGAAGCCAATGCCGTGCGCGACCGCATCCAGCTCGAAGCCCGTACCCGCGAAGCGGATGCCGCCCGGCAACAGACCCTGGCGGCGCAGGACCAGACGCGGAATGCCCAGGACCAGGCGCGGACGGCAGAAGAGCAGACCCGGGCCGCCGATCTGCGCAACCGCGAACTCCAGGAACAAGTCAAGGAACTGAATGCCCAAGCCACACCGCGCGGCTGGGTCATTACCCTAGGCGATGTGCTGTTCGGCAGCGGCCAGGCCACCCTCAAAGCCGATAACCTGCGCAACGTCGACAAGCTGGCGGACTTCCTCCAGCGCTACCCGCAGCGTCATGTGCTGATCGAGGGTTACACCGACAGCACCGGCAGCGAGGCCGGCAACCTGGATCTCTCCAGTCGACGCAGCGAGGCGGTGCGCGCGGCCCTGGTCGACCAGGGTGTCAATCCCCAGCGCATCGCCACCCGCGGGTATGGTGAGTCCCATCCGGTCGCGGCCAACACCTCGGTCAGTGGCCGACAGCTGAACCGGCGCGTGGAGATCATCCTCTCCAACGACAGCCGTCCGATCCCCGCGCGTTGAGTCGAAGCCGCATGCGTTGAGGCCTGCAACCGGCAGGCCCCAAGCACCGCGCGCCAGGCCGGGGCCAGCGCCCCGGCCTACCTAGCCTCCCACCGGAGCGTGCAGCAGGCGGTCGTACTCCTTCTTGACCACGAGATAGCACTCGCAGACGCGCTGCTCCAGCCCCACGCGGTCCAGCACCTCGATGTGTCCACGTGCGTAGCGGATGAGGCCGACGCTCTGCAGCTTGTGCGCATGCTCGGTCACCCCTTCGCGGCGCACCCCCAGCATGCTGGAAATCTGCGCCTGCGTCACCTGGATGTGCTGGCCCGGCAGGCGGTCCAGCCGCATCAGCAGCCAACGGCAGAGCTGCTCGTCCAGACTGTGGTGGCGATTGCAGACCGCCGTCTGGGACACCTGTGTCATCAGGGCCTGCGCATAGCGCAGCAGCAGTCGCCGGCCGACCAGGGAGTTGCTGAACAGCTCCTTGAGCGCATGGGCCCGAAGGCGACAACCCCACCCGGCACTCTGGACCACCGCCTGGTTGGGTAAGCTCCCCCCCCCATGAACATTGAAACGCCGACGATGCCCTCCGAGCCGACGACCGCGCTTTCGGCGGATGATCCGTCCATCGTTACGTGCAGCAGCGAGACGATCGCCGTGGTGGGAAAGTAGATGTAAGGCTGGGCCCGGCCCGGCTCGTGCAGGACCTGGCCCAGCGGCATGTCGACCAGGTCCAGCTCGGACAGCCAGGGATGGCAGGTCTCCAGCGGCAAGGCCGCCAGCAGGTGATTGCGTGCACTCGGTGCAAGATTTGCAGGTGTGCCGCGCGGCATCGCCCCGGGAAATGATGTCTCCGTCCTTGGACTCAGCGTGATCATCGAACTTCCTCACCTTCCCTGCCGGCGCTCGAGCCCGCGATCTGTTTTTCCAATGGTTTGCTGTCCTGTCCGCCGGCAGATCCATTGCGGCCTGGAACGAGCATCCCGCGAAACAGCACGATAAGGGCATACCAATGGTGGTTCCTGTTCGCTACCGCACATTAGCCGCCTGCGATTAGCCGCCTGCGCGAGGGGCTCAACAGCACACCAACCCTCACCAGCGCGCCTGGCCCGGTTGAAAGCATGAGATGCCCGCTGCCTGCGCAAGCTGTCTGTGTCCTGGCGCACAGGCGTACGGACCGGGTCGAAAAACGACAGCAGAGGCCGGAAATGAAGGTTTGGTGCGTCTACAGGCCCTATGTGCGTCTGCGCACCGTCACGGGGCCCTCCCGGCCCTAAGGTCAGGCCTGCATGACAGCCGGGATGGCCCGGCTGTCATGCAGGCCCCGCGGGACATCCACCCGGACCATCGGCTGATCAACCCAAGGATTCACCATGAACCCAGCACGCATTCTTCTCTCCAGCCTGGCCCTGGCCTCACTGGCCCTGGCCACCGGTGCCTCGGCGCAGAACAGCGCCTACAACGCTGGCAACAGCTACCTCGGCGTGAACGTCGGTCGAACAGACTTCAAGCTCGACAACGGCACCGGCCTCTATGGCTCGGATCACCGCAACAGGGCGTACGGCATCGCCATGGGCAGCTATTTCCGCGACAGCAACCTGGGCATGGAGTTGGGCTACATCAACTTCGGCGATGTCGAGCGGGGCGGCGGCGGCACCAAGGCCCACGGCATCCATCTGAACCTGATCGGCCGCATGCCGATCGGCAGCTCCTTCAACCTTCTGGGCAAGGTGGGCGGGATCTATGCCCGCACCGATGTGTCCTCAGGGCCGGGCTCCGGCATCACCAGCGGCAACGAGAGCGGACTGGACTGGACCTATGGCGCGGGGTTGGAATTTGCCTTCGCCCGCCAGTGGTCTGCCGTGCTTCAGTACGACGACTACAACCTGAAGTTCGCCGGCGGCGACCGGAACCGGATCAACAACCTTTCACTGGGTGTGCGCTACCTCTACTGACCGAACCGCAGCCCCGTACAGACCATGGGTCGGATACCCTGACCCGCTTCAAGGAATATAGATATGCCTAAAACCATCGTCCCCAAAAAAGATGGATTGATCGATGATCTCCGGCAGGTGATCACCGATGCCGAAGAGTTGCTGCACGTGACGGCCGACGGGGCCAGCGACAGCGTCGCCGAGGTCCGTCGACGGATCCAGGGCCGCCTGCAGGCCGCACAGGTCGAGCTGGGCAAGCTGCAGGAGGCCACCCTCATTCGGGTCAAGGCGGCCGGCGATGCCACCGACGAGTTCGTGCATCAGAACCCCTGGGCGTCGATCGGCGTCAGCGCCGCCCTGGGGCTGATCCTGGGCCTGGTGATCGCCCGCCGTCACTGAGCGCGCGACATGAGCGACACCGGAAAGAGCCAGGGTCTGTTCGCCTCCGTACGTCAGTTGCTGGACACGGTGCTGGCGTCGGTGCAGAACCGGCTTGCCCTGATCAGCAACGAGATCGAGCAGGAAAAGCTGCGCCTCTTCGATGGCCTGCTCTGGGCCGGCCTGGCCTTGATGCTGCTGGGCCTGGCGGCGCTGCTGCTGGTGACATTCATCGTCGTGCTGTTCTGGGACAGCTACCGCCTGCAGGCGCTGGGCGGACTGAGCCTGCTGCTGCTGGGCGCCGGGGGCGGGCTGCTGTCCGTGGCCCACACGCGTCTACGTCAACCCGGGGGCCTGTTCAGCAGCAGCGTAGCCGAGCTCGGCCGCGATCGCCCCGGGCTGGGCGCTGGAGAGTAAGGATGCATCGCCGCCATCGCAAGGTGCTGCTGCGCCGACAGCAGCAACTTCTACTGCGCAGCGCCGCCTTGCGCATCACTCTGACGGCTCAGGGCCAGGTGCTCCGGTCGCCGCTGGCATGGGTCGATCGGCTGCGCGCCGGTGCGCTGTGGTTGGGCCGGCATCCGGTCTCGCTGCTGGCCGCCCTGGCACTGCTGGTCGGCTATGGTCCACGCCCGGTGCTGCACAGCCTACCGCGTTTGCTTGCCGTATCGCAGCTGATACCACGGGCTTGGCACTGGCTCGGCCGGCGCTCGCCCCGGCCCGCGTGACGCCACCGTCACCCGCCATGCCGGCGCCCTCAGCCTCCAGCAAGGCTGCGCAGACCGCCCGGGTCCAGCACATGGAGCACGCGCCCCTTGCCGCTGATCAGGCTGCGTTCGCGCAGATGCCGCAGCACGCGCGACAGCGTCTCGGGGGCGATGCCCAGTTGCGCGGCGATGAGGCGCTTGCGCTGTTCGAGCGGCACGGCCAGCGCGCCCTGCTCGCCGGGCTGCGCGTGGCGCAGCAGCCATTCGGCGCAGCGCGCCTCGGCGCCCTTGGCCAGGCGGCTCACGGCCAGTTCGGTCTGGCGCCGGTGCGCGCTGGCCACGTCCTGCAGCACGGTGCGTGCGGCGGCCGGCATGGCCGCCAGCGACTGCCGGAAACGCGCCAGGGGAATACGACGCAGCTGGACATCGGTTTCAGCCACGGCATCCACCGCGCTGGACAGGCCCAGCACCGCCCCCGTGACCTCCAGCCAGGAAGGGCCCTGGATCTCGCCGAGCTGGTGCGCGAGGCTCTGGTCCTCCAGCACCCCCAGCGCCACCCGGCCGGACTCCACATAGATCACGGCGGCTGGCGTGCTGCCGCGCTTGAGCAGCACCGTGCCGGCCGCAGCCTTGCGGCGTTCGGCACTCGAGGCCATGAATTCGGGTGGCAGCATGGCAGCCACTGTGCCGCCCCCGACCGCTGCCGGTCTTGAGCCAAGTCAAAGACCGCGCACGAAAACCGATCGCCCAGACCTACACAACAAGCAGGGCCCGGAAATCGTTCACATTGGTGTGGGTGGGCCCGGTCACCACCAGATCGCCCAGGGCCTGGAAGTAGCCATAGGCGTCGTTGCGGTCCAGGTAACGCTCCACCTTCATGCCCTGCGCCTGGGCCCGCGCCAGCGTGCCGGGTTCGACCCAGGCGCCGGCGTTCTCTTCCATGCCATCGATGCCGTCCGTATCTGCCGCCAGGGCCCAGACACCGGCCTGGCCCTGCAAGGCCAGGGCCAGGCCCAGGCAGAACTCGCCGGCACGGCCACCCTTGCCGCGTTGCTCGCCGTCCGGCACCGGGCGCACCGTCACCGTGGTCTCGCCGCCGCTGAGGATGACGCAGGGTTTGGCAAAGGGTTGCCCACGGCGGGCCACGGCACGCGCCAGGGCCGCATGCACCTTGCCCACCTCGCGCGACTCGCCTTCGAGTTCGTCACTGAGGATGTAGGCGTTCAGGCCCGCGGCGCGCGCCGCCTCGGCCGCGGCCTCCAGCGACTGCTGGGGCGTGGCAACCATGTGCACGGGCTGGCCCTTGAAGATGGGGCTGCCGGGCTTGGGCGTTTCCAGCTCACCCCGTTCCAGCGCGGCCAGGACGGGCGCGGGTACGTCGATCCTGTAGCGCTTCAGGATGGACAGGGCATCGGCGCAGGTGGTGGCGTCGGGCACGGTGGGGCCGCTGGCAATCACCGAGGGGTCGTCGCCCGGCACGTCGCTGATGGTCAGCGTCACCACCTGGGCCGGCGCGCAGGCCGCGGCCAGGCGCCCGCCCTTGATGCGCGAGAGGTGCTTGCGCACGCAGTTCATCTCGCCGATATTGGCGCCGCTGGCCAGCAGGGCCTTGTTGATGCGTTGTTTGTCCTCCAGCGCCAGGCCTTCGGCCGGCAGGGTCAGCAGGGCCGAGCCGCCACCCGAGATCAGGCAGAGCACGAGGTCGTCCTTCGTCAGGCCCTGCACGAGCCGCAGGATGCGCTGCGAAGCGAGCAGGCCGGCCGCATCAGGAACCGGATGCGAGGCCTCGATCACCTCGATGCGTTGCGACAGACCGGCCGGGCGCGGCGGCGTGTGGTGGTAACGCGTGACGACCAGGCCCGAGAGCGGCGCTTCGATGGGCCACAGGGTCTCTACCGCCTGCGCCATGGCGCCGCCCGCCTTGCCGGCGCCGATGACAACGGTGCGGCCCTTGGGCGGTGGGGGCAGGAAGGCTGCCGTGTTGTGCAGGGGCAGGGCGCGTCGCACGGCGGCCTGGTACAGATGCGTGAGGAATTCGCGGGGCTGGGTGCGGGGATCGGGGTGGCTCATGCTTGTCTCCAGCCGCCATTGTGACGCCGTAACCCGGCGGTAACCGGGCCGCCGTGGCGGGCAGAGTTGTTGCACGGCCGGCACAAAGCCGGGCAGGCCGGCCTGGAAACGGGCGTCGGCAGCCCCGGACCCGTAACAGTTGCTCACATTTGTGGCACAGTTGCCGCATCACTGCCTGCAGACCAGGACCCGTTGGAAAAACGGGTCCGGTCGGACCCCATTTCATGCGCCTGAACCAGAACTTTCGCCATTTCCTGCCCGCCATCGGCGCGCTTGTGCTGACGGCCCTGCTGGCCGGCTGCGTCACGGCACCTCCCCCCACGGCCAGCGCACCGGCCCCCGTCGCCCCCGTGATCACCCAGCCGGTGCGTCCCCCCCTGCCCATGGGCCCCGTCTCCACGGCCGACAGCCCCATCGACTACCGGCTCGACGCGGCCTACCACCTCTACGACAAGAACACCGCGCGCATCTTCAAGGGCGTGATGCCGCACTTCCTCTACGCCATCGGCGTGCTGGAGATCCAGGTGGACAGCCGCGGCAACCTGCAAGCGCTGAACTGGATGCGCGCGCCCGAACATGCCCCCGAGGTCGTGGCCGAGATCGAGCGCACCGTGCGCCAGGCCGCGCCCTTCCCGGCGCCCGTGCGCATGGGCAGTGCGACCTATATCGAAACCTGGCTGTGGGACGTCAGCGGCAACTTCCAGCTGCACACCCTGAGCGAAGGCCAGGGCCCCGAGGGTCAGCCGCGCCGCCCCATGCCGCCGCACCCGCACTCCGTGCGACTGGTTTCCGGCCCCTCTGCTGCAGGCAGCCAGTAAGCCAATTTCAGGCCTTGGGGAGGTTGTCCCACCACCGCTCCCCCAGGCGCGACTGCAGGTAGGCGATGAAGGCCATCACCTTGCCGGGCACCAGCTTGGGTGAGGGAAACACGGCGTGGATCTCCTGCTCGGGCAGGCCATGCCCCTTGAGCACTTCCACCACATGGCCCGATTTCAGCGAGTCGCTGGCCACGTAGCGCGGCATGGCCGCGATGCCGTAACCATTGCGCGCTGCCGCCAGCACCGCCGAGAGGTTGTTGGAGCGCAGACGCCCGGCCACCGGCACCGTCACCGCATCGCCCTTGGGCGTGGTCATGCGCCAGACGTCGTCACCGAGCACGCTGCTGTAGATCAGGGCCGGGTGGCGACTCAGGTCGGCGGCCTGCTTCGGGCTGCCCTGCCTGCGCAGGTATTTGGGTGAGGCCACCATGAGCCAGGGGTTGATGCCCAGGAAACGCGCGCCCAGCGTGGAATCGGCCAGCTTGCCCATGCGAATCGCCAGGTCGATGCCGTGGGCCACCAGGTCGGTGTAGCGGTCCTCGAAGCTCAGGTCGATCTGCACCTGCGGGTGCTTGGCCATGAACTCGAGCGCCAGCGGCGTGACCACACGCCGCCCGAAAGCCACCGAGGTGCCGATGCGCAGCAGGCCCTGGGCCTGGGTCTGGCGCAGGCGCACGATGTTGTCGGCTTCGTCCGACTCGCGCACGATGACCTTGCACTTTTCGTAGTAGAGCGCCCCCGACTCGGTGACGCTGACACCGCGCGTGTTGCGGTTGAGCAGGCGCACCTTGAGGCGCTCCTCGATCGCCGCAACCAGCTTGGTCACCGTGGGCTGGGTGATGGAAAACTCCTTGGCCGCCTTCGAGAAGCTGCCGGTTTCCACCACCCGCACATACACCTCCATCGCCTGCAATCGATCCATCGCTTTCGCCTTATCCATTCCGATATGGAATAGATGTTATGGACTCCAGCCGTCTTCCGCAAGTGCCCGGGAATTTTTACAGTCCGTCATCGATTTTGATATTCAAGGAGAACTCCCCATGGCCAAAATGAAAGCCATCGAAGCCGCCGTCTGGGTGCTGGAGAAGGAAGGCATCACGCAGGCCTTCGGTGTCCCCGGCGCCGCCATCAACCCGCTCTATGCCGCGCTGCGCAAGCAGGGCACCATCGGCCACATCCTGGCGCGCCACGTGGAAGGCGCCTCGCACATGGCCGAGGGCTACACCCGCGCCAACCCCGGCAACATCGGCGTGTGCATCGGCACCTCGGGCCCGGCCGGCACCGACATGATCACCGGCCTGTACTCGGCCCAGGCCGACTCGATCCCGATCCTGTGCATCACCGGCCAGGCCCCGCGCGCCCGTCTGTACAAGGAAGACTTCCAGGCCGTGGACATCGAGTCGATCTCCAAGCCCGTGACCAAGTGGTCCGTCACCGTGCGCGAGCCGGCCCAGGTGCCGCGCACCTTCCAGCAGGCCTTCCACCTGATGCGCTCGGGCCGCCCGGGCCCGGTGCTGATCGACCTGCCCTTCGACGTGCAGATGGCCGAGATCGAATTCGATCCCGACACCTACGCCCCGCTGCCGGTCTACAAGCCGGCCGCCACGCGCGCCCAGGCCGAGAAGGCCCTGACCATGCTCAATGAATCGGCCCGCCCGCTGATCGTGGCCGGTGGCGGCATCATCAACGCCGACGCCTCCGACCTGCTGGTGCAGTTCGCCGAGATCACCGGCGTACCCGTCATCCCCACCCTGATGGGCTGGGGCGCCATTCCCGACGACCACCCGCTGATGGCCGGCATGTGCGGACTGCAGACCAGCCACCGCTACGGCAACGCCACCATGCTGGCTTCCGATTTCGTGCTGGGCATCGGCAACCGCTGGGCCAACCGCCACACCGGTTCGGTCGAGGTCTACACCAAGGGCCGCAAGTTCGTACATGTGGATATCGAGCCCACCCAGATCGGCCGCGTCTTCTCGCCCGACTACGGCATCGCCTCCGACGCCAAGATCGCGCTGGAACTCTTCGTGCAGGTTGCCAAGGAATGGAAGGCCGCCGGCAAGCTGGCCGACCGCAGGACCTGGTCCGACGAATGCCTGGAGCGCAAGGCCACCCTGCACCGCAAGACCGACTTCGACAACGTGCCCATGAAACCGCAACGCGTCTACCAGGGCATGGTCGAGGCCTTCGGCAAGGACGTCTGCTACGTGAGCACCATCGGCCTGTCGCAGATCGCCGGCGCGCAGATGCTGCACGTCTACAAGCCCCGCCACTGGATCAACTGCGGCCAGGCCGGCCCGCTGGGCTGGACCGTGCCCGCCGCCCTGGGCGTGCGCGCCGCCGACCCGAGCCGCAAGATCGTGGCCCTGTCGGGTGACTACGACTTCCAGTTCATGATCGAAGAGCTGGCCGTGGGCGCGCAGTTCAAGCTGCCCTACATCCACGTCGTTGTGAACAACTCCTACCTCGGCCTGATCCGCCAGGCCCAGCGCGGTTTCGAGATGGACTACTGCGTGCAGCTGGCCTTCGAGAACATCAACACCCAGGGCGACCCGGTGGCCCAGGGTTATGGTGTGGACCACGTCAAGGTGGTCGAGGGCCTGGGCTGCAAGGCCATCCGCGTGCACAGCCCGGCCGAACTGGCCCCGGCCATCGCGCAGGCGGAAGAGCTGATGGCGCAGTTCAGCGTGCCGGTGGTGATCGAGGTCATCCTGGAGCGCGTGACGAACATTGCCATGGGCACCGAGATTGACAATATCATCGAGTTCGAGGAAACGGAAAACCGTCGCGTCGGCGCGCCGGCCTGAACCTGAGAGCCTGAGAACCCGGGGCCGGCAATGCCGGCCCTCTTTGATATGGATGGAGTAAAAAGATGCCCAAATTTGCAGCCAACCTGACCATGCTGTTCAACGAAGTGCCCTTCCTGGAGCGCTTCGCGGCAGCCAAGGCGGCCGGCTTCGAGGCGGTGGAATACCTGTTCCCCTACGCCTACGACAAGAACGAACTGGCCGGCCTGCTCAAGACCCACGGCCTCAAGCAGGTGCTGCACAACCTGCCGGCCGGCAACTGGGACGGCGGCGAGCGCGGCATCGCCTGCCACCCTGACCGTGTGGAGGAATTCCGCAAAGGCGTGGACCAGGCCATAGCGTACGCACAGGCCCTGGGCTGCCCGCAGGTCAACTGCCTGGCCGGCAAGCTGCCCGCGGGCGTGAGCCGCGAGCAGGCTCTGGCCACCTTCGTGGCCAACCTGAAGTTCGCCGCCGACCAGCTCAAGGCCGCCGGCCTGCGCCTGCTGATCGAGCCGATCAACAGCTACGACATCCCCGGCTTCTTCCTGAACACCACGGCCCAGGCCGCGGCCGTCCTGGACGCCGTGGGCAGCGACAACCTCTGGATCCAGTACGACATCTACCACGCCCAGCGCATGGAAGGCGAACTGGCCGCCACCGCGCAGGCCTACCTGCCGCGCATCGGCCACATCCAGCTGGCCGACAACCCGGGCCGCAACGAACCGGGCACCGGCGAAATCAACTATCCTTTCCTGTTCCGCCACCTCGACGCCATCGGCTACACCGGCTGGATCGGCTGCGAGTACAAGCCCCGCACCAAGACGGCGGAAGGCCTGGGCTGGATCAAGGCCTTGACTTAAGAAAATCACCGTTCAGGCTGAGCCTGTCGAAGCTCTTCGACAGGCTCAGGGCGAACGGATCAAAGGAATCTGAACATGAACAAATCCGGACTGAAACTCGGCTTCATCGGCCTGGGCATCATGGGCACCCCCATGGTGATGAACCTCATCAAGGGCGGCCACGTGCTGTTCGTCAACACCCGCAGCAAGGTGCCGCAGGAGTTGGTGGACGCCGGCGCCACCGTGTGCACCACGCCTACCGGCGTGGCCGAACGCGCCGACATCGTCTTCACCATGGTGCCCGACACCCCCGACGTGGAGAAGGTGCTGTTCGGCGAGAACGGCATCGCCAAGGGCCTGTCCAAGGGCAAGGTGGTGGTGGACATGAGTTCCATCGACCCGATGGCCACCAAGGGTTTCGCCAGGAAGATCAACGAACTCGGCTGCGACTACCTCGACGCGCCGGTGTCCGGCGGTGAAGTAGGCGCCAAGGCCGCCAGCCTGACCATCATGGTCGGCGGCGAACCCGCCGTGTTCGAACGCGTCAAGCCCCTGTTCGACCTGATGGGCAAGAACATCAACCTGATCGGCGGCAACGGCGACGGCCAGACCACCAAGGTGGCCAATCAGATCATCGTGGCGCTGAACATCGCGGCCGTCAGCGAAGCCCTGGTGTTCGCGTCGAAGGCCGGCGCCGATCCGGCCAAGGTGCGTGCGGCCCTGATGGGCGGCTTCGCCGCCTCGCGCATTCTCGAAGTGCACGGCGAGCGCATGGTCAAGCGCACCTTCAACCCGGGCTTCCGCATCGCGCTGCACCAGAAGGACCTGAACCTGGCCCTGCAGGGCGCCAAGTCGCTCAAGATGGCCCTGCCACAGACCGCCAACGCCGCACAGCTGATGCAGGCCTGCGCCGCCCTGGGCCACGACCAGGCCGACCACTCGGCCCTGGTGAAAGCCATCGAGGCCCTGGCCAACCACAAGGTTGCACCCGACGCCTGAAACTGAAGCGGGGCTGAACCCCGCCCCCATGAACACCAGCCCCGGCACGCCCAAGCGCGCCGGGGCTGCTTGCTTGTGGCCATCAGGGCTATCATCCCCGCATTCCTTCCCCGAGACCGGCCTGCGCATGGCGCTGCATGACGACGATCTTTCCAACACCCGGGCGCTGGTCGTTGACGGCAACCCCACCTCGCGTGCCATCCTGGTCAACCAGCTGCGTGAGTTTGGTGTGGGTTATGTGGAGCAGGCCACACGCACCATGGACGCGCGCAAGGCGCTGGAGTTCAAGAACTTCGACATCGTGCTGTGCGAGCAGTACTTCCAGCCCGGCACCCCCACCGGCCAGGACCTGCTGGACGATCTGCGGCGCAACCAGCTGCTGCCCTTCGCCACGGTCTTCATCATGGTCACCGGTGAAGCCACCTACGCCAGGGTGGCCGAAGCCGCCGAGTCGGCCCTGGACGGCTACCTGATCAAGCCGCACACCGCCACGCGCCTGGCCGGGCGCCTGCACCAGGCCCGTCAGCGCAAGGCCGCGCTGGCCGACATTTTCGCCGCCATCGAGGCCGAGGACTATGCACGAGGCGCCGAACTGTGCCTGCAACGCTTCGAGGAGCGCGGTGCCTACTGGCTCTATGCCGCGCGCATCGGCGCCGAGCTGCTGATGCGCGTCGACCGCTACAACGACGCCCAGCGCCTCTATGAGACCGTGATCGCCGCCAAGACCCTGCCCTGGGCCAGGCTGGGCGTGGCACGCGCGCAGCTGGACAAGGGCGAACCCATGCGCGCCATCGGCACGCTGGAGAACCTGATCAGCGAAGACCCGCGCTACGCCGACGCCTACGACGTGCTGGGCCGTGCCCAGTTCGAGCTGGGCAACCACGAGCAGACCCTGGCGGCCTACCGCATGGCCTGCGCGGTCACGCCCTTCTCCATCACACGCCTGCAGAACCTGGGGCTGATGATGTACTGCAGCGGCAACCGCGTGGAGGCCGAGAAGATCCTGAGCCAGTGCGCGCGCCTGGGGCTGGACTCCAAGATGTTCGACTGCCAGACCCTGGTGCTGCTGGCCTTCACACGGCTGGAATGCGCCGACCGCAAGGGCCTGCAGCACTGCCGCGACGATTTCGTCAAGCTGATCGACCGCGACGAGAAAAACCCGCGCCTGCGGCGCCAGGCCAGCATCGTCGAGGCGCTCATCCTCATCATGGACCGCCAGTTCGCGCGCGCGGTGGAGGCCGTGCGCGGCCTGGCCGGGAAGGTCAAGGACCCGGCCTTCGACATCGAATCAGCCACCAACCTGCTGGCCCTGATGGCCCAGCTGGCCAACAAGGCCATCCAGCTCGACGACATGGAGCCCGCGGTGGACGCCATCGGCATGCGCTTCTCCACTGGCCGCTCGATGAACGAGCTGCTGGCCGGCGCAGCCGGCATCCACCCGCCCTACGCAGAGCGCCTGCGCGCGGCCGGCAGCCATGTGCTCAAGCTGGCCGAGACGGCTCTCACGCTGAGCCTGGGCGGCAACCCCTCGGGGGCCGTGCGCGACCTGCTGGCCCACGGCAACAAGACCCTCAACGCCAAGCTCATCGAGACCGCGCGCCTGGTGCTCCAGCGATACGAGGGCCGTATCGCCGAGGCGCTGGCATTCGAGCACGCGGTGCAGGAATGGCGCCGGCAGTACGGCAACCCCAGCCTGCGCCCCGCGCTCACCGAACAGGGCCGCGCCGCGGGCGCCCTGAACCTGCGCACGGCGGTCAGGGCCGACGGCTCGCCCGCAGCCATCTTCGCTGCCGCGCCGCTAGTAGACTGAATCTGTGAGATCGCCGGCAAGCGGCTGACCAGCGCTGCGGCAGGCAAGGCGCAAAGCACAGACGGGCCCGTAGGCCCGGCGAGCATTTGCAACGCCGCATGGCACAGCGAGGGGCAGACGAGTGCCAGTGAATCTCACGGATTCAGTCTACTAGGGCACGATGAGGCTGCGGAAATCGCGACGGGGACCCCTGCTCCCCTTCCAAACGATGACTTCCCTGCAACCGGGTTTGTCACCGCACAGGCCAGGAGGAACAAGGGGGATGCCTCCCGTTGAGACCGTGCGCTGAGCAGGCTGCAACGTTTTTGCAACGCCGACGCCCACTGTCTGCCCGAGCCCCCCCCGCGGACCTCAGGCTCTTCACCCTTGCGGAGCGGGGTGCAGATCCAGTCGCCGCCCGGCCTTCACAATCTGGCTGGGAATGTCGTGACCGATGAGACCCGGCAAGCGTTTGGCAGCTTGCAGCAGCTGCGCCAGATCCACGCCGGTGTCATAGCCCATCAGCTCCAGGGCATGGACGATCTCCTCGGTGCACACATTCCCCGTAGCGCCCGGCGCATAGGGGCAGCCGCCGATACCTCCCACCGATGCATCGAACCGGTCGGCCCCTGCGTCGATCGATGCCAGCACATTGGCCAGGCCCATGCCACGCGTATTGTGAAAGTGCAGCGTCAGCTCGGTCTGCGGCCAGCGTGAGCGGAATGCGGCCACCAGTTCCGCCACCTGCGGCGGGTATGCCATGCCCGTCGTGTCACACAGCGTCACACCGTGGGCACCCATCTCGTCCACATACCTTGCGCACCAGTCCAGCACCGTCGCGGAATCGACGTCGCCCTCCATCGGACAGCCAAAGCTGCATGACAGCGACACGTTGACCGCCACTGACGTCTGAAGCGCGAGGCGTGCAACCTCCGACAGAGCGGCGTAGGATGCCTCGCGAGACATGCGCAGGTTGGAACGGTTGTGGCTTTCGCTGGCCGACATGACCAGGTTCAGCTCATCAGCGTTCGACTCGATGGCGCGCTCGGCGCCGCGCCTGTTGGGCACCAGCGCGCTGTACACCACCCCCGGTTGACGCCGGATCTCGCGCAGCACCACCTCTGCGTCGCGCAATGCGGGGATGGCCTTGGGCGAAACAAAGGCGGTGACCTCGATCTTGGCCAGGCCGGTCCCGGACAGGGCGTTGACGAGGGCGATCTTGTCCTCTGTCGGCACAAAGATCTCCTCGGCCTGCAGTCCGTCACGCGTGCCGACTTCCTGCAGGTGCAAGCGCCGGCCGGCGCCTTGCCAGACCGCATCCGCTTTCAATGTTGTCACACTCATGCCACCACCTTTTTTTCACGCAGCGCCCTGATCCGCGCTGCGTCCAGCCCCAGTTGCTCCAGAACACCATCTGTATCTTCGCCCAGACGCGGCGCGGAAGAGCGAACCGAACCGGGCGTTCCCATCAGCTTGGGAACGATGCCCGGCACTTCCAGCTCATGGCCGTCGCGCGTGGTCTGATGCAGGATCATGTCGCGCGCCCGATAGTGCGGGTCCTCAACGATGTCCTTGGCCGTGTACACACGACCGGCAGGCACCTTGGCATCGCCCAGTACCTGCAGCACCTCGTCGACAGACCGCAGGGAGGTCCATGCCCCGATGGCGCGGTCAAGCTCCTCCACGCGCGCCACGCGGCCCGCGTTGTCGGCCAACGCGGGATCGACACCGAGGTCCGGACGCCCGATGGCATCCATCAGGCGCTTGAAAATGCTGTCGCCGTTTCCGGCGATCAACACCACGCCATCGGCGCAGCGGTAGGCGTTGGAAGGCGCTATGCCCGGCAGGGCCGAGCCGGCGGGATCGCGCACCACACCAAAGGCGCTGTACTCCGGCACCAGGCTTTCCATCACGTTGAACACGGCTTCGTGAAGCGCCACGTCCACCACCTGCCCCTTGCCGCCATTGACCTTGCGGTGGTAGAGGGCGGTGAGCACACCGATGACGCCGTGCAGCGCCGCGAGGGTATCACCGATCGAGATGCCGCAGCGAACCGGCACCCGGCCAGGCTCACCCGTGAGGTGGCGCAGCCCGCCCATGGCTTCGCCGATGGCGCCGAAACCCGGCAGGTCCCGATAGGGCCCCGTCTGCCCGTAGCCGGAGATGCGAAGCATCACCAGGCCAGGATTGTCGCGCGAGAGTTCCTCGTAGCTCATGCCCCAGCCCTCCAGCGTGCCGGGGCGGAAGTTTTCGATCAATACATCGGCCTGGGCGATGAGCTGACGGGCCATGTCCTGGCCCTCGCGGCTGCGCAGGTCCAGCGCGATTGAACGCTTGTTCCGGGACTGCACCTGCCACCAGACGGACGTACCGTCCTGCAGCAAGCGCCAGTTGCGCAGGGGGTCGCCCGCGCCGGGCGGCTCGATCTTGACCACGTCGGCGCCGAAGTCGCCCAGCGTCTTGCCCGCGAACGGACCGGCGATCAGCTGACCCATTTCAACGACGCGCAGGCCGGCCAGCGCACCCGGCTGCAGGGAGGAAATCATGGGGGACATTGGCTATCCTCAGTCGATGGTGGCGCCAGACTCCTTGACGATACGTTCCCACTTGGGCAGATCGTCGCGGATCAGTGCGGCGAATTGTTCGGGCGTGCTCTTGAACGGCTCGCAGCCGACGCCGGCGAGACGCTCAAGGACATCCGACGAATCCAGCGCCCTGGCCACCTCCTGCTGCAATTTGTTGACAACGGCGCGCGGCGTGCCGGCCGGGGCCAGCAGGCCATACCAGGGGGTGGAGCCAAATCCCTTGACGGTTTCGCCGATGGTCGGGACTTCCGGGAGGGCCGAGACACGCTTCTCGTTGACCACGCCCAGGACCTTGAGCTTGCCGGACTTGATGAAGGCGATCGACGAGGGCAGGCTCTGAACCGAGACCTGCACCTGGCCGCCGATCAGGTCGGTCACCGCAGCCGATGCGCCCTTGTACGGCACGTGCGTCATTTCTATGCCCGTGGCCTTGCCCAGCATCTCCCCGACCAGGTGATTGAGCGTGCCGTTGCCCGCTGAGCCGATGTAGATCTTGCCGGGCTGCGCCTTGGCTGCAGCGACCAGTTCCGTCACATTGCGCGGCGCAAAGGCATTGTTGGCCACGAGCACATAGCCAGCCGTGGCGACCGGCGTGATCGGCTCAAAGTCCTTGATGGGGTCAAATCCGGTGTTCCGGTAGAGCGACGGGTTGATCACATGCGAACTGTTGACCGTGAGCAGTAGCGTGTAGCCGTCCGGGCGGGCCTTGGCGGCGGCTGCGGTGCCGATGTTGCCGCCCGCACCAGGACGGTTGTCGACAATGAATTGCTGGCCGGTCTGTTCCATGAGCTTCTGCGCAATGATGCGCGCAATCGCATCATTGGCGCCGCCGGGGGCCTGCGGCACGACCAGGGTCACGGGTTTGAGAGGGTACTTGTCGTCAGCCAGCGCGGGACCCGCCAGGGCGGCGAGCAGGGCGGTCGCAAGCAGAATGCATCGATTGATTGACATATCAGTCTCCAGGAGTTGAGTGGGAAGTCAGGTAAAAAGCCAGGGTTCGGTGCCGGCGCGACGCGCCTCGTAGGCGCGGATGCGATCGGCCTTTTGCAGCGTCAGACCGATTTCGTCCAGGCCCAGCAACAGGCGTTGTTTGCGCTCGGGGTCGATGTCGAACGCAATGGGATCGCCTTGCGGCGGCGCCAGCCTCTGTTGCGGCAGATCAATACGCAGCGTGTAGCCGGGCTGGCGTCGCACATCGTCGAAGAACCGGTCAATCACCTCCTTGGGCAACCGCACCGGCAGCAGTCCGTTCTTGAAGCAGTTGCCGTAGAAGATATCCGCAAAGCTGGGCGCGAGCAACGCACGAAAGCCATGGTCGCGCAGCGCCCATGGGGCGTGTTCGCGACTGGAGCCGCAACCGAAGTTTTCGCGCGTGAGCAAAATCTGCGCTCCCGCATAGCGCGGCTGGTTCAGAGGAAAGTCCGGGTTGCGCGGTCGACGCGAGACATCCTGGCCCGGCTCGCCGCGGTCGAGGTATCGCCACTCATCGAACAGGTTGTCGCCGAACCCCGTGCGACGGATCGACTTCATGAACTGTTTCGGGATGATGGCGTCGGTGTCCACGTTGGCCCGATCCAGCGGAAGCACCAGCGATTCCAGGGTGGTGAAGGCCTGCATCAGAGAGCCTCCTCGGGAACGTCGGTAAAGTGGCCGGCAATCGCCGCAGCGGCGGCCATCGCCGGGCTGACCAGATGGCTGCGCCCGCCCGCACCCTGACGCCCCTCGAAGTTGCGGTTGGACGTCGAGGCGCAACGCTCGCCGGATTCCAGGCGGTCATCGTTCATGCCCAGGCACATGGAACAACCCGGCTCGCGCCATTCGAAGCCGGCGGTGGTGAACACTTGGTCCAGCCCCTCGGCCTCGGCCTGCGCCTTCACCAGACCCGAGCCCGGAACAACCAGCGCCTGCCGGATGCCGGCTGCCACGCGGCGCCCCCGCAGCACAGCGGCCGCGGCGCGCAGGTCCTCGATGCGCGCGTTGGTGCACGAGCCTATGAACACCTTGTCAACGCTGATGTCCCTCATCGCAATACCGGCTTGCAGGCCCATGTAGTCGAGTGCACGGACCATGCTTGCGCGGCGCACCGGGTCGGGCTCGGCTTGCGGGTCGGGGACATGTCCGTCCAAGGGAACCACCATCTCGGGCGAGGTGCCCCAGGTGACCATCGGACTCAACGCCAGCGCGTCCACATGCACGGTGCGATCGAAGCAGGCCCCCGGATCGCTTGTGAGCGTGCGCCAGTCGGCAACAGCCGCGTCCCATTGCGCGCCCTTCGGCGCATAGGGGCGGCCGCGCAGATAGTCGATCGTCTTGTCGTCCACGGCAACCAGGCCCACCCGGGCCCCGGCTTCGATCGCCATATTGCACAGCGTCATGCGGCCCTCCATGGACAGGGCGCGAATCGCGCTGCCCGTGAACTCGATCGCGTAGCCCGTGGCGCCGGCGGTGCCCAGCGCGCCGATGATGTGCAGGATCAGGTCCTTGGCCGCCACGCCGGGGCGCAGGGCGCCGGCCACCTCCACGCGCATGCGCTGCATGGGCGGCAAGGCCAGGCACTGCGTCGCGAGCACGTGCTCCACGTCGGAGGTGCCCACGCCAAAGGCCAGTGCGCCGAACGCACCGTGGGTGCTGGTATGCGAATCACCGGCCACCACGGTCATGCCCGGCAGCGTGGCGCCCTGCTCGGGCCCCACCACGTGGATGATGCCCTGCTCGATGCGACCCAGTCCGAACTCCGTGATGCCGAACTCGCGGCAGTTCACGCCGAGCTGGCGGACCTGCGCGCGCGACAGCGGGTCCTGGATATGCTCCACGCTGACACGCTGCTCCTTCGTGGTCGGCACGTTGTGGTCGGCGGCCGCGAGCACGGTGGAGGCGCGCCAGGGGCGGCGACCGCGCAGGCGCAGACCCTCGAACGCCTGCGGGCTGGTGACTTCGTACACCAGATGGCGATCGACATACAGCAACGCCTCGCCATTGGGGCTCACATCAACGAGATGACGCATCCACAGCTTGTCGAACAGCGTCAGCGCTTCAGGAGAGCTTGCTTGCATTGTTCATGCTCCAGTCCACCAGAGGAGAGTAATCTGGCATCAGTCTAGGCAGCGCCCGCCCGAAACGGAATGCCGAAATGGTGAAGCGAGCTTTCTTCGAATGAGAAAGCGGACGAGGGCTCAGCGCCTGGGCGTGGCCATCGTCGGACTCACCAGCAGGTGGTCCATCAACGTACGCGCTGGGCGCGCCAGCGCAGCAGCATCGCGCGCGCACAACAGCAGGCAACGCTCGGCCCAGCTGCCGCGCAGTGCGATCCTGCGCAACGCCATCGAGCGCAGATGCGGCTGCACCGCCAGGTCGGGCAGTACGGCGATGCCCAGGCCCGCCGCGACCATCTGGCACATCGCGTCGAAACTGCGTACGTGGATGCGTACGCGCAGGCCCAGGCCGAGCTGGGTCGTCTCCCTTGCCAGTCGCTGGGCGAGCGAAGTCCCCTGCGCGAGACTGACGAAGTCGTAGGCCGTCGCGTCAGCGAGATCGACCTCACGCCGCCGCGCGAGCGGGTGTCTCTGCGGCACCACCAACACCAGCCGGTCCTGCCGGTAGGGCCAGGTCCTGAGGCCCGGCGTTGGCGTGCGGTCGGCCACGACGCCGAGGTCGGCGCGACCGTCCAGCACCGCCATGGCCACCGCCGGGCTGTCGTGCTCATGCAGCTCGATGCGTATGCCGGGATGCGCCTTTGCAAACGCTGCCAGTTCGCCCGGGAGGAACTGGGTGATGGCTGAGGTATTGGCCCACAGGCGCACCACACCGAGCACGCCCTGCGCATGGTCCGACATATCCGCTGCCAGCTGGTCAACATCGTGCAGGATGCGCTGCGCATGGCGCAGCAACTCCTGCCCGGCCAGTGTCGGAACGACCCCGCGGGAATGACGTTCCAGCAGCGTCGCCCCAAGCGCGGCCTCCAGATCGGTGATGCGCTTGCTCGCTGCACCGACAGCCAGATTCGCCAGCTCCGCCCCCTTGCTGATGCTGCCGGTGCGTGCCACCAGCGTGAACAGCGAGAGCGAGACCAGATCAAGGCGGTGCAGGTTCATAGGATCGAATCATTGTAGGGCGGCACGTCCCCTGAATTCCAAAGGCTGACCGATGGCGCCTGACGACACATTTTTCAGCGAAATCACCCTGGCCACACCCTGAGACGCGGGGCATTAGAATTGCACCATCGGAGGCGTGGCAGAGTGGTCGATTGCACCGGTCTTGAAAACCGGCAACGGGCAACCGTTCGTGAGTTCGAATCTCACCGCCTCCGCCAAATCAAAAAGGCCCCATCGGGGCCTTTTTCTTTTTTTCCTGAGCCACAAAAAAAAGAGCCCGACGAATCGAGTTCTTAAGTATTTGCTGAAAAGCCGGCGCTTTCGCCCAATCCCCTTCAACTCCACAAATCCAGCGGCGGATCGTGCACCACAGCCTTCAGGATGTCGCTGCGCGAGATGAAGCCGGCGAGTTGCCCCTCTTCGCTCACCACGGGCAGGCCGGGCAGGCGCGTGTCCAGCAGCACACGCGCCACACGGCGCAGATCCGTGTCTTCGCTGACGGCCGGCACAGGGCTGAGCATCACGGCTGAGACGGGCTCCAGGAGCAGGGCGCGCCAGACCAGGGCCGGGGCGTCGGGCCGGGGCAGGCGCTCCAGATTCAGCAACTCGGCGCGCGTGAGCAGGCCCACGAGTTCACCGACCTGGGACAGCACCGGCGCCTGGCCTATGCCCTGCTGCCCCAGCAGTTGCCAGGCCTGCAGCACCGTCATCTCGGGACCCACGGTCGTGACCTGTCGACTCATGACATCGGCCACACGGCTCAGGGGATGGCGTTCGCCCCCCAGGTGACCGGCCTGGGCGTAGGCGCTGAGGGCGGCACCGGCGGCATGACTGCGGGCTGACACAGGCAACACGGCCTGCTCGGCGCCGCCCAGCACCCCGGTGGCCGGCTCATGCGCCTGCAGGCGGCGCGTGCGCATGGCCGCACGCAGCGCCTCGACGCGCCAGAGGTCTTCCATCGCACCGCGAAAGATACGCCCGCTTTCACCGTAGATCGAGAACATGCGCCTGCCTCCTGCCCTGTCTGTGCGGACTATAGCGGGCAGCGGCCTGCATGACCATCAGGCCGGATCGGGCAGGAACAGGCTTTGCAGGTCGCTCAGAAAGTCGAAGCCCAGCTCGGTCGGCTGCACGCGCTGCAAGTCGCGCGTGATCCAGCCCTTGCGTTCGGCCTCCTCGAGCTGGCGCGCGATGGCCGTGATGGCCAGGCCGGTGCGTTCGCCGAACTCGCCCAGGGCAAAACCCTGGCGCAGGCGCAGGGCGTTGAGCATGAACTCGAAGGGCAGGTCGGTGCGCTTGACTTCTTCTTCCTGCGCGACGGCGTTGCCGGCCAGGGCGCGTTCCATGTACAGACGCGGCTCACGCGTGCGCACCTGGCGCACGATGCGGTGCGCAAAACTGATCTTGCCGTGCGCCCCGGCGCCGATGCCCAGGTAGTCACCGTACTGCCAGTAGTTGAGGTTGTGCCGGCAGTGATGCCCGGCGCGCGCATAGGCCGAGACCTCGTAGCGCTGCAGGCCGGCGGCGGCCGTGCGCTCGGTGATCAGGTCCAGCATGGCGTAGGCCGTGTCGTCCTCGGGAATCTGGGGCGGGTGCTTGGCGAACCAGGTGTTGGGCTCGATGGTCAGGTGGTAGATCGAGAGGTGGGGCGGCGCGAAGGCCAGGGCCTGGTCGACTTCCTGCCGCAGGTCTGCCAGGCTCTGGCCCGGCAGCGCATACATCAGGTCCAGGTTCCAGGTGTCGAAGCTGCGCGCGGCTTCTTCCAGCGCCGCGATGGCCTGGGCGCTGTCGTGCACCCGGCCGATGCGCTGCAGGTGCTCGTCCTTGAAGCTCTGCACGCCCACCGACAGGCGCGTCACACCCGCATCGCGGAAGGCGCGGAAGCGCTCTTTCTCGAAGGTGCCGGGGTTGGCCTCCAGCGTGATCTCGCAGTCGGCCGAAAGCTTGAGGCGCGCGCGGATGTCGGACAGCAGACGTGCGATGGATTCGGGCGCGAACAGGCTGGGTGTGCCGCCGCCCAGGAAGATGCTGTGCACGCTGCGGCCCCAGATCAGCGGCAGCGCACTTTCCAGATCGGCCACCAGGGCGTCGAGGTAACGTTGCTCGGGCAATTCCCCTGCGCGCATCTCATGCGAGTTGAAATCGCAGTAGGGGCACTTCTTCAGACACCAGGGCAGGTGCACGTACAGCGACAACGGCGGCAGGCTGGTGAGCTGCAGCATGCCGGGGCGCAGGTAGTGCTGGATGTCGTGCATGGCTACAGCCAACGCTCCTGCATCAAGGCCACCATGGCCTGGGCGGCGCGGCCACGGTGGCTGTTGGCGTTCTTGACCTCGGTGGGCAACTGGGCGAAGGTTTTCCCGAATTCGGGGAGGTACATCACCGGGTCGAAACCGAAGCCATTTGTGCCCAGGCGTTCACGCGCGATCTCGCCGCTCACGCGGCCCACGGCCACCAGGGGCTCGGGATCGTCCGCCGAACGCAGGGCGACCAGGGTGCTGACCATGGCGGCGCGGCGGTTGCTCACCCCCTGCATCTGCTCAAGCAAAGCGCTCACATTGTTATCGTCACCCTTGGGGTAACCGAACTGCGTGGCGTAGTAGGCCGTGTCCACACCGGGCAGGCCGCCGAAGGCGTCCACGCACAGACCGGCATCGTCGGCCAGGGCCGGCAGGCCGCTGAGTTGGGCGGCATGGCGCGCCTTCGTCAGCGCGTTTTCCAGAAAGGTGCGGTAGGGTTCCTCGGCCTCGGGGATGTTCAGTTCCCCCTGACGCACGAGCTCCAGGCCCAGCGGGGCCAGCATCTCCTGCAGCTCGCGCAGCTTGCCCGGATTGTTGGAGGCGAGGACGATCTTTTTCATCAGGATTTCAGGGCCGCGTCCTGCAATTGCACCAGTTCCTTGACACCCTTCTCGGCCAGGGCCAGCAGGCTGTCCATCTCCCGGCGGCTGAAGGCTGCGCCCTCGGCCGTGCCCTGCACCTCGATGTAATGGCCCGCACCCGTCATCACCACGTTCATGTCGGTGTCGCAGGCCGAGTCTTCGGTGTATTCCAGGTCCAGCAGGGGTGTGCCCTGCACCATGCCGACCGAGATGGCGGCCACGTGGCCGGTGATGGGCGTAGCGGCGAGCTTGCCTGCCGCCAGCAGCTTGCTGATCGCGTCCTGCGCGGCGACAAAGGCCCCCGTGATGGCCGCGGTGCGGGTGCCGCCGTCGGCCTGCAGCACGTCGCAGTCCAGGGTGATGGTGCGCTCGCCCAGCTTCTTCAGGTCGAAGACGGCGCGAAGGGAGCGGCCGATCAGGCGCTGGATTTCCTGCGTGCGGCCGGTCTGCTTGCCGCGCGCGGCCTCGCGGTCGCTGCGGGTGTGGGTGGCGCGCGGCAGCATGCCGTACTCGGCCGTGACCCAGCCCTCGCCGCTGCCCTTCTTGTGCGGCGGCACCCGCTCTTCCACCGAGGCGGTGCACAGCACACGGGTCTGGCCGAACTCGATCAGCACCGAGCCTTCGGCGTGCACGGTGTAGCTGCGCGTGATGCGGACCGGACGCAACTGGTCGGCGGCGCGGCCGCCGCTACGGGAATAAGCACTCATGTTTCGGATCCGGAAAAAGGGAAGAAACAACCGCCGGCGCCAGGCCGCTCAGTTGCTGCGTCGGGCGGCCGTGCGGCGTATGGCTTCGTTGATCTCGGCGATCGAGCGCTCGATGGCCTCGTCGTCCAGGTCTTCGACGAGGGTGTCCACGCCGCTGGCCTGCACGGTGGAGGCAAAGACGCCGTCGTTGATGCTGTCGGTGGTGACGCTGCCGCGGGTTTCCTCGAAGCTGTCGGGGGTTTCCCACTCCATGGCGATCACGGTCACGTTGTCGCTGCCGGCGCCGGCCTTCTCCAGCGCCTTGTCGACCAGGTCGGGCACGGCACGCCCCACCGGCTTGAGGCCGAGGTCATAGGTGATTTCGATGTCGGACAGCGCGCTCCACAGGCCGTCCGAACACAGCAGGATGCGGTCGCTCTGCTGCAGGTTGATCGGCCCCATGACGTCGAAGACCGGGTTGGCGGGGGAACCCAGGCAGGTGAAGAGCACGTTGCGGTTGGTCTTCTCGCCGGTCTTGGCGCCGGGCGGCACCTCGTCCTGGCGCTGTTCCGCATAGGAGTGATCGCGCGTGCGCGCCAGCATCTCGCCGTCGCGCACCATGTACAGGCGCGAGTCGCCGCAATGCACCCAGCACACGCTGTCCCCCTGGACCAGGGCGGCCACGAAGGTGGTGCGCGGCGTGTCCAGCATGTTCTTGCTGGCCGCATAAGACAGGATCTGGCGGTGCGCCAGCAGGATGGACGAGGCCAGGAAGGCCCGCGGGTCCTTGATGCCGACCTTGGTTTCCTGCTGGAAGGCGGCCGAGACCACCTGCAGCGCCAGCTGGGCCGCCACTTCGCCCTCCGGGTGTCCGCCCATGCCGTCGGCCAGCAGGAACAGGGCCGCATCGCGCGTGTAGCAGTAGCCCATGCGGTCTTCGTTGGTGCCGCGTCCGCCCCTGCGACTGACCTGAAAAACGGAGAATTTCATTTGGGTTTGACGGCAACCGCGCCGGTCACGCTTTTGACGCTCTTCTTGGTGTCCGCCACCATGGTGTCGAACTGCAGGCGCATCTTCTCGGCCATGCTGAGCTTGGTGTAACGGCGCTCGCCCTCGCGACTGAGTTCTTTTTGCAGCGCAAAGACAGACTGCGGACGCGACAGGGGGTCGAGCGCCATGGTCCATTCCACCACCTCGATCAGGTTGTCGGAGTAGACGCCGCGCAGGCGCGCCAGCGCGGTGGTCAGGCGGTCCTTTTCCAGGCGCTGCGGCGCCTCGTTGGGCGGGTAACCCTGCATGGCGGCGTAGATGCA
Organism: Curvibacter fontanus; assembly: GCF_054780335.1. Taxonomy (NCBI): domain Bacteria; kingdom Pseudomonadati; phylum Pseudomonadota; class Betaproteobacteria; order Burkholderiales; family Comamonadaceae; genus Curvibacter; species Curvibacter fontanus. The sequence goes on from NZ_BAAGWN010000007.1 coordinate 44,793, forward strand.
GGCGCCGATGGCGTAGATGTCGGTCCAGGGGCCCATGGCGGCATCGCGCCGGTACATCTCGGGCGCGGCGAAGCCGGGCGTGTACATGGGACGGATGAAATTGCCCTCCTTGCTCAGCACTTCGCGCGCGGCGCCGAAGTCGATCAGCACCGAGCGGTTGTCGTCGGTGATGAAGATGTTGGCCGGCTTGATGTCCAGGTGTAGCATCTTGTGCTGGTGCACGATGCGCAGGCCGCGCAGGATCTCGTCGAACAGGGAGCGGATGGTGGACTCGCGGAACACCTTCTGCTGTTTCTGGTCGCGCGCGGTGATGATGAAATCCTGCAGGGACGCCCCTTCCAGGTAGTTCATCACCATGTAGACGGTCTCGTTCTCGCGGAAGAAGTTCAGCACGCTGACCACGGAAGGGTGCGAGATCTGCGCCAGCGAACGGCCTTCCTCGAAGAAGCTCTTGAGGCCCAGACGGTACAGGGACAGTTTTTCGGTACTGACCTGGGGCAGCAACTCGCCGGGCCCTCGGGCCACCAGGGAAGCGGGCAGGTACTCCTTGATGGCGACCTGCTGGCCCTCGGGGTCGATGGCCAGATACACCACACCAAAGCCGCCGGCCGCCACCTTGCGCACGATGCGGTAGCCACCAATCACGGTTTCCGGAGACAGGGGTGCTGGTTTGACCTTGGACATCATTCTGGTGGGGCTACCCCGATGACCGGGCCCAATCCGGTTATTCTCGGGGTCGTTATACAGATCAAGAAATCGCCATGCCAGTTTACAGCATGACCGGCTACGCCAGCGCCCAACAGGGCGCAGGCACCGGCACCGACAGCACCACGGCGCCGGTGCGCCTCGGCCTGGAGATCCGCTCCGTCAACGGCCGCTTCCTGGACTTCAGCCTGCGCCTGTCCGAGGAACTGCGCACCCACGAACCGGCCTTGCGCGAGCTGGTCCAGGGACGGCTCAAGCGCGGCAAGGTCGAGCTGCGTGCCTTCGTCGAATCCACCGTGGCCGGCAACGTGGCCGAGCCCAGCCCGCGCCTGCTGCAGCGCCTCAACGCGCTGCAGGACGGCGTCCAGGCCTGGCTGCCCGATGCCCGAGCCCTGAGCGTGGCCGACATCCTCAAGCTGGCCGCCAGCGAGCAGGGCGGCGCCGGCCAGAACTGGGGCCCGGCCCTTCAGGCCCTGGCGACCCAGGCTCTGGACGAGCTGGTGCAAGCCCGCGCGCGCGAAGGCGCGCGCCTGGCCACCATGCTGCTGGGCCACATCGCCCAGCTGCGCCAACTGGCCACCCAGGCCGGCCCCCTGCTGCCGCAACTGGTGGAGCAGCAACGGCAGCGCTTCCTGGAGCGCTGGCAGGAGGCCATGGCCCTGACCGACGGCGCCACGCCGCCCCAGGCCGCCCAGGAGCGGGCGCTGACCGAGGCCACCGCCTACGCCATCCGCATCGATGTGGCCGAGGAGCTCACGCGCCTGGCCTCGCACCTCGACGAGATCGAACGCCTGATCAGGAAGGGCGGCGAGGTCGGCAAACGCCTGGACTTCCTGATCCAGGAGCTGCACCGCGAGGCCAACACCCTGGGCTCCAAGTCGGCGGCGCTCGACCTGACCCGCATTTCGGTGGACATGAAGGTGCTGATCGAGCAGATGCGCGAACAGGTGCAGAACCTCGAATGACGCCCTGGTCACGCCTGCCGGCATGAACCCGCCGCCCCCCTCCTCCGTGCAGCGCGCCGCCCTGGCGCTCGTGCAGGCCCGTTCGGCATCGACCTTGGTCGATGCCGCCGGCGTGACCTTGTCAGACCCCTTGGAGGCCTATGCCGTGCAGGATGCGGTGGCACAGGCCCTGCGGTGGTTTGCCCCGCGTGCGGCCCCCCACCACTGGAAGTCGGGGGGAGCCCACCGGAACGCCCTCCTCACCCATGCCCCCCTGCCGCCTGCCGGGGTGTGGGCCAGTCCGGCGGATGCCCGCAGCTGGCCGTTTCACCTGCGCGGCATCGAGGCCGAGATCGCCCTGCGCCTGGGCGAGGACGTGGACACCGCGCGCGCGGCCACGTTGGAGGTGGTCTCGGCCACGCGGCTGGTGGACGCGATGACGGTCTCCATCGAACTGGTCGATTCCCGCTGGCAGCAGGGACTGGACGCACCCGCGTTGCACAAGCTGGCCGATCTGCAGTCGCACGCCGCGCTGGTGCTGGGCGAGTGGGTGCCCCTGCATGCGCGCGACTGGCGCACGCAGCGCTGCACGGTGCAGATCGGTGACACGGTGCATCACTTCCAGGGCAGCCACGCCATGAACGATCCGGCTTTCGTGCTCCCGGTCTGGCTGCGCCATGCCACCCGTGCGGGCGCGGTGCTGCCGGCCGGTACGGTCGTCACCACCGGCACCTGGTGCGGCATTCTGTACGCGCAGCCGGGCGACCGGGTCAGCGCGGCGTTCGAGGGTGTCGGTCAGGCCTCGGTGAGGCTCTGAGGCACGGGGTTCACAGGGCCGGCCAGCGGTCGGCCCAGGGCGCGGCCGCCTCGTAGGCGGCGCCCAGGTCCAGCAGCAGATCGTCGCTGCCATAAGCGCCCACCATCTGCATGCCGATGGGCAGGCCCTCCTGCGAGGGCGCCGTGGGCAGGGCCAGCGCGGGCAGGCCGGCGGCGTTGACCCAGCCGGTGTAGATGGCGTGGCCGCGCGGCCCCACCGCCTGACCGTCGATGCGCCGGGGATAAGCCTCGCCCCTGGGCCAGGGCAGCGCCGCCGCCGAGGGCATCACCACCACGTCGAAACGCTCGAACAGCGCCACGCTCTCGCGCCGCAGCTGGCGCACGCGCTCCAGGGTCTGCCACAAGAGCGCCGCGGGCAGTTGACGGCCCTGCTCGGCCATGTCGCGGTATTTCGGGGAAGCCTGGGCCGCCCAGTCCGGATGTTGTTCGAACAGACTGGCCAGGCCGATCTGGCCGATCTGCGGCCAGGCCGTGCTGAAGAAATCCAGGTCCAGCGGCAAAGGGCCGCTTTCGACCGCGTGCCCCAGGGCCGCGAGCCGCGCCGCGCCCGCCGCCACGCTGGCGGCGATCTGCGGGTCCAGCGGCGCGGCGCCCAGGCGCTCCACGTACAACAGCCGCAGGGGGCCGGCACGCCGGGGCTGCGCGGCGGCGTGGGCCGCGGCCAGCGAAAGCCGGTCGGCGGCGGCGGGGCCGCGCATCACCTCGAACAGCAGCCGCGCGTCGGCCACGGTGCGCGCGATCGGGCCGATGATCTCGAAGTCCAGCAGCAGCGAGGGCAGCACATGCTGGCGCGGCACCGCGCCGAGCGTCGGCTTGAGCCCGACCAGCCCGGTATGCGACACCGGCCGGCGGATGGAGCCGCCACCGTCCTGCGCAATGGCCAGCGGCGCGATGCCGGAGGCCACCGCCGCCACCGCGCCGCCGCTGGAGCCCCCGGGCGTCAGCTCGGGGTTCCAGGGGTTGCCGGTGGGGCCGTAGAGGGGGTTGTCGGTGTAGCCCTCGAGCGCGAACTCGGGCACATTGGTCTTGCCCGCGATCAGGGCGCCAGCGGCGCGCGCGCGCGCCACCGCCAGCTCGTCCTCGCCGGTGCGGTGCGCGCGCAGCGCGCGCGTGCCCCAGCTGGTGGGCAGGTCCGCGGTGTAGAGGCTGTCCTTCACCGTCAGCGGGATGCCGTCCAGCGCGGACCGGGGCTCGCCGGCCTGGAAGCGGCGCGTGGCCGCCTGCGCCTCCTGCAGGAAATCCGCGTCGCGTCGCTGCACCACCGCGTTGAGCCTGGGGTTCACCGCCTCCAGCCGCGCCAGGCAGGCCTGCGCCGCCGCCAGCGGCGTGAGGCTGCCGTCGCGGTAGCGCCGCTGCAGTTCCGTGGCGGACAGTTGCCAGAGCATCGGATCCACGGCGCCGGCTTACTTGATGCCGACCACCGGACCCACCACCTGCTTCCAGATGGCCGAGCACTTGTCGTAGGACTTGTCGCACAGTTCGCTCCAGGTCGGCAGCGCCACGGTGGTCAGCGCATCGTGCACCAGCTGGATGTCGGTCGCCTTCACCGGCACGTCCTTCATGGCGTATTTCTTGCCGGTCTTGCAGGGCTCCTTGCCGACGTTGCAGCGCGAAGCGTCCTCGAACAATTCGCGTGAATAAGCCCAGACCTCACCCTCGTATTTCTTGAAGGCGTCGGTGATCTTGCTGCGCTGCTCAGGCGTCAAGGCATTCCACTTGCCCAGATTGATGGCGTAGGCGTTCAAGGCGATCTGGAAGCCGATCGGCATGAAATGCGTCGTCACCTCCGGCCAGCCCGCGGAATTGGCCGAGCTGGGGCCGGTGATGGCGCAGTCGGTCACGCCGCGCTCCAGCGCCTGCTGCGTCTCGCCGAAGGAGATGGTCACGGGGATGCCGCCCAGCTTCTCGATGAACTTGGCCAGCGACTGGTCGTACACGCGCACCTTGAGGCCCTTGAGATCGGCCAGGCCGTTGATCGGCGTCTTGCAGAAGACGACCTGCGGGCCGAAGGGGTAGATGCCCAGCAGCTTGCCGCCGTAGCGGTCCTGCAGGCGCTTGTCGAAGACCTCGCGGTAGGCATCGACCACCTTGCGCGCGGTGTCGTAATCGGTCGACAGGCCCACGATGTCCGGGCCGAGGAAGAAAGGCTCGTCGCGCGACACCTGGGCCAGGCGCAGCGTGACGATGTCGAACAGGCCGGACTTCAGCACCCGCAGGCCGTCGGCGTCCTTCACGCCCAGCACGTCCATGGGTTTGTAGTCGACGTCGATCGAGGTGCCGGTGTTCTTCGCAAAGTTCTCGAAGAAGGGCTGTTCCCGGGTCTGCTGGATCAGGCCGGTGGCAACCAGGTTGCCGGCAGCGCGCAGCTTGAGGTTCTGCGCCTGGGCGCCAAGCGCCAGGCCCAGGGCCGTGGCGCAGAGAACGAACTTGAGGATCTTCATGGCGGATTTCCTTTCGGTGGGAGGGGGGACGGGGGTGAGCATGGCTAGCCGCGGCTGCCGAACATCAGGTTGGGCAGGAAGGTGGCGATCGAGGGGAAATGGATCAGGATGGCGGTCATCAGGATCATGGCCACGAGGAAGGGCAGGGTGCCCTGGAACACCTCGTTGATGCTGCCTTCGCCGCGCACGCCCTGGATCACGTACAGCGTCATGCCGATCGGCGGGCTGAGCAGCGAGAGCTCGCACATCAGCACCATGAAGACGCCGAAGAAGACCGGGTCGATGCCGGCGGCCTGGGTGATGGGGAACACCACCGGCAGCGTGCCCACCATCATCGGCATCGTTTCCAGCGCCACGCCGAGGACCACGTACATGACCGCCAACACCCACAGCAGGAGCAGCGGCGACACGTCCATCGACTTGATCAGGCTGGCCAGCGACTGCGGCACGCCCAGCATGGACAGCACGAAGTTCAGGTACAGCGCCGCGACCAGGATCAGCGCCGTCATGGCCGTCAGGCGCAGGGTCGAGCGGAAGCATTCATGCAGCATGGGGATGCTGAGCTTGCGGTAGGCGGCGGCGACCGGCAGACAGACGATCACGCCCAGGGCGGCGCTCTCGGTCACCGTGGCCCAGCCGGTGTAGATGCCGCCCATCACCACGCCGAACACCCCCAGCGGGCCCAGCAGGTGCACCGAGTGCTTGAGACGCTGACTCCAGCTGACGCTGCCCTCGGGCTTGCCGGCCATGGCCGGGCGCCAGACGCAGACCGCCAGGATGGTCAGCAGAAACAGCACGGTCATGATGGCGCCCGGCACGATGCCCGCCATGTACAGGCGCGAGGCCGAGGTGTTGGTCATCGAGCCGTAGATGATGAAGGCCACCCCGGGCGGGATCAGGTTGCCCAGGCTGGCGCCGGCGGCAATCGACCCCAGCACCATGCGCTGGTCATAACCACGGTTCTTGAAGGCCGGCAGCGCCACCGTGGAAATGGTGGCGGCGGTCGCCACCGAGGAGCCCGACACCGCCGAGAACAGCGCGGAGGCGCCGATGTTGGTGTGCAGCAGGCCGCCCGGCAGGCGCTTGAGCCAGTCGGCCAGCGACTGGTACATCTTGTCGGTGGCGCCGCCGCGCATCAGGATCTCGCCCAGCAGGATGTACAGCGGGATCGACAGCAGCAGGTAGTCATCGCCGGCGGCCCAGAGCTGCTCGCCCAGGGCGTTGAAGGCCGGCATGCCGAAATACGACAGCGCGCCCACCATGCCCACCACCAGCATGGTGGTGGCCACGTGCACGCCAACGAACATCAGGCCCAGCATCAGGGCCAGGCCGGCCAGAATTTCCCAGGGGCTGATCATGATGGCGCTCCCGCCGCATGCGGCTGCAGGTGAAGTTCGGTCTCGGCCTCGATCTCTTCTTCCAGCGTCTGCGGGCCGAAGCGTGCGTTCAGTTCGTCCCGATCGCCGCGCAGGAACAGCCGCAGCGCATCCCAGGCGGCCCAGGCGGCCACCACGGCAAACAGCACATAACCGGCCAGCCAGACCGACTGCGGCAGCCACATCGGCGTGGCCAGCGGGGTCGAGGCGGTGGCCTTGAAGTCGATGCTTTCCAGCACCACATGCAGGCCGCGCCACAGGCACACCCCGGCCAAGGCCGCCAGGCTCAGGATGGCCACCAGGTTCAGCAGCGACTGCAGGCGCGGCGAAAAGCGCGACAGCAGGAAATCGACCCGGGTGTGGCTGCGGCTGACCAGCGCATGCGCGAAGCCCACGCTGCCGACCACCGCGTAGGTGTAGGAGCCGACCTCGTCGACGCCCTGCAGGCTGAAACCCAGGACCTTGCGGCCCAGCATCTCGATGCAGGTGACGATGCTCAGCCCGATCAGCCACCAGCCGCAGGCCAGCGCGGCGGTGTCGGTGAGGCCTGCCATGGTGCGGCTGACCCGGCCCGGGGGCAGCAGCGTCTTCATGAGGCACCGCCTGCCGACGCGCCGGGCCGTCGGGTAGGGGCACGGAGACAAGGGGTGTTCATGGTGATGGCTCCTGGTGTTGGTTGAAAGAGTGGGGAGAAATCGGTCGAAAAAAATCGGAGGGGCCGCTCAGGTGTCGATCGAGACCTTGGCGTCCTTCGCCACCTTGGCCCATTTGGCGATCTCGACGCGGATGAACTCGCCGTAGCGCTCGACCGAGCCGCCACCGTCCTCGACGCCGAAGGTGTCGAACTTTTCGTCCACGTCGGGCATGGCCAGCACCTTGTTCACGTCCTCGTTGATGCGCCGCGCCAGTGCCGCGGGCAGCTTGGCCGGGCCCGAGATGCCGTACCAGTTCATGGTCTCGAACTCCGGGAAGCCCTGCTCCTGCATGGTCGGCAGGCCGGGATAGGCCTTGGAGCGCTTGGCACGGGTCTGCGCCAGCGCCACGACCCGGCCGTTCTTCAGGTGCGGCGTGGCCGCCGTCATGGTCTCGAAGGTGAAGTGGATCTGGCCGCCGATCAGGTCGGTCAGCAAGGGGCCGCTGCCCTTGTAGGGCACGTGCAGCGCATCGACCCCCGCCTGCAGCTTGAACTTCTCGATCGCGAAGTGCTGGATCGTGCCGGGACCGGCCGAGCCGAAGCTGATGGCCCCGGGCCGGGCCTTGCACAGCGCGACCACCTCCTTGACCGACTTGGTCGGACTGGCCGCGCTGGTGATCAGCACATTGGGCGTGACGCCGAGCAGCACCACCGGCGTGAAGTCGCGCTCGGGGTGGTAGCGCAGCTTGGGCTGCACGGCCGGTGCCAGCGCCTGGCTGTTGATGGTGCTCAGGAACAGCGTGGTGCCGTCACCCGACTGCTGGGCCACATACTCGGCCGCCAGGGTGCTGGAGGCACCGGGACGGTTCTCGACGATGACCTGCTGGTTCCACAGCGTGCCGAGTTTTTGCGCGACCACGCGGCCCAGCGCGTCGGCGCCGCCACCGGGCGGAAAGCCGACCACCAGGCGGATCGGACCGCCGGGCAGGGACTGTGCCCGCAGGCTCGGCGCGCCCAGCGCGGCCACGGTGGCTGCGCCGGCAGCCTGGATCAATTGACGTCTTTGCATGGTATATCTCCGTTGGGTTCGAGGTTGTTTGGGAAGCAGGCTTCAGCGCGGCCGCAGCAGCGCCTCGATCGCGGGCGGCAGGCCGCGCTGGGGTTTCTCGGGCGGCGGGGCGAAGCTGCCGCGCCGCGCCTGGCCGGGCTGCAGGGCCACCAGGGTCTCGGCATGGCGCACGGCGCTGGACACGCCGTCCACCACCGGCACCGGCAGCTGGCCCTTGAGCGAGCGCGCCAGGCCTGCCAGCGGCGCGCCGGCCAGCACGATCACCTCGGCGCCGTCCTCGTCGACGGCACGCTCGGCCAGCGCCTTGAGCGCCTGTGCATGCTCGTCCTGCACGCCGCCGATGCTGGCCAGCGGCCGATCCAGCGCACGGATGCTGGCCAGGCGCGAGCCGAAGCCGTAGCTGTCCACCACTTCGCGGTACCAGGCCTGGATGCGCTGCGAGATGGCGATGATGGAAATGCGGTGGCCCAGCAGATGCGCGCTGGCCAAGGCCGCTTCGGTCAGGCCCGTCACCGGCACCGGCAGCGCCTCGCGCAGGCCGCCCAGGCCGGGGTCGCCGAAGGCCGCCACCACGACGGCGTCGAAACGCGCGTGGTGTTCGGCCGCCAGCTGGGCTGTCGCATAGGCGCCGATCAGGGATTCGAAGCGGGTCTCGATATAGGCCACACCGAAGGGCGCGGTCAGCACTTCGATCTCGGTGCCCGGCGCGGCGCTGCGCCGGGCTTCCGCGCGGATGAGCTCGGACACGCTGTCCGAAATGTTCGGATTGATCAGCAGGAGCTTCATGCGGACCTCCTGGGCAACAGGGAAGGCGGGCCGCAGCGCAGGAAACGGCCCCGGCCGGCGCGCGGATGGAAGTTCTGGCCGTCCCACACCACCTCGCCGCCGATCAGCGTCATGGCGGGCCAGGCCCGCAGACGCATGCCTTCGTAAGGCGTGTAATCCACGGCATGGTGCAGGTCGGCGTTGCGCAGCACGCGCTCGCCCTCCCCCCAGATCACCAGGTCGGCGTCGGCGCCGATGGAAATGCTGCCCTTGCGCGGGTGCAGGCCGTAGGCCTTGGCCGGCTGGGTCGCCGTCAGCTCCACGAACTTCTCCAGCGTGATGCGCCCGCCCAGCACCCCTTCGGAATACAGCAGGGGCATGCGGGTCTCGATGCCCGGGATCCCGTTGGGGATGTGGCGAAAGGCCACCTCCTCGCCGCCGGGCTTCTTGCCTTCGGGCGAGTCGTATTTGAAGGGCGCATGGTCGGACGAGAAGACGGTGAACAGCCCGTCGTTGAGCGCGTCCCAGATCACCTGCTGATTGGAGGCATCACGCGGCGGCGGGCTGCACACGCAGCGCGCGCCCTGGTAGCTGTCGTCGATGCCCAGGTCGGCCGCAGTGAGGAAGAGGTACTGCGGGCAGGTCTCGGCAAACACCTTGAGCCCGTGCGCGCGCGCCCAGCGGATCTGCTCCACCGCCTCGCGACCGGAGACATGCACGATGAGGATGGGCACGTCCACCAGCTCGGCCAGCGAGATCGCGCGGTGCGTGGCCTCGCGCTCCACCAGCATCGGCCGCGCGTGCGCATGAAAGCGCGGGGCGGTGCGGCCGGCCGCCTCCAGCCGCTTGGTGAGCCACTCGATGGCGTCGGCATTCTCGGCATGGACCATCGCCATGGCGCCCTGCTGGCGCGCCACGGCCAGCACATCCAGAATCTGGCCGTCGTCGAGCTTGAGGTCGTCGTAGGTCATGTAGATCTTGAACGAGGTGTAGCCCTCGGCGATCAGCGCCGGCAGCTCCTCGCTCAAGACCTGCGGGGTGGGATCGCTCACGATCAGGTGGAAGGCGTAGTCCACATGGGCCCTGCCGTCCGAACGGCGGTGGTAATCATTCACCGCGGCACGCAAGGACTGCCCCTTCTCCTGCGCGGCAAAGGGAATCACGGTGGTCGTGCCGCCGCAGGCCGCGGCCCGGGTGCCGGTGTCGAAATCGTCCGCCATGCGCAGCGGCGCCGGCATGGGCTGGTCCAGGTGGCAGTGGGCGTCCACACCGCCCGGGGTCACCACGCGGCCGGCCGCATCGATCTCGCAGGCGCCCGCTGCCAGGCCCCGGCCCAGACTCACGATGCGGCCATCGCGCACACCGATGTCGGATTCGAACACGTCGCTCGCCGTGGCCACACGGGCCTGGCGCACCACCAGGTCGAAATGCTCAGGCATGAGGCACTCCCGCACCCGCTTGGGGCATGGCCACAAACTTTTTGTCGACAATAGAGTTAACAATACTCACAACGATAGTCATCAAGATAATCCTCGATCAATCTAGCAATTTGCGCGCCAACTTTGCACACGGGCATCGATCAAAATGTCGATAAACAAATCATCATTTGTTTTTAATTTGTCGACATTGGTGTTTACACTAGTGTCGACTATATTTAAAAAAGCCATCATGAATACACTGGCAGGCTGGATACCGCCACCGCCTTCATTCAGGAGTTCCCATGTCCCCCACCCTGCGCCTGGGCGTGCTCACCCCCTCGTCCAACACGGCCCTGGAGCCACTCACCTGCGCCATTGCATCGAGCATGAAAAATGTCAGCGCCCACTTTTCAAGATTCCGGGTGACCGAGATCTCGCTGCAGCCCAAGGCACTCGGGCAGTTCGATGACGCCAATATCCTGGCCGCCGCCGAACTGCTGGCCGATGCCCGGGTGGACGTGATCGGCTGGAGCGGGACGGCCGCCGGCTGGCGCGGTTTTGACACCGACCAGCAGCTGGTCGAGCGCATCCACGCGCGCACCGGACGACGCGCCAGCACCGCCGTGCTGGCGCTCAACGAGCTGCTGGCCTTGCGCGGCATCGAGCGGCTGGCGCTGGTGACCCCTTACACCGGCGACGTGCAGCAACGCATCGTGGCGAATTACCGCGCCATCGGCGTGGAGGTGGTGGCCGAACGTCACCTGGGCATCAGCGTCAACCATGACTTCGCACTGGTCACGCCCGAGACGCTGCAGGGACTGATGCGCGAGGTCGCGGCGGCCCGGCCTCAGGCCATCGTCACCTACTGCACCAACCTGCGCGCGGCGCAATTGGCGCCCGCGGTGGAGGCGGAGCTGGGCATTCCCCTGCTGGACACGGTAAGCACCACCGTATGGGGCATGCTGCGGGCCGCGGGCGCCAATCCGGCGCAGGTGAGCGGCTGGGGGCAGCTGTATGGCTGGCGCTGATGAGCACCCCCGGGGGTGCGCCGGGCATCAGAAGCAGCACGCCGATAGAATGCCTGGCGACAGTCGTGTCGACACTTCGTCGCCCCTGTCCCACCTGAACCCCACCATGCCACGCACTGCGAAATCCGCGCTGCCCGCCGCTCGCCTGGAGCGCGAAAAAGCCAATGACGAGATCTACGAGAAGATCTACATCGCCATCCTGGAACATCGCCTGCACCCCGGCACCAAGCTGGGCGAAGACCGGCTGGCCAGCATCTTCGACGTCAGCCGCGCCCGCGTGCGCGAAGTGCTGGCGCGCCTGGCCCATGAACAGATCGTGGACCTGTTCCCGCAGCGCGGTGCCTTCGTGGCCAAGCCCACGCCCGAACAGGCCATGGACGTGTTCGAGGCGCGCCGCCTGATCGAACCGGCGGTGATGCGCCGCCTGATCACCACGCTCACCCCCGACAAGATAGCGCGCCTGCGCCAGCACCAGGAACTGGAGCAGGACGCGCGCCGCCGCGACGACCGCCGTGCCGTGGTTCGCCTGTCGGGTGAATTCCACCAACTGCTGGCCGAGCTGGCCGGAAACTCGGCGCTGGCGCGCAGCCTGCGCGAACTCTCGACCCTGACCTGCCTGATCATCTTCCTTTATGACGCACCCACGGCCATCAGCTGCCGCGCCGACGAGCATTCGGACATCATCGAGGCGATATCCAAGCGCAATTCCCATCTCGCCGAGAAACTGATGCTGGAGCATCTGGACCACATCGAGAAAAGCCTGTCGCTGGACACCTCGCCCGTGGAGATCGATCTGGAGGCGGTGTTCCGCGACTGAGCACCGACACCGGGGAGCCCCATCGGCGGTGTTTTGCGGGCGTGCCGCGGGCCTGGCCGGTCTGGAGCGATGCAGAACCTAGAATAGCGCCCACACCACGTCATCGCCCGAGCCCCATGGACCATCCCGGCAATCTTTACGTCATCGCCGCCCCCAGCGGGGCCGGCAAGTCCAGCCTGGTCAAGGGCCTGCTGGCGCAGGACGCCCGGCTGCAGCTCTCGGTCTCGCACACCACCCGCGCGCCGCGCGGGCAGGAGCAGAACGGGCGCGAGTACTACTTCGTCTCGCCCGCCGCCTTTGATGCCATGGTCCGGGCCGACGCCTTCGTCGAATGGGCCCATGTGCACAGCCAGCGCTACGGCACCTCGCGCCAGGCCATCGAGGACAAGATCCGCGCGGGCGCCGACATCGTGCTGGAAATCGACTACCAGGGCGCCATGCAGATCAAGAAGCTGTTCCCGGACGCCGTCACCATCTTCATCCTGCCCCCGAGTTGGGAGGAACTGCGCGCCCGGCTGGTCAAGCGCGGCGAGGACGCCGCCGAAGTCATCGCCCTGCGCCTGGAAAATGCCGCCGCCGAGATGGCCCAGGCTCCGAAATTCGATTTCGTTATAATCAACGACTTGTTCGAGCGCGCGCTGGCCGACCTTCAATTGGTCGTCAATGCCCAGCGGCTGCGGTACCCGGCCCAGCGCCGGGCCCGGCCCGACACCTTCCAGGCGCTGCGCCTGCCCTGATGCCGGATTCTCCCGGTCCACTGGAGTTAATACATGGCCCGTATCACCGTCGAAGACTGCCTGCAGCAGATCCCCAACCGCTTTCAGCTCGTGCTGGCCGCGACCTACCGCGCCCGCATGCTCAGCCAGGGCCACGCGCCCAAGATCGAGAGCAAGAACAAGCCGGGCGTGACCGCCCTGCGCGAGATCGCTGAAGGCAAGATCGGTTTGGAGATGCTCAAGAAGGTTCCGGTCTGAGACGACCCCCGCCTGCCCCCATAAAAGCACCGTCCGCGGTGCTTTTTTCTCGCCCGGACACAGGGCTGGCCGCGGCACTATATATTCAGGGGGTGAGTACCCTGCTCCCTACCCCTTCTGCCGCACCGCCTGCCCCCGGTCTGCCTGAACTGGCCGACCCGGCGGCAGCCAATGCCGCCGCGGCGAGCTTCGCGAGCCTCACCGCCCGTCTGGACTACCTCTCGCCCGCGGACCTCGAGCAAGTACGCCAGGCCTACCGCTTCGCCGACGAAGCCCACCTGGGCCAGTTGCGCAACAGCGGCGAACCCTATATCACCCACCCCATCGCCGTGGCCGCCCAGTGCGCCGAGTGGAAACTCGACGCCCAGGCCCTGATGGCCGCCCTGCTGCACGATGCACTGGAAGACTGTGGCGTGAGCAAGGTCGAACTGATCGAGCGTTTCGGCTCCCCCGTGGCCGAACTGGTGGACGGCCTGACCAAGCTCGACAAGCTGCAGTTCAACACGCGCGAGGAAAGCCAGGCCGAATCCTTCCGCAAGATGCTGCTGGCCATGGCGCGCGACGTGCGCGTCATCCTGATCAAGCTGGCCGACCGCAGCCACAATATGCGCACCCTGGCCGACGTGCCGCGCGCCAAGTGGGCGCGGATCGCCTCGGAAACCCAGGAGATCTACGCCCCCATCGCCTACCGCCTGGGCCTGAACCAGGCCTACCGCGAACTGCAGGATCTGTCCTTCCGCCACCTGCACCCCTGGCGCCATGTCATCCTCGAAAAGGCGCTGGAGCGCGCCCGCAACCGCCGCCGCGACCTGATCCAGAAAGTGCGCAAGGAGGTCGAGGCCGCCTTTGACACGACAGGTATGTCCGTACGCATCGGCGGGCGCGAGAAGACGCTTTATTCCATCTACCGCAAGATGGACGAGAAGCACCTGAGCTTCGCGCAGATCAGCGACATGTACGGTTTCCGCCTGCTCGTACCCAGCCAGGCCGACTGCTACACGGCCCTGGGCACGCTGCACCAGATCTACAAACCGGTTCCAGGCAAATTCAAGGACCATATCGCCATCCCCAAGCTCAACGGCTACCAGTCCTTGCACACCACGCTGATCGGCCCTTCGGGCGTGAACATCGAGTTCCAGATCCGCACCGAGGCCATGCACGTGGTGGCCGAATCGGGCGTGGCCGCGCACTGGCTCTACAAGGCCAACGAACCCGAGAGCCCCACCACCGCACGCCTGGGCGCCCAGTGGCTGCAATCCCTGCTGGACATCCAGCACGAGACGCGCGACGCCGCCGAGTTCTGGGACCATGTCAAGGTGGACCTGTTCCCCGACGCGGTCTACGTCTTCACGCCCAAGAGCAAGATCATGGCGCTGCCGCGCGGCGCCACCGTGGTCGACTTCGCTTACGCCATCCACAGCGACATCGGCGACCGCACCATGGCCGCACGCATCAACGGTCAGCAGGTGCCGCTGCGCACCGAGCTCAAGAACGGCGACGTGGTCGAGGTCGTCACCGCGCCCGTCTCGGCGCCCAACCCGGCCTGGCTGAGTTTTGTGCGCACCGGCCGGGCGCGCTCCAAAATCCGCCATCACCTCAAGACCCTGGAACAGACCGAATCCGAAGGGCTGGGCGAAAAACTGCTGCTGCAGGCGCTGCGTGCCGAGGGGATCGAACGCTTCCCCACCGACGACGACGGCGCACGCGCCGGCATCTGGGACAAGCTGCTGCGCTTCACCGGCAGCCGCAACCGGGCCGAACTGCTGGTCGACATCGGACTGGGCAAGCGCATTGCCGGCATCGTCGCCAAGCGCATGGCCACCCTGCTGGCCGAAAGCGGCGAAAAGCCCGATGCCGTGCTGATGAGCCGCGAACGGTTCAATGCCGAAGCGTCCGGGCACAACACCGTCATCGTGGACGGCAGCGAAAACGCCTCGGTCCAGTACGCCAGCTGCTGCCGCCCCATCCCGGGCGACACCATCGTCGGTTACCTGGGCCGCGGCGAAGGGCTGGTGGTGCACGCCGAAGACTGCGCCGTGGCCCGCAAGCTGCGCAACAAGGACAGCGAGCGTTTCATCGGCGTGGAGTGGTCGGACGAACCGGCCCGCGCTTTCGAGACCGGCATCGTGGTCACGGTCAACAACGGCAAGGGTGTGCTGGCGCGTGTGGCCTCGGCCCTGGCCGCCTCGGAAGCCGACATCATCCACATCGACATGGGCCAGGAAGCGGCCCAGGAAACCACCGACCTGCGCTTTGTCATCGCCGTGCGCGACCGCCAGCACCTCGCCACGGCCCTGCGCAACCTGCAGCGCACGTCCTCGGTGCTGCAGGCGCGACGCAGCACCACTGCGCCCGATTGATCAGCGCGCCGCAACCGGCGCCGGATACTGCACCGCCAGCACCTCGATCTCCTCCACCCCGGCCGGGGTCACCAGCCTGAGAACATCCCCCACACGCGCCTTGAGCAGGGTGCGCGCCACCGGCGCCACCCAGCTGACCTGGCCTTGCAGGCTGTCGGCTTCGTCGATGCCCAGGATGGTGATGGTGCGGACCAGGCCGGCCTGG
This sequence comes from Curvibacter fontanus, assembly GCF_054780335.1. NCBI lineage: Bacteria > Pseudomonadati > Pseudomonadota > Betaproteobacteria > Burkholderiales > Comamonadaceae > Curvibacter > Curvibacter fontanus. The sequence goes on from NZ_BAAGWN010000007.1 coordinate 60,366, forward strand.
TCCGCATAGGTGGTCGTCGCGCCGAAGAAAACCTGGTCGCTGCCATGGTGCACGCCGGGGTCCGTGACCTCGGCGATCTCCAGGCGCTTGGTCAGGAAGCGGATGCGCCGGTCGATCTCGCGCAGACGCTTTTTGCCGTAAAGGTAGTCGCCATTCTCCGAACGGTCGCCATTGCCGGCCGCCCAGTGCACGATCTCCACCACCTTGGGCCGCTCCTCGTCGATCAGCGCCATCAACTCGGCACGCAGGCGGGCATAACCGTCAGGTGTGATGTAGTTCTTGCCGCCAGCCGGCAGGGCGGGCAGTTGCGCCTCGTCGTCCTCGTCGTTGTCGGATTCGCGGGTAAAGGCTTTGCTCATGGCATCGTCCTGTGGGCCAGAAATGGTACGGGCAAAAGAAAAAGCCCGCACACGGCGGGCTTCATCAGGGAGAAGGGGGAGAAGGCTTTACGCCCGCGCCATCCGCAACTTCATCGAGAACTCCTGCAGCGCAGCAATGCCGCTCTCTTCAGCGCGGTGGCACCAGGCCTGTAGATTGGCCAGCAGTTGCTCGCGCGAGAGCGAGGTGTTCAGCCAGAGCTGGCGCAGTTCTTCACGCATGGTGACCATCTTGTCCAGCACCGGGGAGGCGGCACGGGCCTTGGCCAGTTCGGGAACCACGGTAGCTGGCACCTTGTCTTCGTCGCGGTGCAGCCAGCGGGCGGCTGCCTTGACCACGGCGGTGTCAGCCGTGCGGGCCTTGAGCACCGCCACTTCATGCTGGAAGGCACGCTGCATGCCGGCGGCGTAGCCCGCCATGATCTCGTAGCGGTTGGCGATCAGGGCCTCGAGGGTCTTGTCGTCGGCCACCGGCTTGATGTCGCCCAGGGCCAGCTTGGGCGCGGTCTTCTTGACCTTGGCCAGGCCCATGGCGCTCAGGATGCTGATGTAGAGCCAGCCGATGTCGAATTCATAGGGCTTGACCGACAGCTTGGCCGAGGTCGGGTAGGTGTGGTGGTTGTTGTGCAACTCCTCACCGCCGATGATGATGCCCCAGGGCGAGATGTTGGTGCTGGCGTCGGGCGCCTCGAAGTTGCGATAACCCCAGTAGTGGCCGATGCCGTTGATGATGCCGGCCGCGGTGATCGGGATCCAGGCCATCTGCAGGGCCCACACGGCGGCACCGGCGGCGCCGAAGAGCATCAGGTCGATGATGAGCATCACGCCCACACCCTGCCAGGAATAGCGGGTGTAGAGATTGCGCTCGATCCAGTCGTCCGGGGTGCCGTGGCCGAAACGGGCCATGGTTTCCTGGTTCTTGGCTTCGGCGCGATACAGCTCGGAGCCTTCGAAGAAGACCTTCTTGATGCCGTAAACCTGCGGGCTGTGCGGGTCTTCGGCCTGCTCGCACTTGGCGTGGTGCTTGCGGTGAATGGCGGCCCATTCCTTGGTCACCATGCCGGTCGTCAGCCACAGCCAGAGACGGAAGAAGTGCGAGGGAATGGCGTGCAGGTCCAGCGCGCGGTGCGCCTGGTGGCGGTGCAGGAAGATAGTGACGCTGGCGATCGTGACGTGGGTCAGAGCCAGGGCGACCAGAACGATCTGCCACCAGCTCAGGCCCAGCAGGCCGTGTGCAAGCCAGTCAACGGCCGCATTCAGCACAGCCCAGTCAGGTAAGAACATAGAAGTCTCTCAACGTAGTGAATAGGAATAAGCCCAGCCTTAAATAAGGAACGGGGGCAGTGGCATGGATTCTAAAGGTTCCCCCCTGTTTTGGCCAGAGCCGGCCAGCTTTAGGCAGAAAACCTTAATTCAAGTCAGATGTCTACTTTTTTTGCCAAATTGCGGCGAAGAAGCCGTCTGTTTGATGCAGATGGGGCCAAAGACGCAGGTATTTCCGACCATTGTCGCCCCCGTGACAAAGGCGCTCACCCCCCGGGACCTTGAGTTGGGTCAACAGCTCGCCGGCGTCCAGGGGCTGAAAATCGGCGTGGACAGCGGAAAAGGCCTCGGCAATGGCTTCGTTTTCCTGGGGCAGAACGCTGCAGGTGGCATAGACCAGGCGCCCACCGGGCTTGAGCAGGCGGGCCGCGCTGGCCAGGATCGCGGTCTGCTTGACCGTCATTTCTTCCACAGCCTGCGGGCTTTGGCGCCATTTCAGGTCCGGGTTGCGGCGCAGGGTGCCCAGGCCGGAACAGGGGGCGTCGACCAGCACGCGGTCGATCTTGCCGACCAGGCGCTTGATGCGCTCGTCACGCTCATGGGCAATCGCGGCCGGATGCACATTGGACAGGCCGCTGCGCGCCAGGCGGGGCTTGAGCGCCTCCAGACGATGCCCCGAGGTATCGAAGGCATAAAGCCGGCCGGTGCTGCGCATGGCCGCACCGATGGCCAAGGTCTTGCCGCCGGCGCCGGCGCAGAAGTCCACCACCATCTCGCCACGGTGCGCATCGAGCAGCAGGGCCAGCAGTTGCGAGCCCTCGTCCTGCACCTCGATGGCGCCGCGCGTGAACACGTCCAGCTTGTTCAGGGCCGGCTTGTCCCCGATGCGCAGGCCCCAGGGTGAATAGGGTGTGGGCAGGGACTTGATGCCCGCCGCCTGCAATTCCTTCTGGATCGCTTCGCGCTTGGCGAGCTGGGTGTTGACACGCAGGTCCAGGCCTGCGCCCAGGTTCAGGCTCTCGACCAGGGGCCAGAAGCCCTGGCCCAGTTGATCCTTGAGCGGCTGCACCAGCCATTCCGGCAGGTTGTGGCGGTGCAGATCCATCAATTCTTCAGGCTTGACCCGGTCGCACTGGTCCAGCCACTGTTTTTCCTGATCACTCAGCACGCTCTTGACGAAGTCGCGCGGACCATAAAACCCCAGGATGGCCAGGCGCCGTTCCCTGGGCCCGCTGCCTGAGAGCGCCAGCTTCTCGAACAGCAGCTTCTTGCGCAGCACGGTGTAGACGGTCTCGGCCAGGGTGGCGCGCTCACGCGGGCCCAGGCCACGGTGGTCGCGGAAAAAACGCGAGACGATGGCATCAGCCGGGTGATCGAACTTGAGGGTGAGCCGGACCAGCTCGGTGCAGACGTCCAGCAGGGCTTGGGGATGCATATCTTGTTGTTTGGAACTTGGTCTAGGATTGTCCCATGCGCCGCCGGGCCGTTCCCCAGGCGCATACCGTAGCGCGCCGCGCGAAGGCCACCGAATGCAAGACGAAAACCTCCCCCCGCTGATCGAAACCCGCCCCGGCCTCTACCGCCACTACAAGAACCTGATGTACGAGGTGCTGGGTACCGTGCGCCACAGCGAGACGCTGGAGCCCATGACCCTGTACCGCGCGCTCTACGGCGAGCGCGGCCTGTGGGTGCGGCCGGCGGCCATGTTTGGCGAGGAAGTGGTGATCGCTGGCGTACGCCAGCCGCGCTTCACCTGGGCAGGAGAAAGCCCCCCGGGGAAAACCTGATGCTACATTTTTTGTAGCAAATCAACAATGACCTGCGGGTAGATCAGGTGCTCCTGCGTCAGTACGCGGGCGGCCAGGGTGTGCTCGTCGTCCTCCGGCAGCACCGGCACCACGGCCTGGGCCAGGATGGGCCCGTGGTCCAGTTCGGCCGTGACCTGGTGCACGGTGGCGCCGGCGAACTTGCAACCGGCCTCGATGGCGCGGCGGTGGGTGTGCAGGCCCGTGAAGGCCGGCAGCAGCGAGGGGTGGATGTTGAGCAGGCACCCGGCGTAATGCCCGACGAAACCCGGCGTCAGGATGCGCATGAAACCGGCCAGCACCACCAGCGCGGGCTGGTGCGCGTCGATGGCGGTCATCAGGGCGGCGTCGAAAGCCTCGCGAGAGTCGTAGGCCTTGTGGTCCAGCACGACCGTGGGGATGCCTTTTTCGCGCGCAAAGACCAGGCCCCTGGCGTCGGCCTTGTTGCTCAGCACGGCCGCCACGCGGGCGCCGAATTTGTCTAACCAGCGCTCGCGCTCGGCCGTCTGGACGATGGCCGCCATATTGGAGCCGCCGCCCGAAATGAGGATGACGATGTTTTTCATTTTTTGCCTGTAGCTCAGACCGGATTTTGCACGGGTAGACGAGTAGCCAACGATGCCAGGCGCGAAACACCGCGGAACCGGCTCCGCCGGGCCGCTGGTGTTGTCCCCTTGAGGGGAAGGTGGGGCCACGCTGTGGCACCACCTCAGGGGTGGATCAATTCCTTCGGGTTGTCACGGTTTGGACAGTCATTTGCGAACGCCCGTGCTTAAATTCGGGAAATTGCGGCTCGAGCCATCACCGGAGACAGACATGGATTTGGCATTCACCCCCGAAGAACAGAACTTCCGCGAGGAAATCCGCGCCTGGGTGTGCGCGAACCTCCCGGCCGACATCTCGCACAAGGTGCACAACGCCCTGCAGCTGACCCGCGACGACCACCAGCGCTGGGCCAGGATCCTGGGCCAAAAGGGCTGGCTGGGCTGGGGCTGGCCCCAGCAGTTCGGCGGCCCGGGCTGGAACGCGATCCAGAAACACCTGTTCGAGGAAGAGTGCGCGCTGGCCGGTGCGCCGCGTGTCATTCCCTTCGGCCCCGTGATGGTGGCCCCGGTCATCATGGCCTTCGGCAGCCCCGAGCAGCAAAAGCGTTTCCTGCCGGGCATCGCCAGCGGCGAAGTCTGGTGGAGCCAGGGCTACAGCGAACCGGGCTCCGGCTCGGACCTGGCCTCCGTGAAGACCCGCGCCGAGCGCAAGGGTGACAAGTACATCGTCAACGGCCAGAAGACCTGGACCACGCTGGGCCAGTACGGCGAGTGGATCTTCTGCCTGGTGCGCACCAGCAACGAAGGCAAACCGCAGACCGGCATCTCCTTCCTGCTGATCGACATGAAGTCCAGGGGCGTCACCGTGCGTCCCATCAAGCTGCTCGACGGCGAATGCGAGGTCAACGAGGTCTTCTTCGACAACGTCGAGGTGCCGGCCGAAAACCTGATCGGCGAGGAGAACAAGGGCTGGACCTACGCCAAGCACCTGCTGAGCCACGAGCGCACCAATATCGCCGACGTGAACCGCGCCAAGCGGGAGCTCGAGCGCCTCAAACGCATCGCCAGGGCCGAAGGTGTCTACGAGGACGTGCGTTTCCGCGACGAGATCGCCAGGCTGGAGGTAGATGTGGTGGCGCTGGAGATGCTGGTGCTGCGTGTGCTCTCAGCCGAGAAGTCGGGCAAGAACTCGCTGGACATCGCCGGCCTGCTCAAGATCCGCGGCAGCGAGATCCAGCAGCGCTATGCCGAACTCATGATGCTGGCCGCCGGCCCCTACGCCCTGCCCCTGATCCGTGAAGCCATGGAAGCCGGCTGGCAAGGCGACTTCCCGGGCGGCGTGCTGGCCAACGCCCCGCTGGCCTCAACCTACTTCAACATGCGCAAGACCACCATCTACGGTGGCAGCAACGAAGTGCAACGCAATATCGTGGCCCAGACGATTCTCGGCTGACGCCGTAGAACCGCCTGCGCGATGCGCGACAGACAAGACCGCTCCCCCGTGCCCCTTCAAGAGGGGGTTCCCATCAGATGAATGCAGGTGACAAAAATGGATTTTGACTTCAGTGATGACCAAACACAGTTACGCGATGCCGTGCGCAAATGGGTGGAGAAGGGCTACGGCTTCGAGCGCCGCCGCGGCATCGAGGCCGCGGGCGGTTTCTCGCGCGAGGCTTTCAACGAACTGGCCGAACTGGGCCTCTGTGGCCTCTACATCCCCGAAGACGAAGGCGGCCTGGGCATGGGCCCCATCGAGGGCATGGTGGTCATGGAGGAGCTGGGCCGCGGCATCGTGCTGGAGCCGCTGGCGCAAAGCCTGATCGCCGGCGCCGTGCTGTCCGGTTATGCGGGCGCCGAACTCAGGGGCAGCTGGCTGCCGCGCATTTCCAGTGGCGAGGCCCTCGTGGTGCTGGCCCAGCAGGAGCGCAAGGCGCGTTATCGCCTGAATGTCTGCGAAGCCACGGCGGTGCAAGCCGGCAGCGGCTGGGCCCTGACAGGCAGCAAGAACATGGTGCCGGCCGGTGACCAGGCCGATGCCTGGCTGGTGCCGGCCATGGCCGGCGGCAAATTGGCCATGTTTCTGGTGGAACGCACAGCCAAGGGCGTGAGCACACGCGGCTACGGCACACAGGATGGCGGCCGTGCCGCCGACGTGACGCTGGACAAGGCTGCCGCGCAACTCGTCACGGCCGACGGCCTCACGGCCCTGGAATACGCCGTGGACATCGGCATCGCGTCCCTCTGCGCCGAAGCCGTGGGCGTGATGGACCAGACCCTGGACGTGACGCTGGACTACATGAACACGCGCAAGCAGTTCGGCGTGGCCATCGCCAGTTTCCAGGCCCTGCGCCACCGCGCTGCCGACATGAAGATGCAACTGGAACTGGCCCGTTCCATGAGCTACTACGCCAGCCTCAAGCTCAACGCCCCGGCCGACGAGCGCCGTCGCGCCATGGCGCGCACCAAGGTCCAGCTGGGCCAGTCCATGCGCTACGTGAGCCAGCAGGCCGTGCAGCTGCATGGCGGCATCGGCGTGACCGACGAATACATCGTGAGCCACTACTTCAAGAAACTCACGCAGCTGGAAATGACCTACGGCGACAGCCTGTACCAGCTCGGCGAGGTGTCGGCCCGCATGCAGGACACCGCGGGCGTCTTTGCCTGACAACCGAGCCGGGCGCTGCCCATGCAAAAGGCCCGCACTGCGGGCCTTTTTCTTTCGTGAAACCTTGCGCCCGTTAACTCAGCAGGCGTGAAGACCGAGGCACGTGCGCCATGAGGAACTCCATCTGGTCGGCCAGGATGCGGCGGTTGCGCAGAATGAAGTCTTCCCAGAGGCTGGGCACATAAGGCGCGTAGAGCAGGGGCATGCCAGCCTGCTCGGGGGTACGGCTGCTCTTGCGGTGGTTGCAGGCGCGGCAGGCGGTCACCACGTTCATCCAGTGGTCCTCGCCTTGCTGCGCGAAGGGAATGATGTGCTCACGCGTGAGCTCGGTTTCGTGGTGATCGACACCGCAGTAGGCGCAGACATTGCGGTCGCGCGTGAAGAGCTTGCTGTTGGTGAGACTGGGGCGCAGGTCGAAGGGGTTGATGCTGGGCACGCCCTTGGTGCCGATGATGCTGTTGACGGTGATGACGGACTGCTCACCGGTGATGGCGTTGTGGCCGCCATGGAACACGGCGATCTCGCCGCCCGCTTCCCAGCGCACCTCGTCGGCGGCGTAGTGCAACACCGCCTCCTCGAGGGAAATCCAGGATTGGGGCAGCCCCTGGGCCGACAGCTTCAAGACCTTCAAAACACGCCTCCTGACCGGTTGAATCAACCATCCGAATGAAACGCTTGCGTCCGCGGCAGCCTCTTGTGAAGGACTGCCTCGCCATTCGGACACAATATACCCTGATTTGATGACCATGGGGCGGCTTTGCTTTTACTGACAGCTCCGCCCGCTATCAAAAAGATACTGAACCAGACACCCCCAGATGAAGGTTTTTCGCGGCTTCCACCACCCCGGCATCGCCCCGGCCTGTGCCCTGACCATCGGCAATTTCGATGGCGTGCACCGCGGCCACCAGGCCATGCTGGCCCTGCTGCGCGGCGAGGCGGCGCAGCGCGGCGTGCCCAGCTGCGCCATGACCTTCGAGCCGCACCCGCGCGACTACTTCGCCGGAGCCGCGGGCAATGCGGCGCTGGCGCCCGCGCGCATCGCCACCCTGCGCGACAAGCTGGCCGATCTGCAGCGCTGCGGCATCGACCAGGTCGTGGTGCTGCCCTTTGACGCGCGCCTGGCCGGCCTCACCCCCCAGGCTTTCATCGACGATGTGCTGGTGCGCGGCCTGGGCACACGCTACGTGCTGGTAGGCGACGACTTCCGCTTCGGCGCCAAACGTGCCGGCGACTACGCCCTGCTGGACGCCGCCGGCACCCAAAAGGGCTTCGACGTGGCGCGCATGAACAGCTACGAAGTGCATGGCCTGCGCGTCTCCAGCTCGGCCGTGCGCGCCGCCCTGCATGAGGGGCGCATGGAAGACGCGGCCCGCCTGCTGGGCCACCCGTACCACATCTCCGGTCATGTGCTGCACGGGCGCAAGCTCGGGCGTGAGCTGGGTTTCAAGACCCTGAACCTGCGCTTCACGCACTGGAAGCCGGCCGCCGCCGGCATCTTTGCGGTGCTGGTGCACGGCCTGGTAGACCAGCCCCTGCGCGGGGTGGCCAATCTCGGGGTGCGCCCCTCGCTGGACCCGAACGATGTCAACGGCGGGCGCGTGCTGCTGGAAACCCATTGCCTGGACTGGCCCGCCGCCCTGGGCGCCGAGGGGGGCTACGGTAAAATCATCCGCGTGGAACTGCTGCACAAACTGCACGACGAACTCAAATACGCCAGCCTGGAGACCCTCACGCAGGGCATCCACCAGGACTGCGATGCTGCCCGCGCCTGGTTTGCATCCACGCACTCCGAGACCCACCGGCAGACCACGCGCGACCGAATTTAGACCGGACCCCTTGCGGTCGCCGCCCTTCGACAGGCTCAGGGCGAACGGCTTGTTTACTCGTTCCGACCACTCCCGTTCGGGCTGAGCCTGTCGAAGCCCTTTCGAGTTGACCATGTCCGAAGCCAAAACTGATTACCGCGCCACGCTGAACCTGCCCGACACGCCCTTCCCCATGCGCGGGGACCTGCCCAAGCGCGAGCCGGGTTGGGTCCAGGCCTGGGAAGAGCAGGGCCTGTACAAGAAACTGCGCGATGTGCGCCACGGCAAGCCGAAGTTCATCCTGCACGACGGCCCGCCCTACGCCAACGGCTCGATCCACATCGGCCATGCCGTCAACAAGATCCTCAAGGACATGATCGTCAAGGCGCGCCAGCTCGAGGGCCTGGACGCGCAGTACATCCCGGGCTGGGACTGCCACGGCCTGCCGATCGAGAACGCCATCGAGAAACTGCACGGCCGCAACCTGCCGCGCGACGAGATGCAGGCGAAAAGCCGGGCCTTCGCCACCGAGCAGATCGCCGGCCAGATGGCCGATTTCAAGCGCCTGGGCGTGCTGGGCCAGTGGGACAAGCCTTACCGGACCATGGACTACGTCAACGAGGCCGCCGAGATCCGCGCCTTCAAGCGCGTGATGGAGCGTGGTTTCGTCTACCGCGGCCTCAAGCCCGTCTACTGGTGCTTCGACTGCGGCTCCTCCCTGGCCGAGTTCGAGATCGAGTACGCGGACAAGAAGAGCAGCACGCTGGACGTGGGTTTTGAATGTGCCGAGCCCGAAAAGCTGCTGGCTGCGTTCGGCCTGCCCTCACCCAATGGGAGAGGGAGCAATGCAGAACTCCCTCGCCCCTCTGGGGAGAGGGCCGGGGTGAGGGGCAGCGAGCAGCCCATTTACGCTGTGATCTGGACCACCACCGCCTGGACCCTCCCCGCCAACCAGGCGCTCAACCTGAACCCCGAGCTCGAGTACGCCCTGGTGCAGACCGAGCGTGGCCTGTTGGTGCTGGCCGCCGTGCTGGTCGACAAATGCATGGAACGCTACAAGCTCACGGGCAAGGTGCTGGCCACCACCCTGGGCAAGAAGCTGGACCTGATCAACTTCAAGCATCCCCTGTACGACGTGGATGCCGGCTACCGCCGCTTCAGCCCCGTGTACCTGGCCGACTACGCCACCGCGGATGACGGCACAGGTATCGTGCACTCCGCGCCGGCTTACGGCGTGGACGACTTCAACAGTTGCGTGTCCCACGGCCTGAAGTACGACGACATCCTCAACCCCGTGCAGGGCAATGGCGCCTACGCCGCGGACTTCCCCCTGTTCGGCGGCCAGCACATCTGGAAGGCCGTGCCCCTGGTGCTGGAGGCGCTGAAGAACGCCGGGCGCCTGTTCGCCACCCAGGACATCACGCACAGCTACCCGCACTGCTGGCGCCACAAGACACCCGTGATCTACCGCGCCGCGGCCCAGTGGTTCGTGCGCATGGACGAGGGCACGGGCATCTTCACCCAGGACAAGGCGCCGCAGACCCTGCGCCAGATGGCCCTGACCGCCATCGACGACACCAGCTTCTACCCCGAGAACGGCCGCACCCGCCTGCGCGACATGATCGCCAACCGGCCCGACTGGTGCATCTCGCGCCAGCGCAGCTGGGGCGTGCCCCTGCCCTTCCTGCTCGACGTGGACAGCGGCGAGCCGCATCCGCGCACGCCCGAGATCATCGACCTGGCCGCCGAAGTCGTCGAGCAGGGCGGCATCGAGGCCTGGAGCAAGCTCTCCACCGCCGACATCCTGCAGCGCATCGGTGACAAGAGCGGCGCCGCACAGTGGAGCAAAAGCAGCGACATCCTCGAGGTGTGGTTCGACTCCGGCACCACGCACACCACGGTGCTCAAGACCTCGCACCCGCATAGCGGCCACGAGGACGGTGGCCCCGAGGCCGACCTGTATCTGGAAGGCCACGACCAGCACCGCGGCTGGTTCCACTCTTCGCTGCTGACCGCCTGTGCCATGTACGGCCGCGCGCCCTACCGCGGCCTGCTGACCCATGGCTTCACCGTGGACGGCCAGGGCCGCAAGATGAGCAAGAGCGTGGGCAACGTCGTGGCCCCGCAGCAGGTCAGCGAGAAGATGGGCGCCGAGATCATCCGCCTGTGGTGCGCCGCCACCGACTACTCGGGCGACCTGGGCATCGACGACAAGATCCTGGCGCGGGTGGTGGACACCTACCGCCGCATCCGCAACACCTTGAAGTTCCTGCTGGCCAATATCAGCGACTTTGACCCGGCCAAAGACGCGGTGCCGCTGGATCAGATGCTGGAGATCGACCGCTACGCCCTGAGCCGCGCGGCCGAACTGCAGGCCGAGATCCTGGCGCACTACGAGGTCTATGAGTTCCACCCGGTGGTGGCCAAGCTGCAGGTCTACTGCAGCGAGGACCTGGGCGCCTTCTACCTGGACGTGCTGAAAGACCGCCTGTACACCACGGCGCCCAAATCACTGGCCCGTCGCAGCGCCCAGACCGCGCTGCACCAGATCACGCAAGCCATGCTGCGCTGGATGGCGCCCTTCCTGAGCTTCACGGCCGAGGAGGCGTGGAAGGTGATCGGCTCGTCCGAGTCGATCTTCATGGAGACCTATGTCGATCTGGGACAGCCCGATGCGGCGCTGCTGGCCAGGTGGGGGCGCCTGCGCGAGATCCGCGACGCCGTGAACAAGGACATCGAGGCGCTGCGCGCCGATGGCAAGGTGGGCGCCTCGCTGCAAGCCACCGTGACACTGGCAGCCAATGCGCAAGACCACGCCTTGCTGGCCAGTCTGGGCGAGGACCTGAAGTTCGTCTTCATCACCTCGGCCGTCACGCTGCAACCCGGAGGCGCGCTCACGGTGCAGGTGGCGCCGAGCGCGGCGACCAAATGCGAACGCTGCTGGCACTACCGCGAGGACGTGGGCACCGATGCATCCCATCCCACGCTGTGCGGCCGCTGCACCAGCAATCTCTACGGCCAGGGTGAGCATCGACTGCATGCCTGAAGCCGTTCGCCCTGAGCCTGTCGAAGGGCTCTCTCTCTCTTGAACCCGGGTGCTGGGGCTTCGACAAGCTCAGCCCGAACGGATTGGATTTGATGGCCAAGATACGCCCCCACACCAACGTCGGCCTGCTGAAATGGCTGGGCCTGGCCTTTCTGATCCTGCTGGCGGACCAGCTCAGCAAGGTGCTGATCCTGGCCTACTACCACTATGGCGAGGCCACCGAGCTGACCGGCTGGCTCAACATCGTGCGGGTGCACAACCGCGGCGCGGCCTTCTCCTTCCTGGCCGGGGCTGACGGCTGGCAGCGCTGGCTCTTCGTGGGCATCGGCGTGGCTGCCACGGTCTTCATCATCACCATGTTGCGCGCCCATGCCGGCCAGCGCCTGTTCTGCTTTGCGCTGACCTGCATCATGGGCGGCGCCATCGGCAATGTGCTGGACCGCCTGCTGCACGGCTACGTGGTGGACATGGTGGACTTCCACATCGGCAGCTGGCATTTCCCGGCCTTCAACCTGGCCGACAGCGCCATCACCCTGGGCGTGATCCTGTTGCTGCTCGACGAACTCCTGCGCGTGAAACGCTCTCGCAGCTGAGCGGCGACGCGCTGGCGCGGAGCTGGCTTCAGCCTCCGCGCCTGGCGTGCCTCACAGCGTCAGGATGGTGCAGCCCGTGGTCTTGCGGGCTTCGAGGTCGCGGTGCGCCTGCTGCACCTGTTCCAGCGGGTAGCGCTGGGAGATGTTGATCTTCACCTTGCCGCTGGACACCATGGCGAACAGGTCGTCGGCCATGGACTGCGTGGTCTCGCGTGTGGTGATGTGGCTGAACAGGGTCTGGCGCGTGACGTAGATCGAACCCTTGGCCGCCAGGCTGCCCGGCGCAAAGGGCGGCACCACGCCGGAGGCATTGCCGAAGCTGGCCATCAGGCCGAAAGGCCGCAGGCAATCGAGCGACTTGTCCCAGGTGTCCTTGCCGACGGAGTCGTACACCACCTTCACGCCCTTGCCGCCGGTGATCTCCTTCACGCGCGGCAGGAAGTCTTCCTTGTTGTAGTTGATCACGTGGGCGGCGCCATGGGCCTTCGCAAGCTCGCACTTGGCGTCCGAACCCGCCGTGCCGATCAGCTGCAGGCCCTGGGCCCTGGCCCACTGGCAGGCGATCAGGCCCACGCCGCCGGCGGCGGCGTGGAAGAGCACGTGGTCGCCGGGCTGCAGGGCCTCGACCGGGCGCACCCGGTTGAAGAGGTACTGCACGGTCAGGCCCTTGAGCATCATGGCCGCGCCGGTCTCGAAGGCGATGTCGTCGGGCAGCTTGCACACCGTCTTGGCCGGCATCACGCGCACCTCGCAATAGGCGCCGGGCGGCTGGCTGGCGTAGGCGGCACGGTCGCCGACCTTCAGGTGCGTGACCCCCTCACCCACCGCCTCGACGATGCCCGAGGCCTCCATGCCCAGCTGCAAGGGCATGGGCAGCTGGTAGACACCGCTGCGCTGGTAGACGTCGATGAAGTTCAGGCCGCAGGCCTTGTGCCGGATGCGGATCTCGCCCGGGCCGGGCTCGCCCACCATCATCTCGACGATCTTCATCTCTTCAGGGCCACCATGCTGGGCTATGCGCACGGCGCGGGAACGGATCTGGGTCATGTCTTGTCTCCTGTTGATGCGCAAAATTCTACGTGAGCATACGAGTACCCGCCGCCGCCAGGGCATTTCTGCCCGTCTGACGGCAGACCGGCCACCGGCTTGCTACAGTGCCACACCATGCACACACGCCTCAGCCCCTCCACCGCCCTGCTCCTGACGCTGCCGCCCCTGATGTGGGCCGGCAATGCCGTGGTGGGCCGCATAGTGGGCGAACTCGTGCCCCCCATGATGCTCAATCTGCTGCGCTGGGTTCTGGCCGGCCTGATCCTGCTGCCGCTGGCGACCTGGGTGCTCAGACGCGACAGCGGCCTGTGGCCGCACTGGCGGCGTTTTGCCATGCTGGGCCTGCTCAGCGTGGGCGCCTACAACGCGCTGCAGTACCTGGCGCTCAAGACCTCCTCACCCATCAACGTCACGCTGGTGGCGGCGAGCATGCCGATCTGGATGCAGCTCATCGGGCGGCTCTTCTTCAACGCCCCGGTCTCGCGCCGCCAGCTGCTGGGCGCCCTGCTGTCCATCAGCGGCGTGCTGCTGGTGCTCGGCCGCGGCCATCTGGACACCCTGCTGCAGGTCCAGTTGCTGCCGGGCGACATCTACGTACTGATCGCCTCCATCTGCTGGGCCTTCTACAGCTGGATGCTGGCGCGCCCTGGCGGCGAGCCGGCCACCATCCGCGGTGACTGGGCCGCTTTCCTGCTCGCGCAGATCGTCTTCGGCCTGGCCTGGTCGGCGCTGTTCGCTGCCGGTGAATGGATGGTGGTGGACCAGCCCATCGTCTGGGGCTGGCCGTTGATCGCGGCCCTGGTCTTTGTGGCCGTGGGCCCGGCCGTGCTGGCCTACCGCGCCTGGGGCATGGGCGTGCAGCGCGCGGGCCCCACGGTGGCCAGCTTCTTCGGCAATCTCACACCGCTGTTCGCGGCGCTCATGTCCACAACCCTGCTGGGCGAACTGCCTCAGCTCTACCACGGCGCTGCTTTTGTGCTGATCGTCAGCGGCATCGTGGTGTCCTCGGCGCGACGATAAGGCCACGCCAGGATTGCATCAATACGTACCTGGGTAGGCACCACCATCGGCGAGCACGTTCTGGCCCGTGATGTAAGCGGCTTGCTGGCTGCACAGAAAGGCGCAGATGGCACCGAACTCCTCGGGTGTACCGAAGCGTTGCGCCGGGATGGTCTTCTTGCGGGTTTCCATGATGGCCTCGATGGGCTGGCCGGTTTTCTGCGCCGCACCCGCCATCGTCCCCTTGAGACGGTCCGTGTCGAAGGCGCCGGGCAAGAGGTTGTTGATCGTCACGCCCTTGGCGGCGAGCTTGGGGTTGCGCGCCACGCCGGCGACAAATCCGGTCAGGCCGCTGCGCGCGCCATTCGACAGTCCCAGGATGTCGATCGGCGCTTTCACCGCGCTGGACGTGATGTTGACGATGCGGCCGTAGCCGCGCGCGGCCATGCCATCCACCGTGGCCTTGATGAGCTCGATGGGCGTGAGCATGTTGGCGTCCACCGCCTTGATCCAGTCCTCGCGGCTCCAGTCGCGGAAGTCGCCGGGCGGCGGGCCGCCGGCGTTGGTGACCACGATGTCGAACGCCTTGCGCTGGGCAAAGATGGCTTCACGTCCTGCCGCGGTGGTGATGTCCACCGGCACCGCAACGACCTGCACACCCTTGGCCTCGGCCTTGAGCTTGGCCGCCGCGGCATTCAGCGCCTCGGCGCCCCGCGCCACGATCACCACGTTGACGCCCTCGCGTGCCAGCGCCTGCGCGCAGCCGAAACCGAGGCCCTTGCTGGCGCCGCCCACCAATGCCCATTTGCCTGTGATGCCGAGATCCATGATGTTCTTCCTGTGTCGAGATGAGATTGACGAAATGATACGGAGGCCGTCTGACCTTTGCCCGGGCGGGACTTTCAGTCCGCTGCCGCACGGGCGGCACGGCCAAAAACAAAGATGCCGGCCAGCACCAGCAGCGTGCCGGCCACGACCCAGCCCGTGAAGGGCTCGCCCAGCAGCCACACCCCCATGAGGATGGTGGACATGGGGCCCACCATGCCGGCCTGCGCCGCCATGCCCGCTCCCACACGCTCGATGGCCATCATCACCAGCAGCACGGGCACGGCGGTGCAAGCGGTGGCATTGAGCAGAGACAACCAGATCACCTCGGGTGCCACCTGGGCGGCCGACAGGGGGCGCAGCAGAACGAACTGCAGGAGGCAGAACAGACAGGCCACGCTGGTGGCCAGCCCCACCAGGCGCAGCGAGCCCAGGCGCCGCACGAGTTCGCCGCTGTAGCTGAGGTAAATCGCGTAGCTGACGGCGCTCATGAAGACCAGCAGCGTCCCCCAGGCCACGTCGGCCCCGGCCAGTGAGACCTCGCGCCCGAAAACGAGCATCACACCCAGATAGCTGATCAGCATGCCGCCGATCTGCGCGCGGCTGACACGCCGGCCGTAGAACAGCAGGCCGACCAGCAGCACGATGGTGGGCGTGAGGTAAAGAACCAGGCGTTCGAGTGAGGCCGTGATGTGGGCCAGGCCCGCGAAGTCGAGGAAGCTGGCCAGGTAATAGCCACTGAAGCCCAGGCCCAGCACGCCCAGCCAGTCGCGCCGGGTGAGCGCGGCCTTGCCCCGGCTGGCCCACCAGGCCATGACGGCAAACAGCGGCAGCGCGAACAGCATGCGGTACATGATGAGCGTGACCGCATCGACCCCGTGGCGGTAGGCCAGCTTGACGATGATGGCCTTGCCGCTGAAGGCGATGGCGCCGACGACCGCAAGTAAGAGGCCGGTGGGGAGGCCTTTCGAGGCGTGACTCATGCGTCCAGGCCGTCCAGATAGCCGAGATCGTCGCGCAGGACCATCACGTACAGCTGCCGCACGGCCTCTTCAGGCGTGAGCCTGATGGACTTGCCGCGCACCAGGCAGGTCATGTAGGGCGCGGGTTTCTTACCCGCCTCCTTGACGGTGATGGCGGCTTCGAGCGCACTGATCTGCGCCGGCTTGAACTGTCCCAGCTTGTAGGCGCTGTCTTTCAGTATTTCTGTGAGCGTCATTGTCATTTCTCGTCTCCCGGATTACTTGTCGATGTTGGGTTCTGCGGCTTCACGTTGACCCATTTGGCCCCGCGCCCCTTGCCCGTGGACGCAATCAGCCCCTCGGCCTTCAGTGCGCGCAGCACCAGCCGCACCATGTCGCGGCTGATGCCGGGGCATGCCTGTTCGATTTCCGAGATGGAAAACGGCAGCGTGCGCTTGAGCGCTTCGGCGCGCACGCGGTCGCCCTTGGCGCCACGCCCGCGCTCGATGGTGCCCACACGCTGCTCGAATTCCTTGTAGGCGCGCAGCAGGGCGCCCCAGAAGTAATCCAGCCAGGGGGTGATGTCGTGCACAGCCTCGTGCCAGCCCTGTGAGCTGGCTTCCAGCGTTTCGTAATAACTTTCCTTCGATTCCTCGAAGATGCGCTCCAGGCTGATGTAGCGGCCCACGGTGTAGTCGTAGTGGTAGAGCAATTGCAGGGTCAGCAAGCGAGCCATGCGGCCATTGCCGTCCGGGAACGGATGGATACACAGAAAGTCCAGGACGACCAGGGGCACCAGCACCAGCGGATCGGCCAAGTGTTGGTCGCGCGCCTGGCCATAGCGCGTCATCAAGTCCGCCATGGCTGTGGAGGTCAGGTGTGCTGCCACCGGACGAAAGCGCACGCGCGTGCTGCCGTCCGGGTGCCGCTCCACGATGTCGTTGTTGCTGGCCTTCCAATGCCCGCCAGGCTGCGGCATGTAGCGGTACAGCATGCCGTGCAACTGGAGCACCGTGCCTTCCGAGAAGGGCATGTGCTCTGCGCTTTCGTGGATCAACGCCAAGGCATCCCGGTAGCCCGCGACCTCCTGCTCTGAGCGGCTTTGGGGCGTGGCATTTTTCAGCACCAGGGACTTGAGCCGATGGGGTGCGACGACCACCCCTTCGAGCCGGTTGGAAGACTCGGTCGATTCAACCGCGGCAACCTGCCGCAGGTCGCTCAGGACCTCGGGCGACTGGGCAATGTAGAGGCGCTGCTTGCCCCGGTATTCGCCCAGGGCGCGCAGGCTGGCCAGCTGCCGGGTATCGAAGCGCAGCCGGGCCAGGTACTCTGGAGTCAGCGAATGCATGGTGGGGCTGAATCGGCTTGAAATGGGGTAATTGCCTGGATTATAGAGGTATTTAAATACCAAATTACCCCATTTAAAAGAAAATTACCCCATTCCCGTCCTCGGATGCAGCTCCAGAACAATAAGCCCTCAGTAGCCTGCCGCCTGGCCGTCGCGGCGCGCGTCACTGGCGGCCACATAACCCTGCACCTTGGGGTCACCGGCGCGCCAGATGAACTGGCCGGCGCCGAAGTCCTGGTAGGAGTCGTTGATGACCTCCATGCGGTGGCCGCGCGCCGACAGGCCCTGCACCGTGGCCGGGTTCATGCTGGCCTCGACGTTGATCTCCAGCCCCGCGTTGTAGCGCCAGCGCGGCGCGTCGCAGGCGGTCTGCGGGTTCTGCCCGTAGTCCAGCATGCGCACCAGGGTCTGCAGATGGCCCTGGGGCTGCATATTGCCGCCCATGACGCCGAAGCTCATCACCGGCTGGCCGTCCTTGGTGAGGAAGGCCGGGATGATGGTGTGGATGGGCCGTTTGCCCGGCGCCACCAGATTGGCGGTGTTCAGGCCGTGGGCGTCCACGTTGAAGCCGTGGCCCCGGTTCTGCAGGCTGATGCCGAAGCTCGGCTCCACGCAGCCCGAGCCGAAGCCCATGAAGTTGCTCTGGATGAAGCTGATCATCATGCCGTTCTCGTCGGCCGCCGTCAGGTAGATGGTGCCGCCCTTGACCGGGTTGCCGGCCTTGAAGTCCTGCGCCTTCTTCATGTCGATCAGTTTGGCGCGGCTGGCCAGATAGACGTCATCGAGCATCTGCGCGGGCGTCACCTCCATGGCAGACGGCTCGGCCACGTAACGGTAGACATCGGCAAAAGCCAGTTTCATGGCCTCGATCTGCAGGTGCTGTGAATCGACGCTGTCCACGGGCAGCGAGCCCAGGTCGAACTTGTCCAGGATGCCCAGGGCCATCTGCGCGGCAATGCCCTGGCCGTTGGGCGGAATCTCGTGCAAGGTGTAGCCGCGGTAGTTCTTGGCCAGGGGCTGCACCCACTCGGGCTGGTAGGCGGCCAGGTCGCTGGCCTTGAGCAGGCCGCCGTTTTCAGCGGCGAATTTCTCCAGGGCCCGGGCGATCTCGCCCCGGTAATAGGCCTGGCCCTTGGTCTGGGCAATCAAACGCAGGGCACGCGCCGCGGCCTTGAACTGGAACAGCTCCCCCACCTGGGGCGCACGGCCCCAAGGCAGGAAAGACTGGGCAAAACCCGGCACGCCCTGCAGCTCGGGCGTGGCGGCGGCCCACTTCTGCTGCACCACCACGGGAATGAGGTAACCCCGCTCGGCGATCTCGATGGCCGGCTCCAGGAGGTCGGCGAAGGGCAGCTTGCCGAAACGATCGCTCAGCGCCACCCAGCCGGCCACGGCGCCCGGCACGGTGACGGAATCGATGCCGCGCTTCGGGGGTGTCTTGGCGCCCTCGCCGTACTTGCGCTTGAAGTACTCGGGGGTCCAGCCCTGCGGCGCGCGACCGGAGGCGTTGAGGCCATGCAGCTCCTTGCCATCCCACAGGATGGCGAAGGCATCGCTGCCCAGGCCGTTGCTGACCGGTTCGGTCAGGGTGATGGTGGCCGCGGCGGCAATGGCCGCATCCACCGCGTTGCCGCCCTTTTGCAGCATGCGCAGGCCGGCCTGGGCCGCCAGCGGGTGCGAGGTGGAGACGACGTTGCGGGCAAAGACCGGCAGGCGCGTGCTGGTGTAGGGGGTGCTGTAGTTGAAGTTCATAAATCAGGGTTTCGTCACTTTGAATCACCATGTTGTCGGCAGCCAAACCACTCAACCGGGGACGCCGTGGAACCGGCTTCGCCGGGCCGCTGGCGTCGTCCCCCTGAGGGGGAAGGCGCCCGCGCTTCGCGGGGGCGACTCAGGGGGCTAATCCGTCGTTATCTTGCGTTCCGTGATGACTTTTTTCCACTTGGCCGATTCGGCTTTCACCACGGCCGCGAACTGCTGCGGCGTGCCGCCGGTGGTTTCGGCGCCCAGGCGCGCAAAACGTTCTTTCAGCTCGGGCTCGGCGAGCGCCGCATTCACGGCCTGGTTGACGCGCGTCACGATCTCCGGGGGCAGGCCGCGCGGGCCGTAAACGCCAAACCAGGTGACCGACTCGAAGCCCGGCAGCAGTTCAGCCACGGCCGGCAGCTCGGGCACCAGGGCGCTGCGCTTGGGACTGGTCACGGCCAGGGCGCGCAGCTTGCCGTCGCGCACATGGGGCATGCCCGAGACCACAGAATCAAACAGCACGTCCACCTTGCCGCTGATCAGGTCGGCGATCGACAGGCCGGTGCCGCGGTAGGGGATGTGCACGAGGAAGGTGCCGGACCGGGCCTTGAAGATCTCGGTGGACAGGTTGGAGATGGTGCCGTTGCCGCTGGAGGCGTAGTTCAGCCGCCCCGGGTTCTTGTGCGCGTAGTCTATGAATTCACGCAGGTTCTTGGCGGGCGAAGTCATGGGCACCAGAATGACCTGGGGCGAGCTGGCCACGTAGGCGATGGGGGTGAAGTCGGCCTCGGCGTTGTAGGGGGTCTTGGGGTTGATGGCCGGGCCGATGCTGTGCGTGCTCGAGGTGGTCAGCAGCAGGGTGTAGCCGTCGGGCGCGGCCTGGGCCCCGGCCAGGGCGCCGATGGTGCCGCCGGCGCCGGGCTTGTTGTCGATCACGATGGACTGGCCCAGATTCCTGCCCAGCTCCTGCGAGAGAGCGCGCGCGAGGATGTCGGTGGCGCCACCGGGGGGGAAAGGCACGACCAGGCGGATCGGCTTGCCCGGCCAGGTCTGCGCGGCCAGCGGCAGGGCAAGGGACAGACCGAAGACCAGCAGGCCGGTCAGCAGCTTGGATGTCATGAAGAAGCTCCTCTGAGAGTCAGAAAGTGAGAACGGCACCCGCAGGTGCCGTTCCAGTTTAGTGCAGCGGCGGGATCACTCCTCTACGAAGGCTTCCTCGCGCTTGGACTTGATCGAAGGGAGCGTCACGATGATGAGCAGCAGCAGCGCCATGCCCAACAGGGTGGCCGAGAGCGGACGTGTGACGAGCACGCTCCAGTCGCCGCGCGACAGCAGCAGGGCCCGGCGCAGATTCTCTTCCATCATCGGCCCCAGGATGAAGCCCAGCAGCAGTGGCGCGGGCTCGACCCCCAGCTTGATGAAGCCGTAGCCGATCACACCGAACATGGCGACCATCCAGATGTCCCAGGTGTTGTTGTTCGTGGAGTACACGCCGATGGCGCAGAACAGCACGATGGCCGGGAACAGCCAGCGGTAGGGGATGGTCAGCAGCTTGATCCAGATACCGATCAGCGGCAGGTTCAGGATGATCAGCATCAGGTTGCCCAACCACATGGAGGCGATCAGGCCCCAGAACAGTTCCGGGTTGCTGGTCATCACCTGCGGGCCGGGCTGGATGTTGTGAATGGTCATCGCACCGACCATCAGCGCCATCACGGCATTGGGCGGAATGCCCAGCGTCAGCAGCGGGATGAAGGAAGTCTGCGCGCCGGCGTTGTTGGCGGCTTCGGGCGCGGCCACGCCGCGGATATTGCCCTGGCCGAACGGGACCTCGCCTTTTTTGAGCTTGGTCTTCTTCTCGATGGTGTAGGCGGCAAACGAGGCCAGCAAGGCGCCGCCGCCGGGCAGGATGCCCAGCGTGGAGCCGATCGCGGTGCCGCGCAGGACGGCCGGCAACATGCGCTTGAAATCTTCCTTGGACGGATAGATGTGGGTGACCTTGCCGGTGAACACCTCGCGATCGTCCTCCGGTTGCGAGAGGTTGGCGATGATCTCGCCGTAGCCGAACACGCCCATGGCGATCACGATGAAGCCGATACCGTCGGTCAGTTCCGGGATGTCGAAGGAGTAGCGCGCCACACCCGAGTTCACGTCGGTGCCGACCAGGCCCAGCAGCAGGCCCAGCACGATCATGGCGATGGCCTTGAGCAGCGAGCCCGAGGCCAGCACCACGGCGCCGATCAGGCCCAGCACCATCAGCGAGAAGTATTCGGCCGGGCCGAACTTGAAGGCCACTTCGGTCAGCGGCGCAGCGAAGGCGGCCAGGATCAGCGTGCCCACGCAACCGGCAAAGAAGGATCCCATGCCGGCCGCGGCCAGCGCGGGTCCGGCCCGGCCCTTGCGGGCCATCTGGTAGCCGTCGATCACGGTCACCACCGAGGACGATTCTCCCGGCAGGTTGACCAGAATGGCCGTGGTGGAGCCGCCGTACTGGGCGCCGTAGTAGATACCGGCCAGCATGATCAGCGCGGCCACCGGGGGCAGCGCATAGGTCGCCGGCAGCAGCATGGCGATGGTGGCGATCGGGCCGACGCCCGGCAGCACGCCGATCAGCGTGCCCAGCAGGCAGCCGATGAAGGCGTAGGCCAGGTTCTGAAAGGTGAAGGCAACACCAAAACCCAGTGCGAGGTTGTCAAACAATTCCATTTTCTGCGCTCCTCAACCCGCGATGAAGGACGGCCACACCGGGAACTGCAGGGACAGCAGTTTCACGAAGGCGCCGTAGCTGATGACGGCGAGGATGGTGGACAGGATCAGCACCTCGCGCAAATTGAACTTCTCGCCAGCCAGGCTGGACACGATGGTCAGGCCGTAGATGGCGGCGATCAGTCCCATGGCCGGAACGCCCAAAGAGGGCAGGCCGCCCAGCAGGATGCCGAACAGCACGTTGGCCCCGATGATGTAACCCAGCTGCTTCCATGCAACCGAACCCAGCTTGTCTCCGGTCGCGGACTTGGACACCACGCCCTTGAACATGATCAGCCCGCCCAGGACAGCCAGAATGATGCCCAAGAGCAGCGGGAAATAACCCGGGCCCATGCGGGCGCCGGTACCGACGTTGTAGGTGGTAGCCCCCAACGCAAAGCTGATGCCCACGATGGCGAACATCAGGCCGGAGTAAAAATCTTTTTCACTCTTGATGAATCTCACGAACTTGTCTCCTACGGGCCATACCCGAAACAACCGGGATTCTGCCCCGGAACAAGTGTCATGCCGAATGTGGATTACACCTATGCACCCCCGGGCGCACAGCGAAAGCCGACAGGGAATACCCTAGGTTGCGGATGAGCCTGCGCCGCAGCGGTGCGCAGGTCAGCTTCAGGTCAGGGGCGGCGTGGCGCCGAGCACCTCATCGATCACCGTCAGCCCCTCGGCCACGCGCAAGGCGCCGGCCAGGCGCAACGGGCGCATGCCGTCGGCCACGGCCTGGCGCTTGAGCGCCTCGATATTCGGCTCGCGGCTGACCTTGTCCTTGAAGGCCTCGCTGATCAGCAGCAGTTCGTACAGACCCATGCGCCCCTGGAAACCCGTCATGCGGCAATCCACGCAGCCCACGGGCTTGAAGGGCTTGTAGCCGCCGCTGATGTTCCAGGGTTTCACCATCTCGGCCAGGTGCTCGCGCGTGGCCGCCTCGTCGCGCACCTTGCACTGCGCGCACAGGGTGCGCACCAGACGCTGCGCCAGCACGCCCAGCACGGTGGCGTTGAGCAGGTAGGGCGGAATGCCCAGCTCCATCAGGCGCGTGATGGCCGAGGGTGCGTCGTTGGTGTGCAGGGTGGAGAAGACCAGGTGACCGGTCAGCGCCGCCTGCACCGCCATCTCGGCGGTTTCCAGGTCGCGGATTTCACCCACCATGATGATGTCCGGGTCCTGCCGCATCAGGGCGCGCAGGCCCTCGGGGAAACCGAAATCCAGCTGCGGCTGCACCTGGGTCTGGTTGAAGGCCGGCTCGATCATTTCGATCGGGTCCTCCACCGTGCTGACGTTGACCTCTTCGGTCGCCACGCGCTTCAGCGTGGAGTACAGCGTGGTGGTCTTGCCCGAGCCCGTGGGCCCGGTCACCAGGATGATGCCGTGCGGACGCTTGACCAGCGCCTCCCAGCGCTGCGCGTCGTGGGGGGAGAAACCCAGCTCGGCCAGGTCCTTGACCGTGGTGTCGGGGTCGAAGATGCGCATGACCATCTTCTCGCCGAAGGCCGTGGGCAGGGTGGAGATCCGCATTTCCACCTCGTCACCGCCGGGGTTGCGGGTCTTGATGCGGCCGTCCTGCGGGCGGCGCTTTTCCACCACGTCCATGCGCCCCAGCAGCTTGATGCGCGCCGTCATGGCGGTGAGCACGCCCATGGGCATCTGGTAAACCGGGTGCAGCACGCCGTCGATGCGGAAACGGATCACGCCCTGCTCGCGCCGCGGCTCCAGGTGGATGTCGCTGGCACGCTGGTCAAAGGCGTATTGCCACAGCCAGTCCACCACCTGCACCACGCTCTGGTCGTTGGCGTCGAGCTGCTTGTTGGTCTTGCCCAGCTCCACCAGCTGCTCGAAGCTGGAACCCGTGTTGCCGCTGCCCGACTTCATGGCCGAGCGCACCGACTTGGCCAGGGCAAAGAACTCGGCCGTGTAACGCTGGATCTCCCCCGGGCTGGACAACACGCGACGCACGCTGCGACGGGTCTGGCGCTCGACCTCGCCCACCCAGTCGGTGATGTAGGGCTCGGATGTGGCCACCACCACCTCGGTGGGCAGCACCTGCACCGGCAGCACACGGTGGCGCTCGGCATAGGCCGCGCTCATGCTGTCGGCCACCTTGCCCACGTCCACCTTGAGCGGGTCGATGCGCAGGTAGTCCAGGCCCGCGCGACCGGCCAGCCACTGCGTGAGGCTTTCCACGTCCAGCGGCTTGTGATCGACGGCCCGGCGGATGGAGACACTGGCCAGGCGCAGCAGCGGGTGCTGGGCGCTCTCGGCCTGCGAGCAGCGTGCGATGGTGCGATGGGCCTCGTCCTCGGCGATCACGCCGTCGGCCAGCAGCCACTCGACCAGGCGACGCCAGTCCACCGGCCCCACGTGCTCGGACTTGGACAGGCTCTTGAGTTTGGGCTGGGCGCTCATGGATTCATTGTTCGAAGACGGGTTTGAAGCCGCGCAGCCACTTGGTGGCGGGCAGGCCCCATTGAGTCTGGATGATTTCGGCCCGCTCGGCAAGCACGGCGCGCTTCGGACGCGAGGGCGTGCGCTGGGCCAGCACCACGGTGTTGCCTTCACGCGTCGCCTTGAAGGCCCAGACCGACTCCTTGCCAAAAGCCGCGGCGATCTTGTCCACGCTCTTCGTGTAACTGGAGGAGCGGCCGAAGAGGTTGACCGTCATGCAACCCTCCTCCGTCAGCAGACGGCGGCAGTGGGCATAGAACTCGGGACTGTCGAGCACCGGCGCGGCCGCCTCGTGGTCGTACAGGTCCACCTGCAGCGCGTCCACGGCGCCGAACCACTCCGGTTTCTGGATTTCCCTGGCCGCGTCGGCCAGGATGACCCGCATCCTCGCCGTATCCGCCGGCAGCTTGAACCAGCCGCGGCAGGCGACCAGCACCTGCGGATTGAGTTCGATGGCCCTGGTCTTCATGCGCAGGACCTTGGCGCAGAACTTGGTCAGCGAGCCCGCGCCCAGACCCAGCTGCAGGGCCTGGCGCTTCGTCACCGTGTCCGGCGCCACGAACAGCGTCCAGGCCATCATGCGCTGGATGTACTCATGCACCAGGCGGATCGGGTCCCGGGTGTCCATGGAGCCCTGGATCCAGATCGAATCCAGGTGGAGATGACGGATGGGGCCCTCGTCGGAGAAATGGACTTCGGGCAGGGAAAGTTTGCGCGTACTCAAGATCGATCGATTATCACCGTCACAGCAGGCCGGCCTGCACCATGGCCGCTCGCCAGGCTTCCTGTTTGCGGGCCAAGCTCCAGCTGGCATTGGCCGGGCTGGTGGACGGCAGCTTCATCAAAGGGAAGTGTTCCACCCCCAGCGCCACCCGCACCGCCTTCGCGTGCCGGAAACTTTCGCCCCCGTTGTGCGCGATCAGCTGCAGCTGCGGGCACTGCGCCCTGAGCGCGGAGAAATCGTTGACCTCGGCGTTTCGGATGGCACTGTCCAGGCTGCCGCTGCGTTCGCAGCTGGCGTAGACGTCCCACACGCCCAGGCCATGGGCCAGCAACCAGGCGCAGCGTTGTGCATAAGACGCCGGTCCGGGCAAAGGATGCTGCGGCCACAGGGACTGCAGGATCTTCCAGAAATGGTTCTGCGGGTGCGCGTAGTACTGCTGCGACTGCAGGGAGGCCACCCCCGGGAAACTGCCGAGAATCAGCAGACGGGTGTCGGGGCCGACGATGGGCGGCAGGCCGTGCAGGCGCTCGGTCATCGGTGCGCTCATACGCCTGGTTGATCCATCAACGCAGTCAGACGCGGCAAGGCGGCACAGGCGTTGCGATGACTGGCCGCAGCCAGTTCTTCACCGGTCAGCTGTCGCAGCGCCGCCAGTTCTTGCGCAATCCGCGGCAACTCGCCCGGCTCGTTGCGCCCCTGCGCTTCACCCGCCGAACGCTGCTCCGCCGTCGTGTACAGCCAGTGCGGCGGCATGTCGGGTGCGTCGGTCTCCAGCACGATGGCATCAAGGGGTAGTTCGGTGGCCAGGCGACGCAGGTTCTGCGCGCGCTCGTAGGTCAGCGCCCCACCGAAGCCCAGCTTAAACCCCTGGGCTATGAAGGCCTGCGCCTGCTGCAGGCTGCCGTTGAAGGCATGGGCGATGCCGCGCCAGCGGTGCCCGTCCACACCCGCCCCGGGCGTCACCTCTTTCGCCACCGCACGCAAGCCCTTGAGCAGCATGTCGGCCGAGCGGCGCACGTGCAGGATCACGGGCAGGCCGTGTTTGCGCGCCAGCCTGAGCTGCTCCACGTAGAAATGTTCCTGCCGCTCGCGCAAAGGTGATGCGCAGAGCTCGGGCACGAAGTAGTCCAGACCGATCTCGCCCACGGCCACCAGATGCGGGTCGTCACGGTGCGCGGCCAGGGCGGCGTCCAGCCGGGCCAGGTCGCCGTCCAGCGCGTCCTTCACATACAGCGGGTGGATGCCCAGGGCGTAGCTGTCACCGGATGCACGGGCCAGGCGGCGCACGTCGTCGAAATGCGCCACCTGCACGGCCGGCAGCACGCAGTGGACCACGCCCCGTTCTCGTGCGCGGGCACGCACGGCCACCACGTCGGCGGCGAATTCCGGAGCGTCCAGGTGGCAATGGGTATCTATCCAGCCTTGCATGGCACCATGATGCCGGAAAGCTGAGCGACCCCGGGCCGGTGCGCATGCAAAAAAAGCCCAGCCGTGCTACCGTTGCACCGATGCCGCTGCGTCGGTGGCACAGCCCCGGGGGTACGCATGCGCCAGCCTGCCCTGTACAGCCGTTCGCCGCGTGGCCCCGCCGCGCCGGACCCGGTCTTGCCTGCTGCGGACAGCCCCCCGCCCGCTTCCCCCCGCTCCCACCGGCGCATCCGTCTGCCGCATTGGCAGGAACGGCACTGGCGCTGGCTGGCCCTGGCCGCCCTGCTGCTGCTGCTGCTGGCCCAGGCCCTGTGGCCCGCCACCGCGCAGCGCAAGCTGACCCAGAAGGACATCGATGCGGCCGTGCTCAGGACGCTGGAGACGGCCAACCTGCCCTCACCGGCCGCGCGCGCGGCGGCCGCCGTCGCCCCTTCGCTGGTGCGTGTCGCCGGCTTCGTGACGGACAAGGACGGGGAAGAGAAGGACCACGGCCTGGGCAGTGGCGTGGTCATTGTGGACAGCGGTGTCATCCTCACCAATCTGCACGTGGTGGCCGGCGCCAGCCGCATCGAACTCACCTTCCACGACGGCTCGCGTTCCGCCGCGCTCATGACGGGCGCGCAGATCCACAACGACCTGGCCGTGCTGCAGGCCCAGAAGCTGCCCGACGATCTCAAGGCCGCCACCCTGCGCTCCACCGCCGATCTGCAGCCGGGTGACGGCGTGGTGGCCGTGGGTTTCCCCTTCGGCATCGGGCCTTCGGTTTCCAGCGGCGTGGTCTCCGGGCTCGGGCGCAGCTTCCGCTCGCCCGAAGGCAAGCAGCAGATCGGCAACCTGATCCAGTTCGACGCGGCGGCCAACCCCGGCAATTCGGGCGGCCCCCTGGTCACCATGGACGGCGAGGTGGTGGGCATCGTCACCGCCATCCTCAATCCCTCCGAGCAGCGCACCTTCATCGGCATCGGCTTCGCCGTGCCCATCGAAAACGCGGCCGCGGCCGTCGGCATGCACCCGTTTTGAGGATGACGAAATGACCTTGCCTGCGGCTTCGATGACGGCGCTGCGCGCTATGACGACTACCGTCATGCGGCGCAGCCGCGTCATCGATCTTGCGCGGCAAGGAGATCATTTCGTCATCCGCCTCCACCAGAAAGGGGAACCATGAGCAACTCATCCACCGCCGACACGGCCCGCCTGATGGAACAGATCCTCTACGAGGTCAAGCGCGTGGTGGTCGGGCAGGACCGTTTCCTGGAGCGTGTCATGGTGGCGCTGCTGGCCCAGGGCCACCTGCTGGTCGAGGGCGTGCCCGGCCTGGCCAAGACGCTCACCATCAAGACCCTGGCCCAGGTGGTGCAGGGGCAGTTCCGCCGCATCCAGTTCACGCCCGACCTGGTGCCCGCCGACCTGGTGGGCACACGCATCTACAACCAGAAAAGCGGCGAGTTCAGCACCGCGCTGGGCCCGGTCTTCGCCAATCTGCTGCTGGCCGACGAGATCAACCGCGCGCCGGCCAAGGTGCAGAGCGCGCTGCTGGAGGTGATGCAGGAACACCAGGTGACCATCGCCGGCACCAGCTACCCGGTGCCCGCGCCCTTTGTGGTCATGGCCACGCAGAACCCCATCGAGACCGAGGGCACCTACCCCCTGCCCGAGGCGCAGGTGGACCGTTTCATGTTCAAGGTGAAGGTGGACTACCCCAGCGAGGAAGAGGAGTTCGTCATCGTGCAACGGGTCACCGGTGCCGCCGTGGCCGTGAGCGCCGTCAGCACCACGGAACAACTCGCCACGCTGCAGCGCCATTGCCGCGAGGTCTATGTGGACCCGGCCCTGGTGCAGTACGCCGTGAAGCTCGTGGCCGCCACGCGCGAACCCGTGCGCGCCGGCCTCAAGGACCTGACGCCTTACCTGAGCTACGGCGCCAGCCCGCGCGCCACCATCAGCCTGATCGAGGGCGCCCGCGCCCTGGCCCTGCTGCGCGGGCGCAGCTACGCCCTGCCCGAGGACGTGGGCGATCTCGTGCACGACGTTCTGCGGCACCGCCTGGTGCTGTCTTACGAAGCCCTGTCCGAAGGGCTGGACGCCGACGCGCTGATCACCAGGTTCATGGCGCACGTGCCCCTGCCGGCCAAGGTGCTGGAACACGAACCGAAAGCCGCATGAGATGAAGCCGGCCGCCCCCGTCACCCGCGAAAGCGCCGAGCAGGCCTTGTGCCGGCTCGACTGGACGGTGCTGCGTCGCCTGGACGGCTTCTTGCAGGGCGACTACCGCAGCCTGCTGCGCGGCGCCGGCCTGGACCTGGCCGATCTGCGCGAGTACCAGCCCGGCGACGATGTGCGCCACATCGACTGGAACGTCACCGCCCGACTGCAGGCGCCGCACGTGCGCGTCTACACCGAAGACCGCGAGATGAGCGCCTGGTTCCTGCTGGACCTCAGCCCCTCGGTGGATTTCGGCTCGGGCGAGCGCGCCAAGCGCGAGGTGCTGGCCGACTTCGTGGCCGTGCTCGCGCGTCTGCTCACGCGCCACGGCAACCGCGTGGGCGCCGTGTTCTACAACGGCGGCATCCAGGCCGTGCTGCCGCCGGGCAGCGGGCGGCGCCATGTGCTGCAGTTGCTGCAACGCCTGCAAGCCCCGGCCGCGCAGGAAGACAGCTACCCCGGCGTCACGCGCCTGCAGGACCTGCTGCAACACAGCGCCGCGCTGATACGCCGGCGCAGCACGGTCTTCGTGCTCTCGGACTTCATCAGCGAAGCCGGCTGGGAACAGCCGCTGGCCCGCCTGGCCCTGCGCCACGAGGTGCTGGCCGTGCGCCTCTACGACCCGCTGGAACAGGCGCTGCCCGATCTGGGCCTGCTGCCCATGGTTGATGCCGAAACCGGCGAGCAGCTGCTGGTGGACACGCACGACCCGGGCTTTCGCGCCCGCTTCGCGCAGCTGGCCACACAGCGCGAGGAGGCCCTAAGACTGACGCTCTCACGCGCCGGGGTGGACACGCTGGAGCTGGCCACCGGCGAGGCGCTGGTGCCCGCCCTCCTGCGCTTCGCCGAGCTGCGCCGCCAGCGCAGCCGCTCACGCTCAGCCCCGCCGCCGGCCCATCTGCGGCTGGTGCGCAGCACGCCTGCGGAGGTCTCCCCATGAATTTCCTCTGGCCCCATATGCTGGCGCTGCTGTTGCTGCTTCCGCTGCTGGTGTTGTTCTACCTGTGGCTGCTGCGGCGCAGGCGCAAGCTCGTGGTGCGTTACGCCAGTCTGGGCCTGGTCAGGCAGGCCATGGGCAGCCAGAGCCACTGGCGGCGCCATCTGCCTCCGGCCCTCTTCCTGCTGGCCATCTCGGCCCTGCTGCTGGCGGCGGCCCGGCCGCTGGCTGTCGTCATGCTGCCCACGCAGCAGGAAACCATCATGCTGGCCATGGACGTCTCGGGCAGCATGCGCGCGGCCGACGTGCTGCCCAACCGGCTGGAGGCCTCGCAGAACGCGGCCAAGGCCTTCCTGGCCGAGCTGCCGCGCCATGTGAAGGTGGGCATCGTGGCCTTTGCCGGCTCGGCCCAGGTCGCGCAGATCCCCACGCACAACCGCGAAGACCTGGTCTCGGCCATCGAGCGCTTCCAGCTGCAGCGCGGCACGGCCATCGGCAACGGCATCGTGCTCTCGCTGGCCACGCTGTTTCCCGATGCCGGCATCGACATCGGCAACATGACCTACGGCCGCGCGCGCGGCGTCTCGCTGGACCAGTCGACCGGTGTCAAGGAATTCCAGCCCGTGGCCCCGGGCTCCTACGGCTCGGCCGCCATCATCCTGCTGACCGACGGCCAGCGCACCACGGGCATCGACTCGATGGAAGCCGCCAAGCTGGCCGCCGACCGCGGCGTGCGCATCTACACGGTGGGCGTGGGCACGGTGAACGGCGAGACCATAGGCTTCGAAGGCTGGTCCATGCACGTGCGCCTGGACGAGGAGACCCTCAAGGCGATCGCCCTGCGTACCCAGGGCGAGTACTTCCACGCCGCCACGGCCGAAGACCTGAAGAAGGTCTACGAGACGCTGAGTTCACGCCTCAGCGTGGAGAAGAAGGAAACCGAAGTCTCGGCCCTGCTGGCCCTGCTGGCCGCGGTGTTCATGCTGGCGGGCGCGGGGCTGTCGATGTTTTGGTATCACAGGGTCGCGTGACGGCAGAGATGACCGGCGGACCATAGGGGGAGTCCGCCGAAAGGACGTCCGTGTTGACTGGCCTGCTAATACAGGTCCGTCGCTCATTGCGAGGAAGCCTCAGGCCAGACGACCGTTCTGGAGAAATATCGGTGACCAGATCTCTTCTGGAACTCAACGCCAAAACCCTCGGCCTGTCGCGTGAGTTGGTACCACATGTACTTGAGCGTCGTCAGCGTAGGCCAGTGCTCTGCCTCGATAGTGACCTTGAACTGAGGGTTCTCGGCCTGAATGGTGCGAGCTTCGTCAATAGCCAGATTCAAGCTGCGCGTACCATCCATGAACATGCCACCAGTGCCTGAGGTCTTTACCATGATGCGGTAGATGATCATGAAGCTACCGTATTACGTAACAGCAAGAGTAAGGGACTGCGGGGTTAGCCGCAAATGATGGAGGCAACTGCGTCATATGCTCTTGCCACAGCGAGTAGGCCAAGAACGAACGCCCATTTCTGAATGATGTCCTTGACCTCATGGCGTCTTCCAACCTTATCAAGCTGCTCTCCGAAGCGGGAGGCGCTCTCTCCGGTCTGATTAATCACCGCATCAATCAACATTACATCTCCCGTTTGGGATATTTTGACCGAAGAGACTCCTGAGGATTTAGCTTGTTCAAACTGGCTTTTATTGTTTTCGAACTCATTCTTTTTGTTTCGTAAATAGATTACGACTGGCAAATGCTCCACCTTCGAGAGGCCTATCAAACCAGAAAGGACAAAGCCAACCCATCCAATAACCTCGGCGAATACGCTTGCATGGCTGTGACCAACAAAAGAGGCTGTCTGTATGGCTGCACCAAGGAGCGTGAATGTCAGTCCCAAGAAGTAGAACTCGAATTTTTCAAGAATTGAGTGTGGTGTTACTGGCGACGCTGATCCCATAAGTAGAAGCTCCTTTGCAGCTAACCGATAACATTTATCTGCCGCGAGGCCAAGCTCATAGAAACCAAGAGCGCCTCCTGTGGCAGATAAACCCCGTTTTACTAAAGCCGCCTGCGAGGTGGTGGTGATAGGGAATTCAATTCCCAGCCTGCCGGTTGGCTCAGATTATGGGTGGGCTCAAGCCTGCGAGTCAATTTAGACGGCTACTGCGCCGCGTTTGGTATAGACCGCAGCCTGTCTTATGACAAGCGGTTCAAGCCACCAAGCGCCCCCGCTCCAGCCGTAGCGTGCGCTGGCAGCGCGCCGCCAGCGTCTGGTCGTGCGTGACGACGATGAAGGCCGTGCCCTGCTCGCGTGCGAGCTTGAGCATGAGTTCGAACACGCCCTCGGCCGTGCCGCGGTCCAGGTTGCCCGTGGGTTCGTCGGCCAGCACGCAGGCCGGCTGCGTAACCAGGGCGCGGGCGATGGCCACGCGCTGGCGTTCGCCGCCGGAAAGTTCGGCCGGACGATGCAGCAGGCGTTCCTTCAGCCCCACGGCCTCCAGCATGCGGGCGGCCGTCTGCGCCGCCTGGGCGCGGTCCATTCGGCGTATCCACAACGGCATGGCCACGTTGTCCAGCGCGCTGAACTCGGGCAGCAGGTGGTGGAACTGGTAGACAAAACCCAGGTGCCGGTTGCGCAGCCGGCCCTGCACGGTCTGCGTGAGCGTGGAGAAGTCCTGGCCCATGAGCTGCACACGGCCGCTCGTGGGCGCATCGAGCCCGCCCAGCAGGTGCAGCAGCGTGCTCTTGCCCGAACCGGAGGCGCCGACCACGGCCAGGATCTCGCCGGCGTGCACCTGCAGATCCACACCGCGCAGCACGTGCACGTCCAGGCGCCCTTCGGTGTAGCGCTTGTCCAGGCCTTGCGCCGCCAGAACCACTTCCGTTCGGGCTGAGCCGGTCGTTGCCGTGACGAGCCCTTCGACAAGCTCAGGGCGAACGGTGTTTTTAACTTCACTCATAACGCAGCGCCTCGGCGGGGTTCACGCGGCTGGCGCGCCAGCTCGGGTACAGGGTGGCCACAAAGGCCAGCACCAGGGAGATCACGCCGATGGGGACGATGTCGCTGGCCAGGGGTTCGCTGGGCATGCGGCTGATCAGATAAATGTCCTTGGGCAGGAAGCTGGCCTGCAGGAGGCTCTCCAGCGCGGGCACGATGACGTCGATGTTGAAGGCCACGCCCAGGCCCAGCAGCAGGCCGACCAGGGTGCCGATCACGCCCACCGCGGCGCCCTGCACCACGAAGACGCCCATGATGCTGGCCGGACTCGCGCCCAGGGTGCGCAGGATGGCGATGTCGGCGCGTTTGTCGGTCACGGTCATCACCAGCGTGCTCACCAGGTTGAAGGCCGCCACCGCGACGATGAGCGTGAGGATGATGAACATCATGCGTTTTTCGAGCTGCACGGCGGCGAACCAGTTGCGGTTCTGGCGTGTCCAGTCGCGGATCAGCAGGTCGCCGCTGAGCGTGCCAGCCAGCTGCGCACCGACCTCACGCGCCTGGTGCAGGTCCCGGAGCTTGAGGCGGATGCCGGTGGGTCCTTCCAGGCGGAAGATGCGCGCGGCGTCTTCCACGTGCAGCATGACCAGGCCCGCGTCGTATTCGTAGTGACCCGAATCGAAGGTGCCCACCACCGTCATCTGCTTGAGGCGCGGCACCACGCCGGCCGGCGTGACCTGGCCGCTGGGCGCCACCAGAGTCACCTTGTCGCCTTCGCGCACGCCGAGCTGCCGCGCCAGGTCACGCCCCAGCACGATGCCGAACTCGCCTGGAACGAGCCGCGCCAGCGCGCCGTTCTTCAGGCCGGCGGCCAGATCGGTCACCTCGCCTTCGAGGGCCGGGTCGATGCCGCGCACGATGACGCCCTTCATGTCCTCGCCACGCGCCAGCAGGGCCTGGGTGCCGATGAAAGGCGCGGCGCCGATGACCTGCGGATTGGCCCGGGCCTCGGCCATGGTTTTCGCCGCATCGGGCAGGGCCTGGCCGTAGGGCGAAAAAATCTCGATGTGCGAGACCACGCCCAGCATGCGATCCCGCACCTCCTTCTGGAAGCCGTTCATCACGCTGAGCACGATGATGAGCGCGGCCACGCCCAGCGCGATGCCCAGCATGGACACGCCCGAGATGAAGGAGATGAAACCGTTGCGCCGGGTGGCGCGGCCGGCGCGCGTGTAGCGCCAACCCAAGAGCAGCTCGTAGGGGATTTGCATGAGGTAATTTCTCGCTGTCCGGCATTATGAGTGAGGCGCGCGACAATACCGTCCATGCACCTCCTGATCCCCCACGCCCTGAGCGACGACGAGGCCGCACGCGCACCGCTGCGCGCGCTGCAGCTCCCGCAGTTGCAGGGCCTGCTGCAGCGCCTGGCGCCGCAGACCCTGCTGCAGTTGCCCGAAGACAGCCCGCTTGGCGCTCATGAACAGTTGCTCGCCGCAGCGCGCGGCCTGGACCCTCAGGCGCCCGCCTGGGCCGCGCTGCGCGCGCACGAGTTGCAGCTGCCCGGCGCCGGCAGCGGGGCCTGGGGTTTCGTGACCCCGGTGCACTGGGAAGTGGGCCAGGCCCGCGTGAGCCTGCGCGACCCGCAGGAGCTGGACCTGCGCGAGGACGAAGCGCGCGCGCTGCTGGCCGCCATGTCGCCCTTCTTTGCCGAGGATGGCCTCACCCTGCACTACGACCAGCCACTGCGCTGGCTGGTCAGGGGCGAGCCGCTGCAAGGTCTGACCGGCGCCGCACCGGAACGCGTGATCGGCCGCAACGTGGCGGCCTGGCTGCCGGCCTCGCCCCTGCTGCGCCGCCTGCAGAACGAAATGCAGATGCTGCTCTACACCCACGCCGTGACCGATGCGCGCTCCGAACGCCGGGCCCTGGCCGTCAACTCCTTCTGGCTCAGCGGGTGCGGCGCGCTGGCTGCGGCGCCCACCCCCACGCAAGACCTGACCGTGCTCGATGCGCTGGTGCGGCCCGCCCAGCGCGGTGACTGGCGTGCCTGGGCACAGGCCTGGCAAACACTGGATGCGCAACTGGCCCCCTTGCAGGCAGCACTGGGCGCGGGCCAGGACGTCACCCTCACGCTCTGCGGCGAGCTACAGGCACGCCGTTACACGCCCGCACCCCGCAGCGCCTGGACACGCCTGTTGCAGCGTTTCAGGCCGCAGCAAGCCTCCGACCTACTCGTCGCTCCATGAAAATCGTCACCCGCGACATTCCGCCGCGCGCCGCCTGGGCGCTGGAACAGGCGGGCGTGCATCCGCTGCTCGCTCGCCTCTACGCCGCGCGCGGTGTGTCCAGCAAGGAAGAACTGGACGATGCCCTGGCCCGTCTGCTGCCGCCCGCCACACTCAAAGGCGCGGCCGAGGCGGCCGTG
Source organism: Curvibacter fontanus (assembly GCF_054780335.1). Classification (NCBI taxonomy): domain Bacteria; kingdom Pseudomonadati; phylum Pseudomonadota; class Betaproteobacteria; order Burkholderiales; family Comamonadaceae; genus Curvibacter; species Curvibacter fontanus. Next base: position 95,250 of record NZ_BAAGWN010000007.1, read on the forward strand.
CTGCTGGCCGATGCGATCAGCCAGAACAAGAAACTCTGCATCGTGGCCGACTATGACTGCGACGGCGCCACGGCCTGCGCCGTGGGCCTCCGCGGCCTGCGCATGCTGGGCGCGCAGAACGTCACTTACCTCGTGCCCGACCGCGTGGTGGACGGCTACGGCCTGACGCCGCCGATCGCGCGCCGCGTCAAGGACAGCGGCGCGGAGGTGCTGATCACCGTGGACAACGGCATTGCCAGCGTCGAAGGCGTGCGCACCGCGAACGAACTGGGCCTGCAGGTGCTGGTGACGGACCACCATCTGCCGGCCACCGCGCCGTCGCCGGGCCGCCCCAAGACGGCGAGCGTCCCCTCGGGGGGCAGCGGGGACGCGCATGCGCCGAGCGTGGGGGCCGTCATCCTTCCCGATGCCGAGGTCATCGTGAACCCCAACCAGCCGGGCTGCGGCTTCGAGAGCAAGTCCATCGCCGGGGTGGGCGTGATGTTCTATGTGCTGCTGGCCCTGCGCGCCGAGCTGCGTCAGCGCGGGGCTTTCTCCGTTCGGGCTGAGCCTGTCGAAGGGCCGGCAGGGGCTTCGACAGGCTCAGCCCGAACGGAAAATCTATCGGCTCGAACGATTCCGGAACCCCGCTTGGACACCCTGCTGCCCCTGGTGGCCCTGGGCACGGTGGCCGATGTGGTCAGGCTCGATCCCAACAACCGCCGCCTGGTCGCGCAGGGCCTCAAGCGCGTGCGCGCCGGCGCCCTGCCGCCGGGTCTGGCCGCACTTTTCGAGGTGGCCGGGCGCAAGGCCGCCACCGCCACCACTTTCGATTTCGGTTTTGCCCTGGGCCCGCGCATCAACGCGGCCGGCCGCCTGGCCGACATGACCCTGGGCATCGAATGCCTGCTGACCGACGATGCGGCGCGCGGGACTGAGTTGGCCAAGACCCTGGACGGCATCAACCGCGAACGCCGCGAGATCGAGGGCGAGATGCGCGAGCAGGCCATGGCCATCGTCGAGTCCATGTTCGACGAATCCGAGGAACCGCCGCCGGCCCTGTGCGTGTTCGACCCCGATTTTCACGAGGGCGTGGTGGGCATCGTGGCCTCGCGCCTGAAGGACAAGCTGCACCGGCCGAGCTTCGTCTTCGCCGCCAGCCAGGCCCCGGGCAAGGAACACGAGCTCAAGGGCTCGGGCCGCTCCATCCCCGGTTTTCATCTGCGCGACGCGCTGGACCTGGTGGCCAAGCGTTACCCCGGTGTGCTGCTGCGCTTTGGCGGCCACGCCATGGCAGCGGGCTGCACCATCGCCGAGGAACACTTCGACACCTTCGAGCAGGGCCTGGCCGAAGTGGCGCAGGAATGGCTGGACGCCGCCACGCTGACGCGCCGCCTGGAAACCGACGGCGCCCTGCCCGTGGAATACCGCCGCGCCGACATGGTGGACACGCTGCAGCGCGAGGTCTGGGGCCAGGGTTTTGCGCCGCCCACCTTCAGCGAGGAGGTGGAAGTGATTTCGCAGCGCCTGGTGGGCGAGAAACACCTGGCGCTCAAGCTCAAGCACCAGGGCCAGCCCGTGGACGGCATCTGGTTCGGCCACACCGACCCTTTGCCTGCGCGCGTGCTGCTGGCTTTCCGGCTCGACGCCGACGAGTGGCAGGGCCTGCGCCGCGTGCGGTTCCTGGTCGAGGGCGCGCAGGTCTGAGCGCCAGCAGGACGCGGCCTCAGGCCACCTCGATGCGGTTGCGCCCTTCGTCCTTGGCCTTGTACAGCGCCTTGTCGGCGCGCGCCAGCAGCGCGTCCATACGGTCTTCGTCGGATCGGTTGGTCGCCACGCCGATGCTGACCGTGATGGGCGGCAGGCCATCGCGCGGTTCGGCCACATGGGCCAGGATGCGCTCGGCCACGGTGATGGCCTCTTCCTGGCTGGTCTCCGGGAGCAGCAGCACGAACTCTTCTCCCCCGAAGCGCGCCAACTGATCGGGCCGGCGCAGCAGGGACGCGACGCGGCCCACCAGATCGACCAGAACGCGGTCGCCCATCTGGTGGCCATGGGTGTCGTTGATGGCCTTGAAGTGGTCGATGTCCAGCAGCAGCAGGGCCATGCTGCGCCCATGGCGGCGGCAGCGCGCCAGTTCCTGCTCGCAGGCGTCCAGGAACACACGCCGCGTCAGCACATTGGTCAGCGCATCGTGCGAGGCCAGGTGCTCGAACTCCGCACGCAGACGGTCGCCGGCCATGAGGATCAGCCCCATGCCCAGGGCCAGCAGCATCAAGGCGTTGGAGCCCACGTAAAGGGTCTGCACGCGCGTGGGCGTGAACAGGCCCTCCTCGGCCAGCGGCCTCCAGGCCGAGAAGAAACGCAACAGCAGCACGGCGGCATGCACCACCAGCACGATGGCCGTGAAGCGGGCGGAGAAAGTGGCCGGCCCTTGCCGCCAGATACGCCAGGCCATGGACAGAAAAATGCCGGCCCACACCAGGCAGACCAGGACCAGGCGGGCGTTGTAGCTCGGCTCGACCAGGGCGTACCAGTACAGCGGCGGCGTCATCAGCACCAGCAGCGCGATCCAGAGCGACCAGGCGGGGCGCCCGCCGAAGAACCGCACGATACCCGCGTGGTAGCAGATCACCCCGGTCAGGATGACCAGGTTGGCCACAACGATGGCCAGGAAATCAGGAAAGATGCCGCCCCCCGCGAACAGCAGCGTGGACAGGAAAACCCAGGCCGGTGCAGCGGCCCACAGGCCCAGGCCGCGGATGCTGCGGGGGTAACTCAGCCGCAGGAAAAATGTCATGAAGGCCAGCAGCAGGCCCATCAGGCCGCTCATGAGCACAAGGGAGCGCAGGTCGATCGACATCATGCGCGCGGGCATCAGCCCCGAAAACGAACTGCGTCCCGAACACAGGCTGCAGGACCTGACAGCGGGGGCTCGATGGAATACCGCATGCAGGCATTGTGCCAGTCCCCGACCGTCCTGCAAGCGCCGGGCGCAAGGCCTAAAATGCCCGAGTGAGCTCCATCCTCAACGCCGACCTGCATTGCCATTCCGTCGTCTCCGACGGCACCCTCACACCCGAGGCGCTGGCGGCACGTGCGCATGCCAATGGCGTGGAGCTCTGGGCCCTGACCGACCACGACGAGATCGGCGGCCAGCAGCGCGCCCTGGCGGCTGCCCGTTCGCACGGCCTGCCCTACCTGACGGGCACCGAAATTTCCATCACCTTCGCCGGCCAGACCGTGCACATCGTGGGCCTGGGTTTCGACGCCGAGGACGAACGCATGCAGGCCGGCCTGCGCCAGACGCGCGGCGGCCGCGGCGCACGCGCGCAAGAAATGTCGGCCAGCCTGGCGGCGGTGGGCATCCACGGCGCCTACGAGGGCGCCCTCAAGTACGCCGGCAACCCCGAGCTGATCTCGCGTACCCACTTCGCGCGTTTCCTGGTGGAGAGCGGCGTCTGCCGCGAGACCAACGAGGTCTTCCGCAAATACCTGACCGAAGGCAAGCCCGGTTTCGTGCCGCACCGCTGGGCCACGCTGCGCGACGCCGTGCACTGGATCGGGAACGCCGGCGGCGTCGCCGTGATCGCCCATCCGGCCCGCTACAACTTCACGCCCACCGAGGAATACGCGCTGTTCTCCGAGTTCAGGGCCCATGGCGGCCGCGGCGTTGAAGTCGTGACCGGCAGCCACACCGCCGCCGAGTATGTGAAATACGCCGACATGGCGCGCGAATTCGACTTGGCCGCCTCGCGCGGCAGCGACTTCCACAGCCCCGACGAATCCCACACCGACCTGGGCGCCCTGCCCTACCTGCCCGGCGAACTGACCCCCGTGTGGGAACTGCTGGCCGACCGTATCCAACAATGAAACACCCCCATTTCCTGGGCGGCATGCTGTTCGCGCTTGCCGCCCTGGCCTGCTTTGCCACCCTCGACACATCGGCCAAGGTCGTGTCCCTCACCCTGCCCGTGCTGCTGGGCCTGTGGTTCCGCTACATCTTCCAGGCCGTGATCACCACGGCCGTGATGTTTCCCCAGCGGGGCCGGGTCATTTTTCACACGCAGCGCCTCGGCGCCCATCTGCTGCGCGGTGTGCTGCTGCTGGTCACCAGCCTCTTGACCTTCCTGAGCGTGTCCTACATGCCCATCGGCGAATTCACGGCCATCGCCATGATCACGCCGCTGGTGGTCACGCTGCTGGCGGCCACCCTGCTGGGCGAACATGTCTCGACCCTGCGCTGGATCCTGGTGGCCGGCGGTTTTTCCGGCACCCTGGTCATCGTGCGGCCCGGTGGCGGCCTGTTCGACTGGTACATCCTGCTGCCGCTGGCCCAGGTGGCCACCCACTCGGCCTTCCAGATCCTCACCAGCCGCATGGTGCAGACCGAGGACGCCGTGACCATGCACGCCTACACCGGCTGGGTGGGCGCCATCCTGGCCTCCCTGGCCCTGCCCTTCGTCTGGGTCACGCCGCAGACCCTGGGCGAGTGGACGGCCCTGGTGCTCATGGGCCTCATGGGCACCATCGGCCACTTCCTGCTGATCATGGCCTACCGCCGCGCGCCGGCGGCCACGCTGATGCCGCTGCTGTATGTGCAGATCGCCTTCGCCATGCTGGCCGGCTGGCTGGTGTTCCACCACATCCCCGATGGCTGGTCCCTGCTGGGCATGGCGCTGATCGCCGCCTGCGGCGCGGCCAGCACCTGGCTGGCCGTGCGCGAAAGCCGCGCCAAACTCGAACCCATGGAAGTCTGAGCACCCCGGCGCCATGGCCCAGTACTTCGACGTCCACCCCGACAACCCGCAGATCCGCCTGCTCAAACAGGCCGCGGCCCTGCTCGAAAAAGGCGGCGTGGTGGCCGTGCCCACCGACTCCAGCTACGCCCTGGTCTGCCATCTCGATGACAAGGCTGCCGCCGACCGCCTGCGCAGCATCCGCCAGGTGGACGACAAGCACCACCTTACCCTGCTCTGCCGCGACCTGGCCGAACTGGCCAGTTATGCGCGCGTGGACAACCGGCAGTACCGCCTGCTCAAGGCCGCCACGCCCGGCCCCTGGACCTTCATCCTCGAAGCCACCAAGGAAGTGCCGCGCCGCGTGAGCCACCCCGCGCGCAAGACCATCGGCCTGCGCGTGCCCGAGCACAAGGTGCTGCACGCGCTGCTGGCCCTGCACAGCGGCGGCCCCCTGCTGGCCACCACCCTGATCCCGGCCGGCGAGACCGATCCGCTGAACGACGCGCAGGAGATCCGCGAGCGCTACGAGCACCAGCTGGCCGCCGTGATCGACGCCGGCGCCTGCCCCCACGAACCCACCACGGTGATCGACCTCAGCGGCGAGGCGCCCGAGGTGCTGCGCCGCGGCCGCGGCGACCCGGCCGCGCTGGGCCTCTGAACACCCATGACAGAATGACCTTGCCGCTGCGCGACCCTGATGACGCAGGCTACGCCCGCATGATTCGAGTCGTTCCGTCATCGAAGCTGCGCAGCAGCGAAATCATGCGCGCGCAGCGCGCGTCATCCATCTGAGACAATCGACCCCGTGGATATCAACAACCTGATTCAAACCGTCCTCATCTACGCCCTGCCGGTGCTGTTCGCCATCACCGTGCACGAGGCCGCCCACGGTTACGCCGCCCGCCACTTCGGCGACAACACGGCCGCCATGATGGGGCGCATCACGCTCAACCCCATCAGGCACATCGACCCGGTGGGCACCCTGCTGATGCCGCTGCTGCTGTACTTCGCCACCAGCGGCGCCTTTCTTTTCGGGTATGCCAAGCCGGTGCCGGTGCGCTTCGACCTCTTGAGGAACCCGAAACGCGACATGGTCTGGGTGGCCCTGGCCGGCCCGGGCGCCAACCTGCTGCAGGCCCTGCTGTGGGGTGCGCTGATGTACCTGCTGGTGGCCGCCGGCGTGCGGGAGCGTTTCTTCCTGGAGATGGGCCGCGCCGGTGTGCTGGTCAACGTGGTGATGTTCGCCTTCAACCTCTTCCCGCTGCCGCCGCTGGACGGCGGGCGCATCCTGGTCGGCCTGCTGCCCTGGAAGCAGGCGGCCCTGGTCTCCCGCATCGAACCCTGGGGCTTTTTCATCGTGATGGCCCTGGTGCTCACCGGCATCGTCAGCACCCTCTGGATGCAGCCCGTCATGGGCCTGACCTACGGCCTGCTGGATCTCCTGCTCACGCCCCTGTCCCTCCTCCTGCACTGACCCCCCGCCATGAGCACCGTCCGCGTCCTGACCGGCATCACCACTTCGGGCACGCCCCATCTGGGCAACTACGTGGGCGCCATCCGCCCGGCCATCGCGGCCAGCCGCGCCGCCGGGGTGCAGAGCTATTACTTCCTGGCCGACTACCACGCGCTCATCAAGGTGGACGAACCCGCGCGCATCCAGCGCAGCACGCTGGAGATCGCCGCGAGCTGGATCGCCTGCGGCCTGGACCCCGAGCGCGTCACGTTCTACCGCCAGTCCGACGTGCCCGAGATCCCCGAGCTGACCTGGTTCCTCACCTGCGTCTGCGGCAAGGGCCTGCTCAACCGCGCCCATGCCTACAAGGCCTCGGTGGACAAGAACAACGCCGCCGGCGTGGACCCGGATGCCGACGTGACCGCCGGCCTCTTCATGTACCCGGTGCTGATGGCGGCCGACATCCTGATGTTCAACGCCCACCGCGTGCCCGTGGGACGTGACCAGATCCAGCACATCGAGATGGCGCGCGACATCGCCGCCAGCTTCAACCATCTCTACGGCGAGCACTTCGTCTTGCCCGAGGCGCAGATCGAGGAGAGCGTGGCCACCCTGCCCGGCCTCGACGGCCGCAAGATGAGCAAGAGCTACGACAACACCATTCCGCTCTTCGCCCCGCGCGAGCAGATCAGGAAGCTCATCGCCGGCATCAAGACCGATTCACGCGCACCCGGCGAACCCAAGGACACCGAGGGCTCAGCCCTGTTCCAGATCTACCAGGCCTTCGCCACCCCCGAGGAAACCGCGAAACTGCGGCAGGCCTATGCGAATGGCATCGCCTGGGCCGAGGCCAAGACCAACCTGTTCGAGCGCATCGACCAGGAAATCGCGCCCAAACGCGAAGCCTACGAAACGCTCATCAGCCACCCCGAGCGCCTGGAAGAGATGCTCAAAGCCGGCGCGGCCAGGGCCCGCGCCATCGCCACCCCCTTCACCACCCGGTTGCGCCACGCCGTGGGCCTGCGCGACCTGCGGGCCCAGGCCGGGGCCAAGGCCGGCAAAAAGGACAAGACCGCCCTGCCCAGCTTCAAGCAGTACCGCGAGAGCGACGGCAAGTTCTATTTCAAATTCCTGGATGCGCAGGGCAGGCTGTTGCTGCAGAGCAAGGCCTACGACAGCCCCAAGGAGGCCGGTCAGGTGGTCAAACGGCTGCAGGAACAGACCGGTCCCCTGCCCCCCCTGCTCCAAGAGATACCTTTGCAACAATTGAGTAACGTGGATGAGGTCTACTCTGCGCTACAACTGCTGCTGGCCGCCAAAGACTGATCCCTGAGCCTCCAACCGTCCCCGCATCTGCCACGGGTACGGTTCTTGCTGGCAGCGGCTACCCACCAAGCTGAGGAGTGCCGTTCCATGTCCGTTTCCATGCCCGTTACCCGCACCGCTGTCACACGCAAGCAGGTCGCCCTGTCGGACCACCGGCAGACCTTTGACGAACTCTGCACCTGGATCGAGGCCCACCTGCACGAGCCCATAGGCTGGCAGGAGCTCATGGCCCAGAGCGGCCTGGACCACCAGACCCTCAACGCGCTCTTTTTCAAGTTCCTGAGCACCACGCCCATGGCCTGGATCCGCAAGCGCCGCGAGCTCAGCCTGGCTCCCAGCCCCACCCCACCGGCCCCTGCCCACCGTCTGCTGCGCCCAGCCGCGGCCTGACGCCCCCGGCGCCCCAAAAGAGCCTGCGGCGCGCTGCTACAATACGCACTTCCACAAAGCCGGAGAGGTGGCAGAGTGGTCGAATGTACCTGACTCGAAATCAGGCGTAGGGGCAACCCTACCGTGGGTTCGAATCCCACCCTCTCCGCCAAAACCTGCGATGTGAGGGATTTCTCCTCTGAAGTCCCTCACACCCGCACCAGCACTAGCGCTCCTCCCACCTGCCTTCCCCGAAACCTTCCCACATTCCTTCCCACACAGGGCTTGGACCGATGGGAGAATTCAAGGATGGCAGAAATGGCAAAGAAGGTCCCGTATCTCGTACGGAAAGGCCACTCGTACTACTTCCGGATCAGGGTCCCCACGGCGCTCATCGAGGCATTTGGCCGCGCCGAGATTACCCAGTCACTGGGCCGGCTAAGTCAGCCCCAAGCAGCCATCAAGGCCCGGGAGCTGGCGGCACACTACACAGGTCTGTTCCAAAGCCAACTGCACGAGCTGGGGCTTGAGGCCACCGCCCCAGTGGCCCCCGCGCTGCCCAAGCGGACCCCTACGATGGAAGAGGTGACCCACATTGCTCGGGAGGGTGCCCGTGAGCTGCTGCTCAACGACGAGCAAGCGCGGTCTCAAGGGAGCCGCTCAGATAGCTACGCTGTTTGGTCATCCATGCTCTTGGACCTGGACGGCGAAGTTACCGAGGCAATCTCTGGTGACAACCTTGGACAGCTCTTCAAGCGATTCGAGGCGGACCTAGGTGCTCATGGCTTGAAGGCTCCCAAGGACCGCGACGAGTTGCGCCTCATGGTCTACAGATGGGCCACGTTCTACGGGAAGGCCCTTGAGCAGGTACAGCAGCGGGTGAAAGGGTCGCCAGCAGATACGCCCGCACCAGAGCAACCACCAGCCAGCCTCAAGGCCCACAAGGAGGCCACTACAGACCCCAGCAAGAAGACTGCGGAGCAGCTCAAGCTGCGCGATGTCCTGCAGCTCTGGAAAGAGTACGAGCCGAATAGGCCACCCAAGACGGTAGGTAAGGCAGAGCTTGCCGTGAAACGATTCGAGGCCGTTACTGGGGACCCCAGCGTAGGAAGCCTGAATCGGGCCGGTGGTGCCGAGTACAGGAAGAAGCTGCTTGCCTCGGACATGTCTTCCCGGGCTGCCGGTGACCAGCTGTTGTGGGTGAACATCCTCCTCAACTTCGAGGTCAACAACTACCAGCGCGTCGCAGCCAACCCATGGAAGAACCTCTCCATCACGACGAACGAAGCCACCATCCGAGAGGAGTGGAAGGACCCGCAAGTGGTGAAACTCTTCGGGCTGCCCCTGTTCCAGAGCTACGAGCTGCCCAAAAGCAAGAACGCGGGGCTTGATGCTGCCTACTGGTGCCCGCTGATCGGTGCGTACACGGGGGCCAGAGCCACGGAGATAGCCCAGCTCTTGCCTGATGACATCCAAGAGATGGAGGGGCTGTGGTGCTTCCGGTTCGCGGTCACTGAGCCGAGCTGGCAGCGACTCAAGGGTGGCCCTACAGGCCCCTCCAAGCGCGTCATCCCCGTTCACCCTGAACTCGTGAGACTGGGGCTGTTGGACTACGCACGAGACATGAAGGCGCGTGGAGCTGCACGGCTGTTCCCGTCACTCACAGTCACGGACAACAACAACGCAGGCGGGCCAGTGTCGAGCTGGTTTGGCAAGTTCAAGACTGCTGCTGGTTTCGGGCCTGAAAACACGTTCCACGGATGGCGTAACACGGTGGAAACCAAGCTGCAACGGGAGCGAGAGGGGCAGCTCTACATTGACCGCTACTTGGGGCACAAGCCAGAGGGTATGGGAGCCGGGACGTACGCACGGGTCCAGCCCTCGGACTTCGTAGGGACGGCCTCGAAGATTGCCTATGAAGGCTTGAAGCTGCCTCGTGTGTACAAGGCCCCTGTGTGGGGTGGTTGACCCGGCCCATCGGGGGCTGGCCCGCCAAGATCAGAGTATCTATTGATCAGCTCATTGCGGCCACAGTGCCTGAAGCAAGCCATGCCCCAAGAACTCCGCAAGTTGGCCTGTCGGCTTAGCATGCCCAATTGCATAAGAGACCCGAGTTGTCCAAGGTAGATTTTTTGCATCGAGAATCGCAGCAATTGGCTCGATTAGCCCCTTTAAATCAACCGTCTTTCGGTCCCAGGCTTCAGCAGCAGCAAGCTGCGCCTGCTTTGTGGGGTATAGATGAGCAGCACCAGTAATCTTGGTCTTCGCGGCCTGCCAGTCAAAACCCAGCAACGCCAAGACCTCATCAGTTAAGTACAAGTTTTCCGTCTCACGACATCCCAACTGGAGAAACGCTATGTACGCTTGAGGGTTCTCCGGGTTGGCGACGGGCAGCGCTTGGTCACCATCGAGCAACGCGAATCCGTTCGGGGTTGCAGGCTTGTCAGCTAAACACGAAAAAATTCTCTCAAGGTTCTGCTGGTACTTCTTGACTTGGGCCGCACCATGGCAAGGTATGACCGCGACGGAAATAATGTGGTGTCGCGGGACTTGACTCCAAATTCTGTAGTCGTCATCTCCTTCAACAAGCAATAACGGCGCACCGAAAAGAGGCCCCATCAATACGTGGCCGCCAAGGCAAGCTGCTAGCTCTTGAGTAACAGCTGAAGGAGCTTGAACCTTATACTCATTCTTTCCCTTTGTAAGAAACAGCGTCCCCGTCTTTTCGCCGCCAAATTGAGCGAGCGCCGTCAGAAGCGAGGTGCTGTGAGTTGCGACCACGACTTGCAACTTGTACCGTTCAACAACCTTTACAAGAAAATCAGCGAAACGAGCCTGCAAATCTGGATGGATATGAGCATCTGGTTCATCAATCAGCAGAATTCGCGTGGGGCCGGCCTCAATCTCCCAGATAGAAGCAATGGTCAGTGCATCCAGTCCAATGCTTACAAGCTGCGCTTCACCACTACTTAAGTGATCAACTTGAGTAATTTGTTGGTCAGTCGAACTTCTGGTCAGCTTGAACGGCGGATTTGACTCAACCGTTAGTTGAAGCGCGAAATCAGGCAGGAGCACATTGAGCATGGACTCAATGTCATCCGGAGAGCCCAACGGTACGCTTTCCCCGCGTGAGCTACCTCGCTTCATAAAGTAGGTTTGAATTCGGCTTACGATCCTTCGCCTGTATTCTGTAGAGAAGTTCCTCGAAGCTGAGCCGACGCGCGCTTGGCCATTGACCTCCTCCTGCAAGTATTGAGGCTGAAAGTCAATCTCACCTGTTCGCTCTGGGACGATGTAGTGGACATGCTGAGGCGTCGCATTTCGCCACCCTCTCAGCAAAAGGCTCTTTCCTGAGCCGTTCTTACCAACTATCACCGAGATGTCTCGAAGACCAGTGATATTCCATGTCCCACCACCCAGATGGCCATCCCTGGGAATTGAGATTGAGTCTGAGTAGATAGTCATATCTGCACGAATATAGCAACTACGCCTGCTTGGCCAAAACAGGCGCTAGACAGCCCCAATCAGTCGGCCTTACGCTCCCCAGTGCCGTTCCTTTCCTTTGCCCTAGCCTTCATGTAGTCCACGCCATGACCAGCGATGGTCAGGTAGGTGCCGATGGCGCTGGGGCGCTGTATGGAGGCCATCTGCTGCTGCGCCCGGCTTCCTGCAGCGAGGTCACCCATGGCAATCTCGGCCTGAGTACGCTGCGCGTTGGAGCGCACCGTGGCCAGGTCCTGACCGTTCTGGATGCCAATGGCTGCACCGCCACGTTGGCTTGAGACGCCGCCACCAGACTCGCCAGCAACGGCATCAAAGGCAGCCATATCCTTCAAGGCCTGCAGCGAGTGAGCGTTGGCCTCGCCTGCGGCAGCTTCGGCAGCCTGCTGCTGCTCTCGCTCTGCATCCATGCGGGCCGCATCGCGGGTCTGCTTGATGGCCTCGCCTAGCTTGTTGGCGGCATCTTGCTGGTTGTTGTGCGTCTGCATTGCCGTGTAGGCAGAGATGGCCAAGGTTGCTAGCGGTAGGTAGCACATGGGTTACCCCGCATCTTTCTCGATGGTGACCCCGTAGGACCTCGCAGGGACCGCGATGAGTCCCACGGTGTGGTTACGGCAGCAGACACGTACAGTCCCCGCCTCGGGAACGTAGCTGAAGTAGGTAACGCCTGCGGGGCGCTGCAGTGGTTCGGTGAGCGTCACGACATCGCCAAGCTCTGCCCTAGGCAAAGCCACATCCCGGCCAAGAAAGGTCAGCGGCGGGACCACAGGGAAGCTGAGTTCAGCCACGGTTGAAATTCGATTCATAGAAATTGGTTCTCAGAAATAGAAAAAAGCCCCGAAGGGCCTCTTGTGGTGATGAGCGTGTGTAGACGCTCAGTGGTGACGCTTGAACTCCAGCGCCAAGGTCTTGAAGGGCGTGACATCCCGCCCCACGGCCAGCGACTGGATTGCTCCCTGCAGCGCTCGGCCCTTGTTCTCACGCAACCAGGCATAGAAGGCAGGCTTCTGCGTTTCATCAACGCCCATGGCTGCCACTTCGCGCGCCACGATCCGCTCGTGCATGGCGTAGCCCTCATTGACGTACTCAGAGGCCAGCTCGGGCGAGATGGCAGCCTGTTCGGCCAGGTTCATTGCCGCCTTGTCGAGGCTGTCAGCCCCGGAGAGGACAGCCACGGTCACAGAAGAGGCCGCAGCGTCATACGCGCTCTGCGCCAGCGGCTCGATGTCCTCGGCCCACAGTGCATCCTCTTCCAGCGAGAACACTCCCGCGCCGGGGTCCACGGGGGCCTCCTTGGGTGCTGTTGCAGGGGCAGCCGCTGCGGGGCTTGATGCGCCCTCGCTGGGAGTTGCTGCAGTACGGTCTCGCCACAGGCCCGGACCAGCTGGCTCAATCAGGCCATCCGCGATGGCTTGCCGGATGTGGGTGCGGCTTGCGGAATTGCCGGGGATCAGCTCTACGGTATCTGCGCCATTCAAACGCTGGAGGGTGGCCGCGACCGAGGATGTATCGCGGTCCTGACCTACCGTGTACTTGGTAACGCTGCTTTGGGTGACCTCGCCGTAACCCATGTTGAATCTGGTGGGACCTTGATGGACCCTCGCTGCCTCGTGCTGGACCTCGGTGGGGGCGGCTGCGGGCTGGCCGATGGTCATGCGGGTGATGTTGCCCTGCTGGCTGATGGTCATCTGGGCGGTGTTGTCGTTGGTCATGGTGGTTGCTTTCGTGATGGTTAGATGGATTGGGATTCGGCCCGCAGGGCTGCTGCAAGGCGCTTTCCGCGAGCCTTACGGCAGTCAATGCAGCGGCCTGATGTCACGCTGCGGTGATGGTCAGTGAAGCCACCGCCGCAGAGAGGCACTGCGTAGCTCTTCAGACCGGCGGCGATGGCTGCATCTCGCAGGACCGCTTTGGGGCCTCGTGGGGCCTGTGCGGCCATTTGGTTGAGGGTGTAGGTTGACATTCGGTTAAGGGGCTGGGGTTGTGGTGAACGGCAGGGCCGTGCTCGGGCTGCTGTGCTTCGCTGCCGCGTCATTGAGATAGACCGCCGTAGGGCTTACCAGCGGCGCTCGTAGCTGCGCCAAGGTCTCAGCCGCTCGGGTCTCCTTGGTGGCTACCGCCTCAGCGACATTCACCAGGAAAGACGCCAGCACAGACCGCAGCCAGGCCCCGAGGGAATCCAGTGCGGAGAACTTGGGGCGCAACGGATATCCCGTGGTGCCCTTCGCGACAGCCTCGCGGGTGAACCGACGGGGCCTCGGGGCCAGATGCATGACCGCCCGTGAGAGGCCGAAGTCCTCCGAGCGCTTGTCAGGCAGTGCCCGTGGGTTGTCTTGGAGAAAGCACCAGAAGGCGCAGACCTCCACGAGCAAATCCCGGGGGCTGACCCCATGGCGAACCAGTCGGGCAATTTCCGGCGCTCCCTTGAAGGAGTCCTCAGCTGCAGCAGCGCCATGCATCCAGCGGGTCAGGTAGTCGAGGGCAGCCGCATAGCCGGGATGGCTCTGGTTGACCTCGAAGACCGCAGCGACCTCCTTGCGGTAGCGGGTGTACTGAGCTGCCTTGATGGGGTGCGCGTGCGGGTGGCCGTACTTGCGATAGACGGACTGATGAACGGGACAGAAGGCGTCGAGGCCCTGACGATGCTCGGTGCATCCTTGCGCCTTGCAGTACCGGAGGGAGTTGCGGGCCTTGGCCTCGGTTGCGGACTTGGGGCGCGGTGGCCCGGGGAAATAGGGGTGGGTGTGGTTCATTGGTTGGGAGGGAATGAGAACCAGACGACCAAAAGCCACTCGTGGTGGCTGGCTGCTGGGTGTCCCCGAGGCGGGGCGCGAGGTGGCCCTTGTGGGGCCGTGGGAAGCTGGGAAGGACAGGCAGGGACGGAGGTTCTGCGGTGTCCTAGAGGGATTCTTCAAGCTGTCCTGCTGTTGTCCTCTGTCCCAGAGGGCAGCAGGCGTTGTTGAAGGGGTGACTCTTGCTTGATGGTTCTGTGCGTAGGTTGAATACCTACCCAGGGAATTCAAACAATGAGGAAGCGTGGTCTATCGGCGAAGCCGTGTTCAAGGTCTCCAGCAGCTGTCATCTGTCCAGATGCGGTCTGCTGCGGTCTTGAAGAAGTGCTTCTCTATTTATGTCTTCCTCTACATCTACCTCTATCTCTAAGCCGAGGACATTTCAGGACAACCGGGGGACATTTCCGGTGTCCCTCGGGACAGAGCGGGGACAATTTAGAAGTCATCCTCCCCGCCTGCTGTGCTGGCCCTGACGGGGCCTTGAGGCGCGTCCGCTGGGGCAAGCTGCTTTGCTCGTTGAGCACGCTTCTTGGCCCGCTCTTGCTCCCGCGCTTCCAGCATCACGCCGCGATGCTGTACCAGCTCCGGCATGTGCCAGCCGATGATTTCGCCATCGGGCGTGGTTGCCCGCTCGAAGCCAAACTCTGGGGTGAGCAGTTCGTCCACTTCTTCCTGTGTGATGACATCCCGAGGGTTTCGCAGCGCCATACGGGTACGGATGTTCTTGATGGCAACCGGCCCCAAGGGGGTGCAGTCGGTGAGCCAGTAGCGGTCTCGGAGCAGGCTACGCATGGCGATTTGCAGGGCAGTGGCGTCTTGCATGAGAGTTGATTCCCGGGTGGTGTGGTACTTGAACCAAAGCGAGGAAACGACCTCGTTGGGGGGCTTGGTGGATGACATCAATGTGACGTTTTGAATGGGGCGGTGGCGGGTAGGGCCTGCATGGTCTTGGCAGCCTCCAGCACTTGCTGCTGGCGCTGGGCCTGTTCCCTGTAGATGCGGTACTCAGCGAGGACCGAGGCGCTGGGTGCGCCATCGGACAGGGCGGCAATCAGCCCCTTGAGATACAGCTCGTGCAGCTTGTCGAGCTGCTTGCGGACCTTGGGGGTGTCCACCGGCCCTACGTAGTGGTTGTCAATCAGGAAGGCGCGGGCCAGGGTGAGGATTTCTGCTGAGGGCTTGGCCTTGCTGGACTTGTTGAGCAGCGCCGTGAGGAGGCACTGCCACAGCTCGTGGAGGGTGGCCCGAGAGGCGGGTCCCTGAGTGGTGGTCATGGTTTGGGTTCTTTCTTGGCGGGGATGTGGTTGAACTGTTCGAGGTGCTTGTGCAGGGCTGTTCTGGCGGCTACTTGGTACGCACCGAGCAGGACAACATCGAAGGGCGGCAGGACCCCGCTGGAGGCCCCTAGGCGGGCCTCAGCCGCTTCCTGTTCATCGGGTGGTGTGTGGGTGCCATGGCAAGCCGTTTTCACGCTGCGGACCTCGCTGGTGGCCATGTCAGGCGGTAGCTGTTCGAGGTGTGCCACGTAGACCTGCAAGGCCCTGCGGATGATCCCCGACAGGGGCGTCTTGAGGCTCCCTTGGAGCTGGACCCACTTGGCTGCCCAATGCGCCCGCAGATGACTGCCGTAGTCGAGCTTTGCCGGGTTGCTGCTGTGCGAACCTTGAAGGTGGTAGGTCTGGCGTTGGTAGTCGGGGACTGGTGTTCTGCTTCTGGACATGGGGATGTGCTGGCCCCGAAAAATCGGGACATCTGGATTTGAAAAAACAAGGAGAGGACGGGGACACGCAGCCAGATCGGCGACATGTGGGTTTAGCAAGGGTCGGGGTTTAGCAAGGGTGGCGGTTTAGCAAAGGTAGGCTTTTAGGCGGCAGTCTTGAAGCAGTGCAGAACGATCCACCTAGCTTTCTTGTTTGGGCAAAGGTGAGGTTTTAGTCGTGAAAAACGGCCTGTTTTAGAGCTAAGCCCATGATTCGCATTGTGATTTGATGACTCAAAAGCGCTATCAAATATGCAGCACTGCGAAGATGGCTTCGAGGGCGTCTATGGCGCCTATACGGAAAACCCGGTGGGAAATCGCGCCACCCTCTCCCCTTGTGTCATCCTCGATTTCCTGTATACGCAAAACAGTTGATTTCCGTATGTCATTCGGGCATCATGTCGGCTCACCAGCATGGAGGACACGACATGACCAAGAACAAGCAGCCCTTGAGGGTTGCGCTGTATGCCCGGGTCTCGACCGGCTCACAGACCACGGAGAACCAGCTCAAGGAGCTTCGGGCGGTGGCCCAGAGAGAGGGATGGGAAGTGGTGACCGAGTACGTGGACCACGGCATCAGCGGGGCCAAGGGCAGGAAGGACCGCCCCCAGCTCGACGCCATGTTGAAGGCAGTCACCCGCAGGGAGTTTGACCTCGTGGCTTCGTGGTCTGTGGATCGGCTGGGGCGGTCACTGGTTGACCTCGTGGGGATGCTCGGGGAGCTTCATTCCAAGGGAACAGACCTTTACTTGCATCAACAGGGCATCGACACCACCACCCCGAGCGGTAAGGCCATGTTCCAGATGATGGGCGTGTTCGCTGAGTTTGAACGGGAGATGATTCGGGAGCGGGTCAGGGCTGGCCTTGCCGTGGTCAAGGAGACCGGGAAGAACAAGAACGGCAGGGCGGTCACCCTGGGCAGGCCCAAGGCCAGCAGCAAGGTAGAGGCCCAGATAAGGAAGCTCAGAGCCGAGAACCTTGGCATCCTCAAGATAGCCCGAGAGGTCGGCTGCGGGGTATCCGTAGTGCAGCGGGTAGTGGCCGCAGGCTGAGGCCCCGCCGGGACCACCACAAGGGCCTCTACGGCCCTTTTCTTTGCCTGCTACTGCGTCACACCACACAGCGAAGCGCACGTCCAGCCAGCGGGCGAAGAACACGGCCAGTTTGGGGTGTGCGAAGGTGCCGCCGCTGCGGCCCTGCTTGGCGTCGTAAAGGTGGGAAATTCCCACGTTTTGCATCGCGTCGATGTACTCAAGGGTGGAGGGGAGGCGGAGGAACTCTTTGGCTTCCTTGCCGAAGTGCTTGGCTGCCTGGGTCATATTGAACCAGCCGTCTTGGCGGAAGGCGAAGGGGGTGCCGTTGAAGGTGCGAGTGGTGAGTGCAGTAGAAGAGGTCATGTTGAAAGTCCAAGCGCGGCCATTGGTCAGCTTTAAGGGGGCCACGGGGGGAACTGGCCGATTGGGCTTATCCGATACCCGCTCACATTTTTGCGGCAGAGTCGGGGACTATGATTGCCTCACCCCGGTGGCGCAATTGGTAGACGCGGCACAGTCAAGATGCTGCTGCACCCTCTCGAAAGATGTTCGACTGGACTTAGGGTCAGTACTTACAGGTTCGAATCCTGTCTGGGGCAGTTCAGCTCTGCACTCACCACCCATCTCTACAACACCGCCAGCATCCGCGTGGTCACCATCGAGGGCAACCCGTGGTTCGTCGCCAAGGATTGCCTCATTGCCATGGGCTACAGCCCCGACGCAGTGCGTATGGTTCTTGGCAAGCTCGGGCCGGACGAGCAGATCGTTGCTACCCGCGCAAACGACTACCGCAATCTGATTGCGGGACTGCCTCGGGTGCCGAGCCTCACGTTCATCTCCGAGTCCGGCCTCTACAAGCTCATCATGCGCTCCGACAAGCCCGAGGCCAAGGCGTTTCAGGACTGGGTTACCAAGGAGGTGCTGCCGTCCATCCGCAAGCATGGCGGCTACCCCATCAATGAAAATCTCCAGGGCTTTCTGTTCCCGCAAGCGGCTTCTCACCAGTGTTCTTCAACCGCTGGGATCGTCTCTCTAGCGCAAGTATGCGTGGGTCAAGGCGGGATGCTGCAAACATTAGACGGCCCCATATCAGGAATCCATGCAGCTCATCAAGTTGCTGTTGAGTTTCCTCGTGCAAAGGCACCGTCAGTCGATGTGCTTTGTTTAGGAGCTTGCACGCCCGACCTAGAGAGCTATCAGGCGGAGCTTTTCGCTCTTCCCAGTACCCGAGGAAATAGGCTACAGCATCCTCAACCTCAGCCGCATACAGTTTGCTCATCGCATCTCCCTTATTGGAATTGAAGCGTCACGCAGTCGCAAAGGGGATACATCAAGGTCACCTCAAGTCCACGTCAAATGTCCACCCGCCCACCTCAAGGAGGCACGAGCGCCCCTGCTTCCATGCATCGAGCCTCCAAGACCTGTTGGGGTTGTAGAACACCCCAGCATCAGCAATCGGCAGCACCTTGGCAATTAGCACTGCTAGCGCGTCGAGTCGAGAGGCGGTCTTGTACTTGAAGATGGTCAAGGGTGTCATGTTCTTGGTGGTTCTGGTTCGCGCAGCAACATCGCTGCAGGCCCAGAGGATGCCCGGGCTGTAGCGAATGCACATCGGTGCTTCTCCGTCTGGAAAACCTGCCGTACACTGGCGATGCCTAGAAAATAAACAGATCGTTCCACTTCTGGAATAGTTGCAAGATCGGGGCGAACAACAGATAGCACAGGGGGACTCACGATGTCATGGACAACGCCATGGATACAGCGCTTTGCCAACTTCGCAGGGATGCTTCTGCTTGCAACCACGGCCAATGCAGCCGAACCGATTTTCCAAGGGCTACCTTGGGGAGCCACTGAGGCTCAGATAGAGACCCGCTTCGCGGGGCAGACCAAACGACGTATATGCGATTCAGCTTTAAAGCAGTTTGCTGACAAGCTGGAACAAGTCTGTGAGGGCCTGTACGTCGAGCCCTACGAAGTTGAGGGAATGCCCTTCAAGCTCAGCTTTAATTTTTCCAAGAAGACGCGACTACTTGACAACGTGTCTCTTGATTACTCGACAGAAGCGCCTAACGTGAGGCCGAGTTCAACCCCAGACGCGAGATGGAATGACACATTTCTCAAGCTCAAGGACACATTGACTGATCGGTATGGCCCGCCTGTATCAAGTTACCTTGGTGGCGAACGCGGCTCCAAGATGGGGAGTGCTGAGTGGCGAACAGGTGCCACTATCGTCCGGCTTCAATCGCTCTTCTGGGGTTCGACATCCTTCGAACAACACTCCATCTTGTACTACTCAAACATGAGCGGAAGTGCTGGGAAGCTCTGACAGCCACGCAGCAAGAGGGAAATGGGGATGGCAATGCTCGGAAAAGTTTCCTTGATAGTTCTCGGGGCCCTCCTCGCTTTTGCCGTCACTGCCGAGGCCTTCACGGGTAAGGTCGTTGGCGTTACCGATGGCGACACCATCACGGTCCTTGTCGCCCCCAAAACTCAGCGAACGATTCGCCTGGCTGGCATTGATGCCCCCGAGAAGCGCCAAGCCTTCGGCCAGCGGTCCAAGGAGTCCCTCAGCGAACTCGTGTTCAAGCGCGAGGTGACCGTAGAGGCCACCAAGAAGGACCGCTATGGGCGCGACATCGGCAAGGTACTGGTGGATGGCCTCGATGCAAACCTTGAGCAGGTCCGAAGGGGCCTAGCGTGGCACTACAAGGCGTACCAGCGTGAGCAAGCAGCCGAGGACAGGGCTACCTACGCTGCCGCTGAGGACGAGGCCAGAAAGCTGCGCTTAGGTCTCTGGCAGGATGCCCAGCCGGTGCCCCCTTGGGACCACCGACATTCGAGAGGAGAGTAGCTTATGAATGACGCCAAGCTCCCGTTGGGAATAAAGATTTACTTTACCGTTCTGGCCTCTGCCGTATTGGCGTCTGTTGTTCGTGCCGTAGCGACTAGAACGGCCGAAGATTTTTTCTTCTATGTAAGCATCTGGGCCTTTATCTGGTTTTCCTATTTGCTCCATCTTTCCTTTTCGCTCGCTAAAGCGTTTGGAAGACCGCCCCCAACTCCGAGCTTTAGGCACTTTCTTCGTATCCTGATCTACACGTATGCTCTCGCGATTCTTTCCTATGGCGTAGGTGTCGGCGTAAAGGACTTGTATCTCTGGCTGTCGATTACTCGGTACGAAGTACTCATTGTTTTTTTTGCTCTGGGGCTGGGCCTCATGCTCTTCCAACTGAGACGGGAACTCCGTGTGGTGTACGGGACGTCCGAAGTAGTGGTTGGGTTAGTCGTAGCGGCTTATCGGCACTCGCCCGACACGTCCATTTGGAATTTAAGCGAATTTCTTCCATTCCTAACCGCTGGCGTCTACTTGGTAGTCCGGGGTTTTGACAACATTCAGCAGGGCCTTACCCCAAGCCAACTTGACCCATCAATTCGCTGGTTGATGTCTAAGCTCAAAGCGACTGACACAGGTTCGGAAGTCCCTGTTCCCGTGAGACGAATCAAGAAAAAGGCAGATCGGGTCTCAATTGCCGTGACCATGCGTTCACGACGCCTCCTAAACAACAGCCTCAATCGCAGGGCTGCAATCAACCGGATGATTGCCCCCTAATTGGGGACTGTTTAGCGTGCTTGCCAAGATACCGAAACCTTCCCACAATACGCCCCAAGAGGCTTCCCACACGTAAAAGCCTCGAAACTAGGCAGATGGCTGGAGAGCCAATGCTGGTGCGGGTTTCAAGAGAACGAGTGCTGTGGATGGTTTGGTTTTTCTCCATTCCCACCCTCTCCGCCAAAAACTAGCCCCGCATTGCGGGGCTTTGTTTTTGGCGCAATGGGTGGGTGAGAACCCACGCCGGGTTCGCGCAAGACGGATTTCGAGCAATCCCACCGCACCCAATCACACCCCCGCCGCATACCCCAATATCGCCTTCTTCATCTCCACAAAACCCGGGTCCTCCAGCAGCGTGCTGCGGCACCAGAGGTAGATGGGCCGCGGCTGGGGCGGCGCCGCGAGCTTGAGCTCCACCAGCGGGAAGTGCGCCTGCAGCAGGCGCATGGGAAAGTGAGGCAATACCGAGAGGTGCGCGCCTTCGCTGAGGATGCGCAGCAGCATGAAGGCTTCGCCCAGCACGGTGATCTCGGCGCGTGTGCTGCCCACGCCGGCGGCGGTGAGCATCTCGCGCACGGCCTGGTCAAAAGGCGAGGCCGTGCCCAGGCTGATCCAGGGCATGCCGTCCGCGGCGCCCGGCGCGATCCGGCCCTGCGCGGCCAGCGCATGCGTACGCCCGCAGAAAACCCCCAGGTCATCCTGCACCAGCAGGTAGCGCTCGATGCCAGGCGGCGGCTTGTCCAGCCAGGAGGGGGCGATCACCAGATCGTGCCGGCCGTCAATGAGCTGCTCGACCAGCAGGTGCGGTCGGTCGCTCTGGATGCTCAGCGCGATGTCCGGGTAACGCTGCAGCAAGACCTGTGTGAGGCCGGGCAGCAGCGCCGCGCCCACGATGGGCCCGCTGCCCAGGCGCAGCTGCTTGCGCAGGCCGCTGCGGTGGCGGGCGCTCACCTCGGCCGCATCCTGCAGGCGCCGCGCAATGGCCCGGCCCTCGCGCGCCAGCATCTCGCCCAGCGGGGTGCTGCGCACCCCAAAGCGGCTGCGCTCGAAGAGCAGGCCCCCAGCCTGCATCTCCAGCGCCTGCATGTTGTGCGTCAGCGTGGGCTGGGTCAGGTGCAGATGGCGACTGGCCTGGGTGATCGAGCCTTTTTCCAGGATGGCGGCCAGCTGCACCAGATGTCGCGGATCCATATGTTTTCTTTATTTCAAAATAACGAATTTCAATTTTACAAATGGATAGCAGCTTTTTAAGCTCTGGTCCATGTCCCGCAAACCCAATCTGATCTACATCGTTTCCGACGACCTGGGCTATGCCGACCTGGGCTGCTACGGCGGCCGCGAAGCCGGCTTCGGCCCGGTCTCGCCCCGCATCGACGCCCTGGCCGCCGCCGGCCTGCGCCTCACCGAGGGCTATGCCAACTCCCCGGTCTGCTCGCCCACGCGCTTCGCGCTCATGACGCTGCGCTACCAGTACCGCCTGCGCGGCGGCATGGAAGAGCCCATCAGCAGCAAGAGCAAGGGCAGCACCACGCTGGGCCTGCCCACGCACATCCCCACCCTGCCCTCGCTGCTGCGCGAGGCCGGCTACGCCACGGCCCTCATCGGCAAATGGCACCTGGGTTACCCGCCCGCTTTCGGCCCGCTGCGATCCGGCTACGACGAGTTCTTCGGCATCATGGCCGGCGGCGTGGACTACTTCACCCACTGCTCGGGCAAGGGCGACCACGACCTCTACATCGGCGAAGAGTCGCACCGCGAGGTCGGCTACCTGACCGATGTGCTGTCCAGCCGCGCCGTGGACTGCGTGCAGCGCATGGCGCCGCAGGCCAGGGAAGGCAAGCCCTTTTTCCTGAGCCTGCACTACACGGCGCCGCACTGGCCCTGGGAGACGCGCGACGATGCGCAGGTCGCGGCCGGGCTGGGCAATCTCTTCCACCTCGACGGCGGCAACGTCGAGATCTACCGCCGCATGATCCACCACATGGACGAAGGCATAGGCCAGCTCGTGGCCGCGCTGCGCCAGACCGGCCAGCTTGAGAACACGCTCATCGTCTTCACCAGCGACAACGGCGGAGAGCGCTTCTCCGACAACTGGCCCCTGGTCGGCGGCAAGATGGACCTGACCGAAGGCGGCATCCGCGTGCCCTGGATCGCGCACTGGCCCGCCGTGATCCCGGCCGGCAGCGTGAGCGCCCAGCACTGCATGACCATGGACTGGTCGGCCACGCTGCTCGACATCGGTGGCGGCCGGGCCCACCCGGACTATCCCATCGACGGCGTCTCGCTGGCCTCCGTGCTGCGCAACCCCGCCCACACCTTCGAACGCCCGCTCTACTGGCGCATGAACCACCGCGGCCAGCGCGCCCTGCGCCGCGGCGACTGGAAATACCTCAAGGTGGACGCGCACGAGTACCTGTTCAACATCCGTCAGGACGCGCGGGAGCGCGCCAACCTGGCCGCCAAACACCCCGAGCACTTCGCCACCCTGCGCCAGCAATGGCAGGACTGGGAAGCCACCGTGCCTGCCATTCCCGAAGACGCCGCCGTGAGCCTGGGCTATTCCTACAAGGACATGCCGCAGCGCTGACCTCACGACACCCCACTGATATTCAACGAGGAGAGACGATGACCTTCAAGACCACCGCCCTGATCGCCGGCCTGCTGGCCCTGACGGCCCCCTGGGCCGCCGCCCAGAACTGGCCCGAAAAACCCATCAAGCTGCTGGCCCCCTCCACACCCGGCGGCCCGCCCGACGTCTATGCCCGCGCCCTGGCCGACCATCTGGCCAAGGAACTGGGCCAGCCCGTGATTGTGGAGAACGTGCCCGCCGTGGGCGGCATGATCGCGGCCCAGCAAATCCTGCGTGCCCCGACCGACGGCTACACCCTGCTGGTCAACACCGCCGGCATGATGACCATCACGCCCAACGCCAATCCCAAGGCCCAGTACAAGGGCAGCGACTTCACGCAGATCTGCCAGGGCGTGGAAGCCGCGCTGGTGCTGGCCAGCCACCCCGGCCTGGGTACCAAGAGCTACAAGGAGCTCTCGCAGTGGATCGTGGCGCAGAAGACAGCGCCCACCTACTCTTCGTATTCGACCGGTTCACCCGCCCACTTCCTGGGCTACCAGCTCAGCGAGGCGCTCAAGACCGAGATGACCCACGTGCCCTACAAGAGCAGTCCGCAACAGATCACCGACATGCTGGCCGACGTGGCCCCGCTGGGTTTTGTGCAGATCGCCACGGCCACCCCGCACATCAAGGCCGGCAAGCTCGTGGCCTACGCCACCACGGGTGAGCAGCGCGCACCGCAACTGCCCAACGTGCCCACGGTGGGCGAGCTGGGCCTGGGCGCGCTGACCACCACGGTCTGGTTCGGCTTCTCCGGCCCCAAAGGCCTGTCGCCGGCCATCACCAAACGCCTGACCGAGGCGCACCAGAAGATCGCCGCCCTGCCGGAATTCCAGTCGCGCATGGCCATTGCCGGCCTGAATGCCAACCCCAATCTCTGCGGCGACAAGTTCCTGCAGAAGATGAACCAGGAAAGCGCGCGCTGGGCTCGTATCGTCAAGGCCACGGGGTTCGTGGCGGAATAAGGTCCCGACCCCCGTCGCAGCAGGGTTGAATCGGCTGCCGCAGAATGGGTGCATGACATTCATGCGCCCATTCCTTTTTCCGGCCCTGGTCTCGCTAGCCCTGACCCTCACGCCCATGACCTCCTCCGCACAATCCACCGCAGCCTGCCCCGCCCTGCTGCAACACCAGTTCACCCGCCTGCAGGACGACGCGCCGCAGAACCTCTGCCAGTACGCGGGCAAGGTGGTGCTGGTCGTCAACACCGCGAGCTACTGCGGCTTCACCAAACAGTACGAAGGGCTGGAGGCGCTGTACGCCAGGTACGAGAAACGCGGCCTGGTCGTCCTGGGTTTTCCGTCCAACGATTTCGGCCAGCAGGAACCCGGCGATGCCAAGCAGATCGCCGACCTGTGCTTCAACACCTATGGCGTGAAGTTCCCCATGCTCGACAAGACCACGGTCGTCGGCCCCAGGCGCAACGCCTTCTACGCCCAGCTGTTCCAGGCCACCAAGGCCGCGCCGCAATGGAACTTCCACAAGTACCTGATCGCCCGCGACGGCAAGGCCGTGAGCAGTTTTGCGAGCGACGTGGAACCGGGCAGCAAGACCCTGGTGACCGCCATCGAGGCGGCGCTGCAACAACCCTGAACCAGAGAGCACGCAATGGACCCAGAACTCTTCCGCCAGCAGTTGCAGGCCGCCGGCTTCGAGCAGATCACGCTGGTCACGCGCGAACCCGAGGGTTTCCTGGACGCGCACACCCACCCCTTCGAGGCGCGGGCCCTGATCCTCAGCGGCGAGATCACCCTGGTCTGCCAGGGGCAGGAGCAGCGGTACCGGCCCGGCGAGATCTTTCATCTGGCCCTGGCCGAGCCCCACACCGAGCGTTACGGCCCGCAGGGCGTGACTTACCTCGTCGGGCGCAAATAAAAGCGCAGGGGATCAGGCCGCGCGGGCCAGCTCCGTGGCCTCGCGCGCCAGGCGGGTAATGGCGGCCCAGTTGCCGGCTTCGACCAGCTCCAGCGGCGTCAGCCAGGAGCCGCCGACCATCGGCACATTGCCCAGGCGCAGAAAGTCCTGCAGATTGGCCAGCGAGACACCGCCCGTGGGGCAGAACCGCATGTCGGCCAGCGGGCCGGCAAGGGCCTTGAGCATGCCCATGCCCCCGGCCTGCGCGGCGGGGAAAAGTTTGACGAGTTTGAAGCCGTGGTCACGCGCGCGCATGACTTCACCGGGGGTCATCACACCCGGCACAAAAGGCAGCTTGTGGGCCATGGCCTCGGCCACGAGCACTTCCGTCATGCCCGGCGAGAGCGCGAAACGCGCACCGGCACCCTTCACGCGCGCTATTTCACCGGCCACGGTCACCGTGCCCGCCCCCACCTGCATGGCCGGCACACCCTTGGCCACGGCCTCGATGGCCGCCAGGCCTGCGGCATGGCGCAGGGTGATTTCCATGACGTCGATGCCGCCTTCGAGCAGCGCCTCGGCCAGGGGCACGGCCTGGGCCGGGTTCGTGATCACGATCACGGGCACCACACGGGAGGTGAACGCCGGGCGCTGGGTGCAGGGGTTGTCTTGTGCGGTCTTCATGGTCAGCGAGCATATCCCGACAGCAGGGGCGAAGCGCCTTCCTCGGCCAGCAAGGGCCGGTCACGGAACAGGCCGAACAGTTCGCGGCCTATGCCCTGCCCGTTGGCGGCGAGGTCCGGCAGCTGCGCGTCGCGCGCCGCCAGTTCCGCATCGCTCACCTGCACCTGCAGGCTCTGCGCCTCGCAGTCCAGCGTCAGCATGTCACCGTCACGCACCCTGCCGATCATCCCGCCCGCCACCGCCTCGGGCGTCACGTGGATGGCGGCGGGCACCTTGCCGGAGGCGCCGGACATGCGGCCGTCGGTCACCAGGGCCACCTTGTAGCCCTTGTCCTGCAGCACACCCAGCAGGGGCGTGAGCTTGTGCAGCTCGGGCATGCCGTTGGCCTGCGGGCCCTGGCAACGCACCACGGCCACGAAGTCGCGTTCCAGCTTGCCCTGCTTGAAAAGTTGCTCCAGCTCTTTCTGGCCGTTCACCACCACGGCCGGCGCGCTCACCTGCCGGTGCTGCGGCTTCACGGCCGAGACCTTGATGACGGCGCGGCCCAGGTTGCCCTGCAGCAGGCGCAGGCCGCCGTCCGGGCTGAAGGGGCGCGTCACGGGACGCAGCACGTCTTCGTCACCCGAAGCGACGGGCAGCGCGCGCCAGTCCAACGCGCCCTGGTTCAGCCAGGGCTCCACCGTGTAGCGATGCAGGCCGCGGCCCATGATGGTGTGCACGTCGTCGTGCAGCAGGCCCACCGAGAGCAGCTCGCGGATGATGAAGCCCATGCCGCCCGCGGCGTGGAAATGGTTCACGTCGGCCGAGCCGTTGGGGTAGACGCGGGCCAGCAGGGGCACGCAGGCCGAGAGGTCGGAGAAGTCTTCCCAGTTGATGACCCAGCCCGCCGAACGCCCCATGGCGATCAGGTGCAGGGTGTGGTTGGTGGAGCCGCCGGTGGCCAGCAGACCCACCATGCCGTTGACCAGCACCTCGGCGGTGATCTGGTGGCCCACGCCGGAACCGGCCTCGTGCGTGAGGGCCACGGCGCGTTCGACGGCCGCGTCGGTCAGCGCTTCGCGCAGCGGCGTGCCGGGGTTCACGAAGGACGATCCGGGCAGGTGCAGGCCCATGATCTCCATGAGCATCTGGTTGGAGTTGGCCGTGCCGTAGAAGGTGCAGGTGCCCGCGCTGTGATAGGCCGCCTGTTCGGCGCTGAGCAGCGTGGCGCGGTCCACCAGGCCCTGGGCGTACTGCTGGCGGATCCTGGATTTGTCGTCGTTGGACAGGCCCGAGGTCATGGGGCCGGCGGGCACGAAGACCGCGGGCAGATGGCCGAAGTGCAGCGCGCCCATGAACATGCCGGGCACGATCTTGTCGCACACGCCCAGGAACATCGCCGCGTCGAACACGTTGTGCGAGAGCCCGACAGCCGTGGCCAGCGCGATCACGTCGCGCGAGAACAGCGAGAGCTCCATGCCGGCCTCGCCCTGGGTCACGCCGTCGCACATGGCGGGCACACCGCCGGCCACCTGCGCGCTGGCGCCCAGGCTGCGCGCCTTCTGGCGTATGCGTTCGGGGTAGTGCTCGTAGGGCTTGTGCGCCGAGAGCATGTCGTTGTAGGCCGTGATCAGACCCAGATTGGGCTGGCGTTCCTGCTTGAGCAGCAGCTTGTCTTCGCCGGGCATGGCCGCATAGGCGTGGGCGGCGTTGGCGCAGCCCATGCCGCTGCGGTAGGGGCCGGGGCGGGCCGTGCGGTTCACCACCGCCAGGTAGGCGGCGCGCGTGCGCTCGCTGCGTTGCTGGATGCGGCGGGTCACCTCGACCAGGATCGGGTGGGTCGGCTCAGACATGGTGGCTTTCCGGGGACATGAAGAAATTCAAAACGGGCGGTACAACAGGCTCGCAAGAGCCATGATGCACCGCCCGCGTTTCGGCACAGAGCCGTGGCTTACTTGCCCTTGCCGCCCGAGCGGATTTTGCCCAGCTCGGCCTGGGTCTCGTTCCACAGGTCCATGCCCACGCTGTCACCGATCGAAGCATAAACCTGCTTCAGGCTGTTGCGCATGCGGGCGGCTTCGGCGGGCGCCAGCTCGTTGACCTGCATGCCTTTTTCCTTCAGCGCGGCCACGGCGCTGGCGGCTTCGCTGCGGGTGTCCTTGCGTTCGAAATCGCGGCTGGTCTTGGCGGCGTCCAGCAGGATCTTCTGCTCGGCCCTGGAGAGCTGGTCCCACCACTTCTTGCTCACCAGCACGATCCAGGGGCTGTAGACGTGGTTGGTGATGGTCAGGTATTTCTGGACTTCGTAGAACTTGCTGGACAGGATGGTGTTGAAGGGGTTCTCCTGGCCTTCCACCGTGCCGGTCTCCAGCGCGGTGAACAGCTCCGAGAAGGCCAGCGGCACGGCATTGGTGCCCAGGGACTTGAAGCTCTCGAGGAAGACATTGTTCTGCATCACGCGCAGCTTGATGCCGTTGAGGTCTTCCAGCTTGTTGATCGGGCGCTTGCTGTTGGTCAGGTTGCGGAAACCGTTTTCCCAGTAAACCAGGCCGACCAGGTCCTTCTCCTTCAGCTTGGCCATGACCTTCTCGCCGATGGGGCCGTCGAGCACGGCATCCGCTTCAGCCGCGTTGTTGAACAGGAAGGGGGTGTCCCACAGGGCCATTTCCTTGGTGATGCCCACCAGGGTGGCGGTGGAGCCCACCATCATTTCCTGGGCGCCGCCGCTCAGGGCCTGCTGCATCTGCAGGTCCGAGCCCAGGGCGGCCGCGCCGATGGCGCGGGTCTTCATCTTGCCGCTGGAGGCTTTCTCAACCGCCTCGGCAAAGACCTTGACGGCACGGCCCTGGTTGCTCTGCTCGTTCAGACCGTAGCCGAAACGGATCAGACGGGGCTTGATGTCCTGGGCCATGGCGGCCAGCGGGGCCAGCATGGCCAGGGCCGCGGTGGCGGCCACGAATGTTCTGCGGAAGGGGGTCATGGTTTGCTCCTTGGTGATGATGATGGGGGACGGGAACACGGGGACATAGGGCCTGTTCGCATTAATTTCTCAAGTGCGAACAGGCCCTAGCGCATCCAGGCCACAGGGGCCGTGACGATCTGCGGAAAGATGATGAAGAGGATCAGCAGCACAAGGTAGGTGAGCAGGAAGGGGTTCACCCCCTTGATCACCTGGTGCATGGGCAGGCGGCCCACGCCGGCCACCACGTTGAGCACCGTGCCCACCGGCGGCGTGATCAGGCCGATGGCGCCGTTGAGCACGAACATCAGGCCGAAGTAGACGGGGTCGATGCCGGCCTTGACCGCGATGGGCAGCATCACCGGCGCGAAGATCAGGATGGTGGGCGTGAGGTCCAGCGCCGTGCCGATCAGCACCAGGGCCAGCATCATGGCGGCCATGAGCAGGCGAGGGTTGTGGACCATGGTCCCCAGCCAGCCGGTCAGCACATTGGGCAGGTCGGCCAGCGTGATCATGTAACTGGCCACCTGGGCGCCGGCGCAGAGGAACATGACCACCGCCGTGGTCTTGGCCGCGCGCACCAGCACGGGCCCGACCTCGGCCACGGTCAGCTCGCGGTGGATCAGCAGGGCCACGACCAGCGCGTACATGGCGGCCACCACGGCGGCTTCGGTCGGCGTGAACACGCCGCTTTTCATGCCGCCGATGATGATGAGCGGCATGAGCAGGGCCCAGAAGGCCTTGCGCACCGCGCGCAGGCGCACGCCCATGGGCAGGCGCTCGCCGCCCGGCGGCAGATCGATGCTGCGCAGCTGGAGCTTCCAGGCCACGATCAGGCCCACACCCATCAGGATGCCCGGCACGATGCCCGAGATGAAGAGCGCCGAGATCGAGGTGTTGGTGGTCACGCCGTAGATCACGAAGGGCATGGACGGCGGAATGATGGGCGCGATGATGCCGCCCGAGGCGATCAAACCCGCCGAGGTGTGCATGGGGTAGCCCTGCTGCCGCATCATGGGCAGCAGGATGGTGGCCAGGGCCGCCGTGTCGGCCAGGGCCGAGCCGCTCATGCTGGCCATGAGCACGGCCGCGCCGATGGCCACGAAGCCCAGGCCGCCGCGGATGTGGCCCACCCAGGCCTGCGCCATCTCGATGATGCGCCGGCTGATGCCGCCGCTGTTCATCAGTTCACCCGCGAGGATGAAAAAGGGCACGGCCAGCAGGGGAAAGCTGTCGATGCCGGCCACCATGTTCTGGGCCAGCAGCTGCGTGTCCCAGAAATCCAGGGCCCAGGCCATGGCCGCGCCCGTGAGCACCAGCGCGAGGGCCATGTTGAGGCCGATGCCCATGAGCAGCACCAGGCCGGCGATGAACATCAAGAATGCCAAAGCTTCTGAACTCATGGTCTCACTCCGCTTCCATGCCGTGGCCCAGGTCCAGCGGATCCTGACGCACGAGTTCCACCAGGGCCATGATGGCGATGGCCAGCGAGCTCAACAGCGCCGGCAGGGGCAGCAGCGCGCTGGAATACCCCAGCACCACCGAGCGGCTGTTCAGGCCCACGACCACCTGCTGCCAGGCGCCGATGGCCACCAGGGCCGCGGCGGTCATCACCAGCAGGCGGATCAGCACCGTCATCGCCTTCATGGCCAGGGGGCGACTGCGCAGGCGGGCGACCAGGCTGGTGAAGGCCATGTGCTCGCCATAAGGGTAGGCCACGGTGGCTCCGATGAACACCATCCACACGAAGAGCAGGCGCGACAGTTCCTCGCTGGCGGCGATGCCGCTGCCAAAACCGTAACGCAGCACCACGTTGACAAAAACCGCCAGCGCCATGACGCCCAGGCAGGCGCCCATGCAGATGTGGGCGATGCGCTGCAACAGCGGCCCTGCGGGAGAGGTGTCCGGTTTCATGCGCTCACTCCCTGCTGCAGCCAGGCGCTGATCTGGCGCTGCAGCTGCTCGACGGCTTGCGTTGCATCCAGCGCCAGGGTGTCGGGTTCGTTCACAGGTGACTCCAGGGTGGCGAACTGGTTGTCGACCAGTGCCGTGGGAAAGAAATGCGTGGAAGCCCGGGCCGCCACACGCGCCAGGGATTCTTCGCGGGTGATTTCCAGGAAAACAAAACGCAGCCCCGGCGATGCGGCCCGCAACTGCTGCCGGTACTGGCGCTTGAGGGCCGAGCAGGTCAGCACGACAGGCGCCGGGCTTTGCGCCAGCATGCTGCCCAGCTGGGCCAGCCAGCCCTCGCGATCCCCATCCGTCAGCGCAATGCCCTGGCTCATCTTGCGGCGGCTTGTTTCGCTGTGGAAGTCATCGCCTTCGATCAGGCGCCAGCCTTCGGCCGCCGCCAGGGCCGAGCCGATATGCGACTTGCCGCAGCCGGCCACCCCCATGATGACGATTGAGGAATTCATCCTTGGTTAGCGCTATCTTAATAACTTAAAAAATCAACCCGGATGGGTGCCATTTAAAAATTCTCAAAGGAGAAAGTTTTGAATAACGATGGCGGATCCGAGATGGATAGCGCTATCATAATCATCAACCATCAGCCCCTGATCAGTAATAACCCTCAGCCGATGAGCCCCCCACCCGCCCGCAAAAAGACCCGCGCCACCGGCCGCGTCACCATGTCAGACGTGGCCCAGCTCGCAGGCGTGAGCCTGATGACCGTCTCTCGCGCGCTGCGGGGTGAACGGGCGGTTGATCCGCAGCTGGTCACCAAGGTGCAGGCTGCCGCCGACAAGCTGGGTTACATGCCCGATCCGGCCGCCAGGGCCCTGGCCTCCAGCCGCAGCAGGCATGTGGCGGTGCTGATCCCCATGCTCTCCAATGCGCTCTTCGTGGACCTGCTCGAGGCTGTGCAGCACACCCTGCACCCGGCCGGTTACCAGACCCTGATAGGCATCACCCACTACGACCCCGTCGAGGAAGAGCAGTTGCTGCGTGAACAGCTGTTGCACCGGCCCGCCGGCATCCTGGTCACGGGCATGGAGCGCAGCGTAGCCACCCGCAAGCTGCTGCAGCAAAGCGGCGTGCCCTGCGTGCACCTGATGGAGGTCGCGCAGCAACCCGGCATCTACAGCGTGGGCCTGTCGCAGCAGGCGGCCGGCGCGGCCATGACGCGGCACCTGCAGTCGCGCGGCCACCGGCGCATCGCCTTTGCCGCCGCCCAGCTGGACCCGCGCACCCTGCAGCGCCTGACGGGCTGGCGCCAGGCCATGGCCGAGGCCGGTCAGCACGAGGCCGCACTGGAGTGGCTGAACCCCGCCCCCTCCTCGCTCGCGCTCGGCGGCCGGCTGTTTGAGCAGATCATGCGGCAGCAACCCGCGGTGGACGCCATCTTCTTCTGCAACGACGACCTGGCGCAGGGCGCCCTGCTGGCCGCCCTGCGGCTGGGCATCCGCGTGCCGCAGCAGGTGGCCATCGCCGGCTTCAACGACCTGACGGGCAGCGACCAGATGCTGCCGCCGCTGACGACCATCCGCACGCCCCGAGCGCAGATCGGTGAAGCCGCCGCGCAGATGCTGCTGCAGCTCATGACCGGGCAGCCGGTGCCCTCGCACTCGATCGACCTGGGTTACCAGCTGATCGAGCGCGGCAGCACCTGAGCCGCAGCGTCACCCCTGCTGCGGCAAGGCGGCACCCGCCACACGCACACCTGGCGCCGTGCCCGCATAGGCCTGCTGCACCACCCCGGCCACCATGTCGGCCGTGACGGCCGAGAGTGTCCAGCCCAGGTGGCCGTGGCCCGTGTTGTAGAACACATTGGCGGCACGACCACGGCCCACGCGCGGCATCATGTCCGGCATCATGGGCCGCAGGCCGGCCCAGGGCACGACCTGGCGCGTGCTCACGCCGGGGAAGCACTGGTTCACCCAATCGGTGAG
This sequence comes from Curvibacter fontanus, assembly GCF_054780335.1. NCBI lineage: Bacteria > Pseudomonadati > Pseudomonadota > Betaproteobacteria > Burkholderiales > Comamonadaceae > Curvibacter > Curvibacter fontanus. Next base: position 127,810 of record NZ_BAAGWN010000007.1, read on the forward strand.
CGGACGGATGCGGTCGGCACGGATGTCCTTGTTGTAGCCGTTGAATTCCGCCGTGCCGGCGACGCGGAAGCGGTCTGCGCCCAGGCGGCTGGTGACGAGCTTGGTCTCGTCGTCCAGCAGGCTGACAGTGGGCGCGGCGGCCTGGCTTTGCGCGTCCAGCAGGTTCACGGTGATGGAGTAACCCTTGACCGGGTAGACGTTGACACGGTCCCCCAGCTGCGCAGCGAAAGCGCGGCTGAGCACGCCGGCGCAGACCACCACCCCGTCGAAGCGGTGGGTCTGCGGCAGCCCGTCCACGCAGGCGGTGACGCTGGCGCTGCGTCCGTCGCTGCTCAGTTGCTGCACGTCCTGCCCGTACAGGGTGTGCACACCCAGACGCTCGGCGGCGGCGGCCAGGCCCACGGTGAACTTGTGGATGTCACCGGTGGCGTCGCTCTCGGTGTAATAACCGCCGTAGTAGCTGCCGGCCAGCCTGGGCTCGATGGCGCGCATCTCTTCGGGCGTCACGGCGCGCCGCGGCAGGCCGCCGGCCGCCAGCAGCTTCGAGACCTCGCCCGCGTGCTCGAAGCCTTTCCTGTCGCGGTAGATGTGCAGGATGCCCCGGCGCTTGAGGTCGAAGTCCACGCCCTCGGCATTGGCCCAGGCGTAAAGATGCTCACGCGCAGCCACGGCGAGCTGCGCGGTGGCGATGGTGTTGCGGCGGTAGTGCGGGATGTTGGCGATGAACTCGGCAAACCAGCTCAGCTTGTGCCAGCTGGGCTTGGGATTCACCAGCAGCGGCGCATCGCTCTTGAGCATCCACTTGAGGCCCTTGAGGATGGTGGAGGGATGGTTCCAGACCTCGGCATTGGAGGCGGACAGTTGCCCGCCGTTGGCGAAGGAGGTTTCCATCGCCGCGTAGCGGTTCTTCTCGAACAGGGTGACGGCAAAACCGCGTTTGGCCAGGGCGTAGGCAGTGGTGACGCCGGTGATACCGGCGCCGATGACGGCGATCGACTTCATGAGTACAGGCTCCAAACGTCATGGGGGTGGGGTGCGCGGCACACCATGTGCCATGCACGCCCCCTCTGTTTGGTACCTGAGAGATTCACGCGGCCTGCATGTCGATGGACGGGGCAGCGCTTGCTCCTGCGGTGGGCCGGGTGACGAGATCCGGCCGCTCTTCAGAGTTCGAGAGATCCGATCGGTCCTTTTGCCTGAGAGTTTCCGGGGCGGTTGCTCCTTCGGCGCTGCAAGCCGCATAAAGCGCTGCAGTCTCTCCCGATCTGATCGGGCCACGGGTGTGACCTGTGCGTATTCTAGCGCCCTGTCCCTGATGTGTGAAATAGTTAGGGACTCTCTACATAACTCCCGTCATGCGCGTTCGAGTCCAAAACGGGAAGATTTGGCCGCCAAGACCACACAGCGTGTGCTGCAGCACACGCAAGGGGTTTGGTGGGCAAAGGGCNGCATCCGCGAAGCGGATGCGTGACGCGGCGTTGCAGAACCAGGCAAGCCGTCCAGGCTTGCCTTGGGTTTTGCGCCTTGCGGCTCATCCCGCAAAAGCCCGGCCGCGCGCGACGCGAGTTATGCAGAGAGTCCCTAGGCCATCCAGTCCTGCGAGACGATGCTGTCGCGCCCCATGCGCTTGGCCTGCTCCAGCGCGCCTTCGCACAGCTCGACCAGCGCCTCGGGACCGGTTTCGCCCGTCGGCGTGAACGCGGCCACGCCGATGCTGACGGTGACGATGCCGCCCTCACCGCCACTGTGCGGCATGGCCAGGGCGTTGACCAGCAAACGCACACGTGCCGCCACCACACGCGCGCCCACCTCGTGCACGGCCGGCAGCAGGATGGCGAACTCGTCATCGTCGTAACGCGCCACCATGTCGGCCGGGCGGAAGACAGCACGTGCCAGGGTCGTGGCGATCCGGTTCAAACGCTCCTCGCTCAGGGTGGCCGTGTGGGTGTCGGCATAAGCGCGGAAGTGGTCCACGTCGATCAGCAGCAGGGACAGCGGCTCTGCCGCGCGTTGCGCACGGTCCCACTCCTGGGCCAGGCGCCCGTCAAAAGCGGCGCGGTTCACCACCTCGGCGCTGCTGGCCTGGGCCCCTGCCATGGGCTGTCCGGACTGGGCTGGGGTCTTGGCAGGCATGGCTCGGGCTCGTCCGTATTTCAGCGGCGCAGCTGGAGCTGCTTGAGATCCGCCACGATCTCGGCGGAATGCCTGGCCGTGTCCACCGAGCGGTAGGCCTTGGCCATGCGCCCCTGGGGATCGATCACGAAGGTGTAGCGCTTGGCGAATTTGTAGACCAGCCAGTCCGACAGGGTGCCGTAACGCGCGGCCACCTCGCCTTTTTCATCGGCCAGCAGAGGGAAAGGCAGTTTGTACTTCTGCGCGAAGGCCGCGTGCGAAGCGCTGCTGTCCACGCTGATGCCCACCACCTCGGCGCCCAGGGCCTGCAGCTGCAGCCAGTCGTCGCGGAAGGTGCAGGCCTCTTCGGTGCAGCCCGGTGTGTCGTTCTTGGGGTAGAAATAAAGCACCAGCCACTTGCCGCGCCAGTCGCCGAGCTTGCGCGTCTTGCCCTGCTGGTCGGGCAACTCGAAGTCCGGTGCGGGCTGGCCCGCTTCGGGCACCGCCGCCTGCGCAACGCCCGCACCGAGCACCGCGCTACCGGTCAGCAACTGGCACAGGGTGCGCCGGCGCGAGTTCACGGCCGCAGTTCCTTGAGGCCGCGCATATAGGGCTGCAGGGCCGCGGGGATTTCCACGCTGCCGTCGGCGCGCTGGTAATTCTCCAACACAGCCACCAGGGCGCGGCCCACGGCCAGGCCGGAGCCGTTGAGCGTGTGCAGCAGTTCGTTCTTGCCCTGGGCGTTCTTGAAACGCGCCTGCAGGCGGCGGGCCTGGAAAGCCTCGCAGTTGGAGACCGAGCTGATCTCGCGGTAGGTGTTCTGCGCGGGCAGCCAGACTTCGAGGTCATAGGTCTTGGCGGCACCGAAACCCATGTCACCGGTGCACAGGCTCATCACGCGGTAGGGCAGGCCCAGCTTCTGCAGGATGGCTTCGGCGTGGCGTGTCATCTCTTCCAGCGCCTCGTAGCTTTTCTCCGGGTGCACGATCTGCACCATCTCGACCTTGTCGAACTGGTGCTGACGGATCATGCCGCGCGTGTCGCGCCCGTAACTGCCGGCCTCGGAGCGGAAGCAGGGCGTGTGGGCCGTGAGCTTGAGGGGCAGGTCCGCTTCGGCCACGATCTCGTCGCGCACGAAGTTGGTCAGCGTCACCTCACTGGTGGGGATCAGGTAGAGCGCCACGTCCTCGGCCGCGCCCTCCTGGCCGCCCTTCTTGGCGGCGAACAGGTCTTCCTCGAACTTCGGGAGTTGGCCCGTGCCGCGCAGCGTGTCGGCGTTGACGATGTAGGGCGTGTAGCACTCGGTGTAGCCGTGTTCCTGCGTCTGCACGTCGAGCATGAACTGGGCCAGCGCGCGGTGCAGGCGGGCGATGCCGCCCTTCATGACCGTGAAGCGCGAGCCCGTGAGCTTGGTGCCGGTGTCGAAGTCCAGGCCCAGCGGTTCACCCACGTCCACGTGGTCCTTGACGGCAAAGTCATACTGCTTCGGCGTGCCCCAGCTGCGCGCCACCACATTGCCGTGCTCGTCGCTGCCCACGGGAACGCTCTCGTGCGGCAGATTGGGCACGGCCAGCAGCAGGGCCTGCATATCGGTCTGGATCTGCTCCAGGCGCGCGGCCGAACTTTCGAGCTCACCCTTGAGCGCGTTGACCTCGGCCTTGGCCGCTTCGGCTTCGTCTTTTTTGCCCTGACCCATGAGCGCACCGATCTGTTTGCTCAGGGTGTTGCGCTTGTTCTGCAGTTCTTCGGTGCGGGTCTGGATGGTCTTGCGCTCGGCCTCCAGGCCGCGGAACTTGTCGGCATCAAGAAAGGGCTGCGGGTTCTTGCGCGTCTGCAGGCGCGCCAGCACGCCGTCGAGGTCTTTGCGGAGCAGGGTGAGGTCTAGCATGGGGGAATTGTAAGTTGGCGATCGCTCAGGCCTTGAGACTCGAGATCATCAGGCCTTCAAGCCTTTGGGCAGGGGGAACTTGATGGTCTCCTCGATGCCGTCCATCTTGCGCACCGCCACGGCGCCCAGCGCCCGGATGCGCTCGATTACCTGCTGCACCAGGATTTCCGGGGCCGAGGCGCCGGCCGTCAGGCCCACGCGGCCCTTGCCCTCGAACCACTCCGGCTTCAGCTCCTCGGCGCTGTCCACCATATAGGCGTCGGTCCCCAGCTTCCTGGCCACCTCGCGCAGGCGGTTGCTGTTGGAGCTGGTGGGGCTGCCCACGACGATGACCACGTCCACCTGCGGACTCAGCAGCTTGACGGCGTCCTGCCGGTTCTGCGTGGCGTAGCAGATGTCCTGCTGCTTCGGGCTGCGCACCTGAGGGAAACGGGCCTTGACTGCCGCCATGATGCCGGCCGCGTCGTCCACGGAAAGCGTGGTCTGCGTCACCACGGCCAGCTTGGCCGTCTGCGCGGGCCGCACATGCGCCACGCCGCCCTCGTCCTCCACCAGGTGGATGCCGGAATCGAGCTGGCCCATGGTGCCTTCCACTTCCGGGTGGCCCTTGTGGCCGATCATGATGAACTCGTAGCCTTCCTTGTGCAGCTTGGCCACCTCCACATGCACCTTGGTCACCAGCGGACAGGTGGCGTCGAAGATCCGGAAGCCGCGCGCCTGCGCCTCCTGCTGCACGGCCTTGCTCACGCCATGGGCCGAGAACACCAGCGTGGCACCGGGCGGCACGTCGGACAGCTCCTCGATGAAGATGGCGCCCTTGGCCTTGAGGTCGTTCACCACATAGGTGTTGTGCACGATCTCGTGGCGCACATAGATCGGGCGGCCGAATTTGGTCAGGGCCCGCTCCACGATCTCGATGGCGCGGTCCACGCCGGCGCAAAAACCGCGCGGTTCGGCCAAAAAGATCTCGGCCCCCACGCTTGTCACTTCGTGTCCTGCGCTGCCCCCCGAGGGGGCCTTCGCGCCTTGGGACGGCCCGGCGGCGCTCATATCTGCCTGCGAACCCATGCTCATAACACCCCGATCAGTTGCACTTCAAAGGTCACGGGCTGGCCCGCCAGCGGGTGGTTGAAGTCGAACAATACAGCCTCTTCGCCCAGCTGGCGCACCACACCGCCGAATTGTCCCTTGCGGTCCGGCGTGGGGAACTGCACCACGTCGCCCACCGCGTATTGCTCGTTGGGGTCACCCAGCTCGCGCAATTCCTTGCGCGAGAGCCACTGCTGCATGTCGGGGTTGCGCTCGCCATAAGCCCCCGGCGGCAGTTGCAGCGTGGTGTGCACACCCTCCTCCAGGCCCAGCAGTATCTGCTCCACCCCCGGGGCCAGTTCGCCCGTGCCGATGGTCAGCGTGGCCGGCTTGCCGCCGAAGGTATTGATGATGTCACCGGCCGGCCCCGAGAGGCGGTAATGCAGCGTGAGGAAGGAGCCGGGCTGGACCCGGGCAGGGGTGGCGTTCATGAAAGTCCCGATAAACTGGGCTCCATTGTAAAAACTTGTCTGTCCGCTCACCCTGAGCTTGTCGAAGGGTCTTTCCACCCTGCGTGAAACCGGCGTCGACAGGCTCAGCCCGAACGGTCATCCTATGCCCCTCAAAGACCTCCCCCCCGACGCGCGACCCCGCGAAAAGCTGCTGGCCCGCGGCCCGGGGGCGCTGTCTGATGCTGAGCTGCTGGCCCTGCTGCTGCGCACCGGCCTGGCCGGCAAGGGCGTGCTGCAGCTGGCGCAGGAGCTGCTGGACAGCTTTGGCGGTTTGGCCGGCCTGCTGCACGCGAGCGCCGACGACCTGAAACGCATCAAGGGCCTGGGCCCGGCCAAACGCGCCGAACTGGTGGCCGTGCTGGAGCTGGCCCGCCGTGCCCTGGCCGAGCAATTGCGCGAACGCGCCGCGCTGGACACCCCCCAGGCCGTCAAGGACTACCTGCAGCTGCACCTGGCCAACAAGAAACACGAATGTTTTGCCGTGCTGTTTCTCGACAACCAGCACAAGCTGCTGGCGCTGGAGGAGCTGTTTCGCGGCACCCTGGCGCAGACCAGCGTCTACCCGCGCGAAGTGGTGCTGCGCGCCCTGCACCACCACGCCGCCGCCGTGGTGCTGGCGCACAACCATCCCAGCGGCACGGTGCAGCCTTCGCGCGCCGACGAGGCCCTGACCCAAGCGCTGAAAGCCGCGCTGGCCCTGGTCGACGTGCGCGTGCTGGACCACATGATCGTGGCGCCGGGCCTGGCGCTGTCCATGGCCGAGAAAGGTCTGGTCTGATGGTCACCGTGAAGTCCTTGGCCGACCTCAAGCAGGTCAAGAAAGAAATAGAGGCTCAGGCCAAGCGCGAAGCCGAGCGCAAGGTCGAGGCAGCGAAAAAAGCCCGTCAGGCCACAGCGGACAAGGACCTGTTTTTGCAAGCCGCAGGCAAGGTGCAGCCCCTGGCCCAGCCCGCCAAGGTTCAGCTCAAAAACACCAAGCCCCCACCGCTGCCCCTGCAGCACCAGCTGGACGAGCAGGCCGCGCTGCAGGAAACCCTGAGCGACGAATTCGACATCAGCACCCTGCTGGAAACCGACGAGCACCTGAGCTACCGCCGCCCCGGCATCGGCCCCGACGTCACGCGCAAGCTGCGCCGCGGCGACTGGGCCATCCAGCGCCAGCTCGACCTGCACGGCCTGCGCACCAAAGACGCCCGCGAAGCCCTGGGCCAGTTCATCCGCGAGGCGCACCAGCAGGGCCTGCGCTGCGTGCGCGTGGTCCACGGCAAGGGCCTGGGCTCACCGGGCAAGACCCCGGTGCTCAAGGGCCGGGTGCAGAGCTGGCTGGCGCAGAAGAAGGAAGTGCTGGCGTTTGTGCAGGCGCGGCCGGCGGAGGGTGGGGCCGGCGCCGTCGTGGTTCTTCTTCAGCCCTCCGCTTGATGGGGAGGGTTTGGGAGGGGTGAGCGTCAATACAGCGCAAAGCGCAACACTCCCGGCTAGCCGGGAGTGTTGCGCATCCAGTCCGCCGTCCCGGAAAAAGACTCGCGCAGTTTGCCGCGCAGTTCCTCATCGATGCCCACCTCCCCCATGGCCTGGTCCATGCAGGCCAGCCACTGGTCGCGTTCGACCAGGCCGATCTTGAAGGGCATGTGGCGCGCGCGCAGGCGCGGGTGGCCGAAGCGTTCGGTGTAGTGCTGCGGGCCGCCGAGCCAGCCGGTCAGGAACCAAGCCAGTTTCTGCCGCGCATCCGTCAACTCGCTGCCATGCGCGGCGCGCAATTCCTTGTAGCCCGGCTCCAGGTCCATCAGGTCGTAAAAGCGTTCGACCAGGGCGTGGACCTTGGCCTCGCCGCCGATCCATTCGAAAGGGGTGGCGGGTTGGGTTGGATGTTCTGCTGGCATGGTGTGGGTTCGTGATGACGCCCGCTGGCGCGGGCATGACTTCGCCGCTGCGCGGCATCGATGACGAAATGACTGAAGTCATGCGGGCGTAGCCCGCGTCATTGAGGACGCGCAGAGCGGCGAGGTTATTCCGTCATTTTGTCATCTCAAGAGGCCGCCTGTCGCAGTGTCTGCACCACCGGTCGGCGCAGCACGCTGCGCAGGCCCCACCAGCCGGCGAACCAGGCCAGCAGCGCGCCGCTGACGGCCCCGACGGGCAACAGCCACCAGGTGACCGTCCATTCGAAATTGAAGGCGTAACGCGCCAGCGCCCAGCCCACCACGGCCGAAACCACGGCGGCCAGCGCCCCGGCCAGCGCGCCCACACCCGCCAGTTCGGCGCGCTGCACCTGGCGCAGCAGGCCGCTGCCCGCGCCCACGGCGCGCATGATGGCGTATTCGCGCGCGCGCTCCTCGCGCGTGGCGGTGACGGCCGCAAACAGCACCACCAGACCGGCGGCCAGCGTGAAACCGAAGAGAAACTCCACCGCGCGGCTCACCTGCTCCAGCACGCCTTGCACCTGGGCCAGCGTGGCGCTGAGGTCCACCACGGTGATGTTGGGAAACTGGCGCACCAGCGCGCTGTCGAAGCCGGCCTGTCCGGGCGCGCGCAACGCAGCCAGGTAGGTGACGGGCAGGTCGGGCATCCGGCTCACCGGGTAGAGCGCGAAGAAGTTGGCCCGCATGGAGCCCCAGTCCACCTTGCGCAGCGAGGTGATGGTGCTTTCCTTCTGCAGACCGGCGATGTCGAAACGCAGCTTGTCGCCGAGCTTGAGGTTCAGCGTCTTGGCGATGCCCTCCTCCATGCTGATGCCGTTCGCGTCTTCCGCCGTCCAGCGGCCGGCGACGATGGGGTTGTGGCCCGGCGGCTGCGCGCTGTGCGAGAGATTGAACTCGCGTTCCACCAGGCGCTGGGCCCGGTCGTCCTCGTAGTCCTGCGCCTGCACGGGGCGGTCGTTCACGGCCACCAGGCGGCCGCGGATCATGGGGAACCAGTCGTAGCCCGTCACACCGGCCTCGCGCAGCTGGTGCTGGAAGGCCTCTCCCTGGTCGGGCTGGATGTTGATGACAAAACGGTTGGGCGCATCGGCCGGCGTGGCCTGGCGCCAGCTGCGGATCAGGTCGGTGCGCAGCAGCACCAGCAGCAGCAGGGCCAGCAGGCCCACGGCCAGGCTGCTGACCTGCAGCACGGCGTAGATGGGCCGCGCCGAGAGCTGACGCGTCGCCAGCACCAGCCAGCGCGGCGCGGTGTTCTCGCGCACCACACGGCGCAGCAGCAGGACCGCGCCCCAGCTGGCCAGGGCAAAGATCGCCACGGCGCCGCCAAAGCCCCCCACGGTGATGAGCCCCAGCTTGATATCGCTGCTGGCAGCCAGCAGCAAGACGGCAAACCCCAGCACCCCCAGCGCCAGCACACCGATGGACATGGGCCGCAGCGTGCCCAGGTCGCGCCGGATCACACGCAGCGCCGGCACCTGTGCCAGTTGCAGCACCGGCGGCAGACCGAAGGCCAGCATGAGCGTGAGGCCCATGCCCAGGCCGAAGACAACGGGCCACAGGCCCGGCGCGGGCAGCGCCGTGTCCACCAGGCCGGCCAGCAGCAGCACAAAGATGTGGTGCACGGCCCAGCCCAGGGCCACACCCAGCACACCGCCGGCCAGGCCCACGAGCAGGAACTCCAGCGCATGGCTGCGCGCGATGGTGGACTGGGACAGACCCAGCACGCGCAGCATGGCGCAGTCGTCCAGGTGCTGATTGGCAAAAGAGCGCGCGGCCAGGCCCACGGCCACGGCGCTCAGCAGCGCGGCCAGCAGGGCCACCAGGTTGAGGAATTTTTCGGCACGCTCCAGCGTCTGCGCCATCTCGGGGCGGCCGCCCTGCAGGGCCTCGATGCGCACGCCGCGCAATTGCTCGCGCTCGACGGCCTCATTGGCGCGCTTGACGAAGGCATTCACCACCTTGTCCTCACCGGCCACGGCCAGGCGGTAACTCACGCGGCTGGCCGGCTGCACCAGTTGCGTGGCGGCCAGATCGGTCTGGTGGATCAACGCACGTGGCGCGAAGTTGATGAAACCGGCGCCGCGGTCCGGCTCCACCCCGATCAGGCGCGTGATGCGCAGGGCCGATTCACCGAGCAAGAGCTTGTCGCCCACCTTGAGGTCCAGGGCATCAAGTAGGGCCGGATCGGCCCAGACCTCACCCGGCGCCGGGATATCGCGCGTGGCTGCCGCCGGCGTGCCCGCTTCGGTGCTGACGGTGAGTTTGCCGCGCAGCGGGTAACCCGCCTCCACCGCCTTGAGCGAAACCAGGCGCGTGGCGCCGCCCTGCTTGTCGTCGGCGCGCGCCATGGTCGGAAAGCTCAACGAGCCAGAGATCTGCAGCCCGCTGGATTTCGCCAGCGCCAACAAGGAAGCCGGCGTGGGGTTGTCGCTGACGATGACCGCATCACCACCCAGCAACTGGCGCGCATCGCGCTGCATGCCGCCTTTGAGCCGGTCGGCAAAAAAGCCCACGGCGGTGAGCGCCGCCACCGCCAGGGTCACAGCCAGGATCAGCAGGCGCAGCTGGCCTGCACGCAGGTCACGCCAGAGGGTTTTCCAGGCGAGTCGCCAGAAGGAGATGTTCATGACCGGGAGCTTAGGGGATTTTCCTGCCCTGTCGGCGATACGGGGCTATTCATCGCCCTGCGCTGTTGGCGGAGAGGCCTTGCCGCGAGGTACGCCTGGAAATGCGAGGGCGAGCTTGTTGGCCGCATCGAAGATTTCAGATATAAATCAAACACTTACAGGCACTAGGGGAGTCGCACATGATGATCATCCAGTCATGTTGGCCCGCACTTTTGCGGTCTATATTTAGTTGAGTCCCATGTCAAACCCCACCGCCTACCACCAACTCGGCCGATTCATCGTCGGCTTCCAGCATCTTGAAAATACTGTCACCGAACTCCTTGTGTTGCTGGGCGACACGGACAGCGAGGCAGTTCTTATCCTAATAAATGAACTGGCGTACAACCAGAGACTCAGAACCGCAGATGTGTTGTTCTCCCGTTTCGTGGATATTCGAAAAATCACCGATCCCTCAAGCAAGGCAGCGTTTCACGATCTAATGGTTGAGTTGGGCAACCTGGGACAGAGGCGCAACGAGTTAGGGCCTGTTAACACAAACCACGAAGGCCATCTGCCACGAGCACGAAGCTGAGAAAGCCAAGAAACATTGCATCGAGTTTCTCGAACCGAGAGAAGATGCGTCGGTAGCCCTTGAGCCGCCTGAAC